>CAXNJE010000105.1:0-11304 GCA_964202565.1 Breznakiellaceae bacterium | reverse complement strand
TACCAGGTTTACCCGCCCGCCTATGCCCGCCTGCCGGGCGGTCTTCCATTCGGTACGGACGAAATCCACGGTCAATTCAGTGCCCTTCGTGGGTACCCAGACCTTTCCATCCGGGTTGAGCAGGACCCAGCTGACGGTGGCGCTCTTGTCGGCGGAGAGGAAACCCGAGGATGCTTCCAGGGGCGCGTTTGGAACCGTACCGGACGTCGTTCCTGACGTCGCCCCGGACAGTGCGGCCGAAATGGCGGCTTCGGTATCCGCGTCTCCGGCATCCAGCCTGGCGCCTATGTAGAAGGACGCCGGGTGCACCATGACGTCACCCCTGCGCGCGGCTTCCTGCCTGGCGGCGTCCTGGGCGGCCGCCTCCACGCGGAAGCGGTACGGCGCTCCCTCGACACCCTCCATCGGACTTTCCTGGGTCAACTCGGCCTTGCCCTCGGGTCCAAGAACGCCCTCGCCCTCGCTCAGGTAGCTCCGGCCGTCAGACACCGAAGGTCCAAAACGCCAATTTTCCCAGAACCCTCCGGGGTTATAGTAGGCGGGTTCACGGGTCCAATAATACGTGTAGGGGGCGGAGGAAAGGGCGCCTCCTGCGAGGTAATTAGCGGAAAAAGTCGCCGCGAGCCGCTCGCCCTTGTACAGGGTACGGTCAGGGAAGGAAAGGGAAGTCTCGAAGCGCAGGCGTTCGAAGTTGGCCACGGTAAAATAGAAACGGCGGGTCTGGCCGTCCCGTTCGTAGCTTATGAGCCAATTGCCAGGTGCCGCATCGGCAGGCAGGGTGAAGGAGCCGTGGTTGCCCCCGGTTATGGAGGTTGTGCCCTCAAGGCGGGTCACCACCGGGCTGCGGTACGCTCCCTGACTCACGGTAATCTTGTAGGCGCCAACGTAAGGCACATACGCGCCAAGCTGCAGGTCCCGATCTATGCCCCGGAAGCTCACGGTCTCGCCAGGCCGGTAGATGCCCCGGTCGGTGAACAGGAAGGTGGTCATCCGGGGCTTTTCGATGCGCGAGGGGTCCTCGTCGGCGACCACGCCGAAACGCCACAGGTTATGGCTTTCGTTGGGGATGAATTCCACTTCGTCATCGGTCCTGGACGGTCCCGAGGCGCCCTTGCCTTCGACCACGCGAATGCGAAGCCCCGACAGCCCCTGCTTCGCGCCCCAGGGCAGGGGAGGGGTAAAACGGGCTTTCATGAATCCCTGGGGAAAATCGAAGACCGCCAGCCCGTCCTTGTCGGTCCTGCCGTCCAGTACCAGGTTGGTGCCTTCCAGCAATTCGACCCGCGCAAGGGCGGCGGGGCTCCCCGTGGACAGGTGGGTAGCCCAGACGAGCAACCTGTTGTACGCATAACGCGTCGTGATGCCCAGATCGGTAACCTGCACGCTCAGCCACTGTTCGCTCGTGTCCAGTTCGCCTTCTTCCCAAGACGACTTGGTGACGAATTCCCAGCGGAAGCCCGCACTCCCCTTCCCGCCCGGTCCCATGAAGGGCAAAAGGTCCTCCACGCGGAAGTGACGGGTGTTGGCGGGTATGGACGAAAGGTCCACAGGCTTCATAGCCTCCTCGGGTGCCCGCTCATACGGTCCGGCAACTGACAGGGCGGCCCTGCGCACCGAGACGGGGTTCTGGGTTTCCCAGATGATTTTGGGCGGAAAGGAGGCCTCCAGCATGTGGGCGCCGCTGTCGGACAGGGATGCATAACTGGACGCGGCGCCTATCTCGGCTTCCCCGAACGCTTCCGTGCCCAGGGTCCTGCCCCAGACATCGCGAAGACCGGGGGCTACGGTGACCGTGTAGGTGGTTTCATATTCCACTGGAAGGTCGTTCAGGATGAGGTACTTCCCCGCGACGTACACGTTGGAGGGTTCCACGCGGAGGCCTTCCACGAACACGAGGCGCTCCGCTCCCTGGGGGTCCACCGGGTGGGTGAATTCCAGGTAAATGGGGTTTGCGTCCCCTTCCGGGGTACGCGGAGCTTCCCACGAATAGGTGCTTACCGAGTTGAGGCCGAAGGGCCGCAGGGTGTGGAAGGTATAAATGTATTCCTGTTTCGTCCCGAGCATCGAGGCCTCGGAGCGGGTTCCTTCCCGGAGCACAAGCTCGAACTCGGTATCGAAGGGTGGCGTTTCCTTAAGGCGCAACTGGACCAGGGCCTCGTTGCGGGGTGCGCCCTTCTTGCTTGGGGGCCGGGAAAGCGTGAAGGCCCAGGTCCTTGATTCCCCGCGCAGTTCCAGCCATTTTGCTATTTCATTCAGGTTTACCGGGTAGGAAAACATCAGCCGGATGGTCCGGGCCTCGTCGGGGTGCGCGTCGTCGGGGTCCACCGCCACGGGTTCTTCGAAGACAGTCTCCGTTTTTCCGGCCTCGCTCCCGACCCTCGCCTCACCCAGTTCCCAGGAAACCAAGGACAAGCGTTCCGTCTCGAAGGTGAAGACCCTTTCGCCCTCCAGCCGTTTTCCGCCCAGGGAGCGGAATTTGTCGGAGACCGTCACCGTGTAGCGGTATTGGGGCAGGCTTTCGTCGTCACTCTCAAAAGCCAGAAGCCGCGAACCGTACCAGCGATACGTCCCGTTCAGCTTGGGTTCGATGGTCAGCAATCCGGTATCCCGTACCGGTTTGCCCAGTTGGGCAAGGGGCACTACGGGCTGGGAAAAAACGACCCAGATGGAAGGCTTTTTCAGGTCCGGGGGAAGATCCCCGACAGGTCCCCTGTCGACGACACGGAAGGCTTCGTCGCTTTCCTGTATGGACTGGCCGCTGGCAGCAGCCGGATCCGTTGCCTTGGCATCCACCACGGACTGCGCCTCGAAGTACGCGATCCGGTAGGTGGAAAGTTCATCGAAAACGACGCCCTCAAGTTCTGCCAGGCGGGTATTCCCGGACAGCGTTGTTCCCGACCGGGCCGCTTTCGTTCCAGTCCCGCACGAAAGGACCGAAAAAGCCGTTACGCCCAGAAGCACCAGGGCGGACCTTGCAAAAAAACCACTATGCATACCCATGATGCCTCCTGCCGCTGCTTCAATAATACAACGATTGGTACCTGCCCGCTACCCGATATGCGCTTCGGTCACTATACTGGTAGTGATGCGTACCGGAATCATCCACGGCCGCGTGCCCAGCCTGCGCGCCGCACTTCTTGGCAGCTTCCTCGCGATCATACTGGCTACGACCATAGCGGCCTTCGCCGCCGTCGGTTCCATCCGGGGTGCCTATCTGGAACTGTCGTCCATGCAGTCCGTGCAGGGCGACGTGGTCAGACTGCGATCCATCGCGAACGCCCTGCACAACGCCGAAATCAATTACCTGCGCAGTGCCAACCCCGACTACCGGCAGGAAAACCGCGAGACGAGACTCGCCTTCGAGACGCTCGCCAGGGATCTGGAACGTCGGGCTGCACGAATGCGACCTGGATACTTCCGCGACCTCCGGGCGATGCTGGAAACCTACGCGAGCCTGGCGGCCCAGGCCGAGGAAGCCCTGCAGGCGGGGACAGAGCGCATCTACATGGACAGGCTGAGCGCTGAACTGGGCCGTTATATTTCCTACATCGGTACCCAGATAGACTCCATCCTGAACGCCTATATGGAACGGGCCGAAGCCCGCTCCGAAGAACTCAGGTCGCGCATCGAAACCTCGGAGAACATCTCTTCCATCGCCTTCCTGCTCATTGCGCTCCTCTTCGTACTTATCGCCGTCCGCATCGCCGACGCCATAGCACGACCCATCCACGGTCTGGCCGTATCCCTTCAGCGCTTCGCCTCCGGAGAGCTGGATCCTCCAAGCGCTGATGAGAATGGGCCGGCGGAGATCGGACTCGTAGCCCGCAGCTTCAATTCCATGACTCCCCGGATACGGCGCCTGGTCGAGCTGGAACAGGAAAAGACAGCCTTGTCGGATCGCCTGCTCCAGGAAAGCACCCGCGCCCTGGAACTGGAGAACAGCCTGCAGAAGAGCGAACTCGAGCTCTTGCAGGCCCGCATCAACCCCCACTTCATGTTCAACGCCCTGGCGTCCATCGGTTCGCTGGCCCGCCTGGAGGACGCCGGCAGGACGGCAAGGAGCGTTGACAGCCTTGCCCGCATCATGCGCCATTCCTTTGCCGCCGACCGCGAGCACGCGACCGTAGGGGAGGAGCTGGAAATCGTTCGCCACTACCTGGCCCTGCAGAAGACCCGTTTTGGCGCGCGCCTCTGCTTCGAGGTTGAATGTTCTGCGGAGCTTGAATACAGGTCCCTGCCGGGCCTTTCGGTCCAGCCCTTTGTCGAGAATGCGGTTCTCCATGGAATCGAGCCAAGGGAACAGGGTGGAAACGTTGCCGTAAAGGCCTGCCAGGACGATTCGGGTGGTACCCTGATAACAATCAGCGACGACGGGGTCGGTTTCGACCCGACGGGTTTGGCCAAGAAGACCAACCAGGTTGACACCGTGCCGCCGGCCGAAGCAGGCGGAGATGGTGGCCGGGCCCACTACGGGATTGCAAACGTGAGACGAAGGCTGGAATTACTGTTTGGCGAAGGCACGGTACGTATCGAGAGCGGCAGGGGACGGGGGACCCTGGTGGAATTACGGATTCCTGCGCCGCCATTCGCTGGGGGTCAGACCGATCTTCCGCTTGAAAAGGCGTGAGAAGTAGGTGGAATCCCCGTAGCCCACCTTGCCGGAGATTTCTTCTATGGAACCAGCCCCGATCCGCAGGAGCCTGCAGGATTCGTCCAGACGCAAGCGGGTAGCGGCTTCCACGAAATTTTCCCCCAAGGTTTCCTTGAACACCCTGGAGACATGTTCCGGACTCAGTCGCAACCGTTCGGCAAGGCTATCCAGGGAAAGAAGCGGAAGGGGTATGTCGCGCATGGCAGCGACCAGGTGGACGGCGGGGTCGTTTTCCGCAAGGCTTGCATCCCCCAGGGCAACCTGATGCTTGATGTAGGCTGCAAGGGACCGTTCAACGTCCCCAGCGCCCGTGACTTGCTCGACCAGGGGCAAAAGCGGGATATCTTTCCTGAAACCGCGGACCCGGCGTTCCCTGAAACGGGATCTCAGGGCAAACAGGAAGTCGCTCAGCCGTTCCTTCAAGGCCTGCAGGCCAGGATCTTCAGCCATCCAGCAGGCGACAAGGGCGTTGATGACCGCCCCACCCGGTTCCGTACCCTCCAGGGCGCAGTCCCTAATGGACCGTTCAAGCGCCCGCGAATCCTCCACCGGGTTTGGGGGTACCCGTTTGGGCTCCCTGGTCGCAAGGGCGGACATTTCATCATCGGAGAACACTTCGGAGGAACCCGCAATTCCCGCCTTGGAAGCCCTGATGTCCGCGAGTACCTTATCCAGGGTGGCGCGGGAGTCTTCCGCAGACAAGGGTTTGAGCAGATAACCGGCCAGACCGAGGTTCAGGGCCTTTTGGGCGTAGGTAAAATCATCGTAGGCGCTCACGATGACGATGCGGGCCCTCCTGCATACTTCCGCGACGCGGCGGGCAGCCTCCAGCCCGTCCAGGCCTGGAAGGCGAACGTCCATGATCACCAGATCCGGCCTCAACTCGCGGGCCAGTTCCACCGCCTCGCGCCCATTAACCGCCTCGCCCACAACCGAGACATCCAGGTACAGGTCGGAAAGCAGCTTGCGCGCTGCATAACGCGATAGATCCTCATCGTCGACGATCAGGGCGCTTATCATTTTTTACTCCAGGGGAATGATGACAGGATTTTTTCCGGGAATACCGCAATCGAGACGGAGCAGGGCATCATTGCCCGCTGGCGCCAGTCCCAAGCGGATGTGCAGGGTTCCGGCGTCAGGATTCCGCATCCTGTCCGCAAAAATGAGGTCCATGGCCGACACCAAGGAGCCCCGGGCAATAAAGGCGGCCTCATACTCCAGGTCTTCGTCACAGTCAAGCCTGAAAGCACCCGGCGCGGTAACACTTTCGGCGGCTTCCAGGGCCCTGGCACAGGCCAGTTCGTCCCGCAGGGGAACAGGGGAACTTCGCGCGCCCAGATGGCGCAGGACTTTTCCGGCTTGTGAAAGCAGGCGGCAAGCCCCTTTCGCCTCATCCAGCCCGGCGAGCTGGGCACCCCGGGTGATGATCGATTCAGCCCACTCCAAACGTCGTTCAAGCGTCATTCACCGAGTATACACCGGCCGGAAAAAAAGGGGAGGAATTCCTTCATAAGTAGAGCCAATTTAAAAGTTCCCGACCTTCCGAATGGCTCGGGAACGTACTTACCTGGCGATTACCTTGACGGTGCGTTCCTTCCGCAGTTTTCCGAACCTGTCGATAAGTACCGCCACCAACAACGTGCCGCCGATGACGAAGGTCTGCCAGTATACGTCCACGCCCAGCAGGGTGAGGGCGTTCGTGATGAGGGCCATCAGCAGGCTGCCCAGGAAGGCGCCCAGGACCGTGCCCTCGCCGCCCTGCAGGCTGGCGCCGCCTATGATGACCGCGGTGATGACCCTCAGTTCCAGCCCCGTACCGGCCGTCATGGAAGCGGCGCCCAGGCGGGAGGTCATGACTATTCCCGCTATGCCGGCGAAGAGGCCCGTGAGCACGTAGCCCAGGAGTTTCATGCGGTCCACGGGAATTCCGCTCAGCCGCGCCGCCTTTTCGTTGCCGCCTATGTAGTAGCTCTGGCGGAAAAAGCGGGAACGCCGCAAAAGGATGTCCCCGCAGATGATCAGAATGGCAGCGATCAGGATGGGCGTCTGTACGATGCCCAATTTGGCCTGGCCTATGGCCTTGAAGGAATCGGGCAGATTAGCGATATTCTGGCCCCGGGAAACAATAAGGGTCAGACCCCGGAAGAGCGACAGGGATGACAGGGTCGTCACGAAGGCGTTGATGCCCAGCTTGGAGACGATGAAGCCGTTGAACAGGCCGATGGCCGCGCCGATGGCCAGCCCCACCACCACCGCCGGAACCACGGGAAGGCCGGATTTGAGCAGGGTGGCGGTGACGGCGCCGGTAAAGGCGACGATGGAACCCACGGACATGTCGAAACCGCCGGATACCATCAGGTTGGTCATGGCCACGGCGATGATGGCCTCGATGGACAGGCCCAGGAGCAGGGCCAGAAGGTTGCCCTCGGACAGGAAGTAGGGTGAGGCGAAGGTCATGGCTATGAAAATGCCCGACACGATGAGGAAAATCATGAATTCGCGCTGCTTGGAAAAACGGACAAACCATTTCATGACGGGTACGCTCCTTGGACGGCTCCCGCGGCGAGGGTGATGACCCCCTCTTCGGTCGCGGAGGATGAATCGAGAATGCCGGCCACGGTGCCGGACTTCATGACGACGATGCGGTCCGCCAACCCCAGGACTTCGCTCAGGTCGGAGGAGATGAGCATGACGGCCGCCCCGGCGGCGGCAAGTTTCCGCAGAAGGACATAGATTTCGCTTTTGGCACCCACGTCGACACCCCGGGTGGGTTCGTCGACTATGAGCAGTTTGGGACCGATGCCTATCCATTCGGCGGCCAGCACCTTTTGCTGGTTACCGCCGGAGAGGTTCTTCACCGGCCTTTCGGCGTCGGGGGTGGCGATGCGGTAGTCGGCGATGGCTTTTTTGGCCCAATCACCGGTAAGGTTTTCACTGACGAAGGGGCTGCCCGCACAGAAATCGCCCAGATGGTTGGCCACCAGGTTTGCCCGGACGGAAAAGTCCAGAAAGAGGCCCTGGGATTTACGGTCCTCCGAAAGATAGCCGATGCCGTTGGCGATGGCTTCCCGGGGGCTGCGGGGATGCACCTGCACGCCGTCCAGCAGCATCTCGCCGCTTTCGACCGGCTCGGCGCCAAAAATGGCGCGCCCCACCTCGGTCCGGCCCGCACCCACCAAGCCCGCGAAGGCGACTATCTCGCCGGCACGCACCGTGAAGCTCACCCCGGAGAAGACACCCTCGCGCTCCAGTCCGCGGGCTTCGAAGCGCACCCCACCCAGCTTGTCAGCAGGATTGCGCATGCCGTACATGTCCACGATGGTGCGTCCGACCATGTTGGAAACCAGGAAATCCTCGTCGATGTCCTTGACCCGTGCGTCGCACACGAAGCGTCCGTCCCGCAGGATGGTCACGGTGTCGGCTATCTCGAAAATCTCGTGCAGGTGATGGGAAATATAGATGCAGGCTATGCCGCGCGCGGTGAGCACCCGGATGTTCCTGAACAGGTCCTTGATTTCATTTTCGGTAAGGGAGGAGGTCGGTTCGTCCAGGATAAGGACGCCGGGGTTGTGGGAAATGGCCTTGAGTATCTCCACCACTTGTTGTTGTGCCAGGGGCAGGCTGCGCACCAGCGTGTCCGGATCCAGGGAATCCAGCTCGAACAGGGCCAACAGCTCGCTGGTTTTTCTCCGCAACACCGCCCTGTCCACAAAGCCTATGCGATCCACGGGTTGCCGGTTGGCAAATACGTTTTCCGCGATGGAGAGCGACGGAACCAGGCTGAGTTCCTGGAATACGATGCCGATGCCTTTTTTGGCCGCGTCCTCGGGGGAAGAAAAGACGACGGGTTCGCCACCCACCAGGATCTCGCCTTCGTCGGGCTTGTAGATTCCGCTGAGGGTGAGCATGAGGGTGCTCTTTCCCGCGCCGTTCTCCCCTACCAGGGCGTGGACCTCGCCGCCGCGGACTTTCAGGGCCACTCCGTCCAGGGCACGCACCCCCGGAAAGGTCTTGGTGATGCCCCGCGCTTCAAGGGCGTATTCGCTGTTCATCCGGATTATTCCTCTGCCTATTAAAGTAGGACAAAAAGGGGGACAAAAAAGGGGGAATCCCGCCCTGCGACCGGATTCCCGTCGTATCGCCCGTTCCGGCCATCATAAGCCGGAAACGGGAGCTTGTGGAGAGGTCTAGCGCTTGAAGAGTGCTACGTTGGTGGAATCGACGACGATGGCGCCGGTATCGATGGTGACCGGGATGCCGGAAACCTTGGCGGCCTTGTTGTCGCTGGTGATGGCGACCTTGGAATTGTTGTAGTTGTACATGATGATGGTGGCGTAGTAGGGCATCAAGGCTGTCTGCTGGGCGACGGAGGCGGAGATGACGCCTTCCTCGATGGCGGCCAGTACTTCGGCGCCGCGATCCATGGACACGATCTTTACCTTGCCAGCCTTTCCGGCTTCGCGTACCGCGGTGGCCGCGCCCGATCCGCCGGCGCCTTCAACGCAGGCAAGGCCCACGAGGTCGGGGAATTTCTGGAGCAGCGCCGCAGCAGCCTGGGCCGCAACGACAGGATCGGACTGGGTGTCGGCGATCTGGACGATCTGGATGTCCTTGTAGGCAGCCAGTGCGGACTTGTAACCGGCGATGCGCTCTTCCAGGTTGGACTGGCCGGGCTTGGTCATGATGGCGACCTTGCCCTTCTTGCCGATCAGGTCCGCGAGCTTGTTGCCGCCGACGACGCCGGCGTTGAAGTTACCGGTACCGACGAAGGCCATGCGCTTGGAACCGGGGAGGTCGGCGTCGACGGTGACTACCGGGATACCCATGTCCACTGCCTTGTCGACAATGGAATTGAGGGAGGGCTCGAAACCGACGACCACGAGGCCGGCGGGTTTCTTGGCGATGGCCTGCTCGAAGGCGGCGACCATGGCGTTCATGTCGTACTCGGCGGGGCCGACGTACTCGGTGCGGACGCCGAGTTCCTTGCCGACCATTTCCATGCCCAGCTTGTGGTCGTAGAAATAATCCAGGTTGCCGAGGGCGGAAACCTCTATGTACAACTGGTCCGCGTAGGGGTTGGCGGCGGGAGCGGCGGCGACGGGGGCGGCCGGTTTGGCGCAGGATCCGAGGGCGGCGAGCGCGAGAGCGCAGGCGATCACGTAGGAAAATCGTTTCATGAGTGTCTCCTTTGCGTCCTTTCGGACGTAGTTGCATTATATTACGTCCATGGATACGCAAAAGGAAGCCGGAAAGAATTGAGCTTTCCGACCTTTCAAGCCCGCTTTCAGGGGTCCAATGCGGACCAATCGGGCCATTTATCAAAAAAAAGCACACTGGTCAAAAAACAGGACCCCTTTACGGAAAACGGGCGGCAAGCTATCATCCAGCCATGCAACATCGTCTTTCGGAACTGCTGACCCCCGAACTACGCTCGAGGGCGCGGATACTCGAAACCCGCTCCGCCTGGCCCCGAAAACCCATCCCCGACCATACCGCGACGGGGTTGGCCTACGATTCGCGCAAGGTAGAACCAGGGGCTATTTATTTCGCCCTTCCCGGACTGCATGTTGACGGGCGCGATTTCATCACCCAGGCCATAAAACGCGGCGCTGTCGCCGTGGTCTACCAGGAAGCGCTCCCTGCCTACATACCCAATATCGCCTACATCCGGGTGGAGGACGCGCGCTTCGCCATGTCCCCTTTCGCCGACGCATTCTGGACCTCCCCTTCCCGGGCTCTGGCCGTGATCGGAGTCACCGGAACCGAGGGCAAGAGCACGACGGTCTTCCTCATCTACCAGCTTTTGGAACTGGCAAAAAAACGGGCAGGCTTCGTCTCCACCGTACAGTACCGATCCGGAAATACCGAAGAATGGAACCCCGAGCACCAGACCACGCCCGAGGCACCAACCGTCCACGGGGCTCTTGCGGCCATGCGCGAAAACGGCATGGAATATGCGGTGCTGGAAGCCAGTTCCCACGGGCTTTCCCCGCGAACCAACCGCCTGGGGGATGTCGCCTTCGACGTGGCGGTGATGACCAACGTCACCCACGAGCACCTGGAATTCCACGGCAGCCGCGAACAGTACCGGGATGACAAGGCCAACCTGTTCCGTGCCCTCGACCTGTTCCCCCACGAAAAGGCCCTGGACCGGCACGCAGGCGCGGGAGCCGGGCCTGTCAGGGTGCCGGCCTTCGGCGTGGCCAACGCAGACGACGAGAGTGCCGGTTTTTTTGCCTCCGCCACGAAGCGGCCGGTGTACACCTTCAGCGGCAAGGGCGCGGACGCGGACCTTTCCCTGCGTTCCATCACCCCGGCCAGCGGCGGCAACAGCTATGAGATCCACGTCCGCGCGACGGGGCGCACCCTCGTCCTGCAGGACAGGCTGCCCGGTGCCTTCAACGCCCTTAACGTGATGGCCACGCTCCTGGTCGTCTCCGGCTTGCTGGAGAGGCCCGTGGAGGAGCTGGCTCCCCTGGTGCCCCTGTTGCGTCCGGTCCGCGGCCGCATGAGCGTGGTCGATAAGGGCCAAAAGTTCGAGGTCCTCGTGGATTACGCCCATACGCCCTCGTCCTTCGAGACCGTCCTTCCACCGCTGGAAAAACGCGTCCACGGACGGGGCGGCCGGCTCATCAGCCTTTTCGGGTCCGGAG
>CAXNJE010000104.1:0-11429 GCA_964202565.1 Breznakiellaceae bacterium | reverse complement strand
TTCAGCCAGATGCCCGGATTGGGCTTCATGACACCCACCTTGTACGAGAGGATGTGCAATTCGGGTATGGTGGCCATCAGTTCGTTGGAAAATATCAGGTTTGCGTGGAGGAACGCGGTGTTGGACAGGACGAAGGTCCGGTACCCCAGGTCCCGTGCCTTGACGAGCCCTGCCTCGCCGTCGGGATTGGGCTGGATTATCTGCCTGAAATCGGCCACGAAGGTATCGTAATCGTAGTTCGCATCGAGGGACGCCAAGATCTTGATCCTTTCGTAATACCCGTGGGAATCGAATTTTCCCGTCTCATATTCCTGTTCCAGACCGTTGTTCCAGAGCGCGGAAAACAAGTCCTTCTCGCCCAGCCGGGAATGGGCGGCAGCTTTTGTGATGAACGATTCCCGGTCCAGGGAACAGAGCACATTGCCGAAATCGAATACGATAGCCTTATACAAGTATTTCCTCCATAATGAATTAATCTAGTTAAACGAAGCTTGTTACAAGCCGCGAGTCTTCGACCCAGGTGCCTTTGACCCGCGAGAGGGGCGGAACGACGCAACGCATCCCCAGCATTGTACCCGGGTTCAGTACGGTGTTGCAGCCCACCTCGCAATAGTCTCCGATAAGGGCCCCCAACTTTTCAAGCCCCGTATCCAGCAAGGCCTTCCCCCCGGAAGCAAAGGAAATCCGTCCCGAAAAGTGCGGGTCGCCGTTCAAAGCCGCTTCGGGGGATGCGAGAAGACCCACCCTCACCTTGGCCTTGTCGAGACGCACGTTGGACAGGATGACGCCCGCCCCGATATGCGCCCCGGTGCCCAGGATGGAATCGCCCACATAGTTGAAATGTGGCGCCTGGGCGTGTTCGAGCAGCACACAGCGCTTGAATTCCGAGGCATGGCCGAGCACGCAACCTGACGCGGCCAGCACCACCCCGCGCAGGTAGGCGCCCTGCCTGATCTCGCAGCCCTCGCCTATCCACGCAGGACCGCGGATGTACGCCCCCGCTTCGATCCTGCAGCCCGCACCAATGTGCACCGGCCCCAGGATGCTGGCTCCCGGTTCCAGGGTGCAATCGGGACCTATCCAGACCTTGCCCTCAAGGAGCACGCCCGCAGGAACCGGCCGGTTTTCCGAAGCGGCTGAATCATCCAGGGCGAGCAAGCGTTCCAGATATGCATCGAGAAGCGGCAAAACGTCCCAGGGCCAGGTGGCATCCCCAAAAAGCAGCCCGTGGGCGGTCAGGGAAAGATCAAATAGTCGGGGAAGATATCGTGCTTTTGCATCCACCATACTGTTACTATACGGATTCACCGGGGAGGGTCAACCTTTGGATAATCACCACATGAATTTCGACACCCCAATCAACCGTACTGGTAGCGGAGCCCTTAAGTGGGACCGGCTTGGTCACATCGAGGGCAAACCCGACATCATCCCCCTCTGGGTAGCCGATATGGACTTTGCCTCTCCGCCGGAAGTAACGGAAGCCCTGCACGCCCGTTGCGGCCATCCGGTTTTCGGGTATACCGATGCGCGTCCTTCATATTTCGAAGCCCTGCGGAACTGGTACGCGACCCGTTATGGAGTCGCTGTCGGGGCGGCGGATTTCGTGTTGGGTCCCGGAGCCGTGCCATCCCTGGGTATCGCTGTGCGCAGCCTTTCCGCGCCAGGGGACGGCGTCGTTGTCCTGAGCCCGGTGTATTACCCCTTTTATGAGATGATACGCAACAACGGACGACTCGTGGTTGACTTTCCCCTGGGCCTGGACGATTGCGGCAGGTTCGTGCTGGACCTTCCGGCCCTTGAACGGAGCATCCTTGAAGCGAGAGCGCAGGGCATCAGGGTTCCACTCCTGCTGTTCTGTTCCCCCCATAATCCCGGGGGAACCGTCTGGCGGCGGCAAGAGCTTGAAAGTCTGCTCGCCCTGGCCGGTCGCATGGACTTGACCGTCGTCTCCGACGAACTGCACGGGGATTTTGTCTACGCGCCGTCAAGCTTTGTCTCAGCCGCAGATTTTCCGGACCACGGCGGACGGGTCATCGTCATTTCGGCCCCGAACAAGACCTTCAATCTGGCCGGACTCCACCTGTCGCACTTTCTGGTTCGGGACAAACACTTGCGGGAAAAAATAGGGCAGGGTCTGTCAGCGATGGGGTACGGCAACCCAAACGTGCTGTCCCTCACCGCTGCCGAAGCCGCCTACACCCACGGCGGACCCTGGCTGGACGGCCTCAATGCATACCTGGCGGGCAACATCGATTTCACCCTGCGCTTCGTGGCCAGGAAAGTTCCGGGCATCGTGCCCTACAAACCCGAGGGCACCTACCTGGTCTGGGCGGATGCGGTGGGACTCATACACGCCAAGGGCTTGAAGGACGACAGGGAGCTTGCAGCATTGTTGGAGACAGCGGGACGGGTAAAATTGACCCCCGGCAGTTTTTTCGGGGAAGGCGGAAAGGGCTTTGTGCGGATCAATATCGCGTCGCCCCGCAGCCAGCTGGAAGAAGGCCTGAAACGCCTGTCGGACTGGGCAACCAGCCGGGTCTGAACCGGGCTTGGTCGCCGGCGGACCTGGGACGGGCCACGCAAGTGACCGAACCTTAGCCGGACTGGGCTGCGCCTGCCCTTTAGGCTCGACCCGTCTTGCCCGTCAGAACGGTAACGACCCGGGCGGCGATGATGAGCCCAGCCGCGGGTGGTACGAAGGAAACGCTGGCAGGTATGCTGCGCCGTCCCGCGCGAAGGTCCGTCGCCAGGGATGCGGCGTGGGGGTCTGCCGCGTTGATCCTGGCCGGAACCTCCCTGGAATACACGACCTCAAGCTTCTTGATCCTGCGTTTCTTCAATTCCTGCCGCATGACCCGGGCCAGGGGGCAGACTGCGGTCTTGTGGATATCTGCCAGTTCCAGCCTGGTGGGATCCAGCTTGTTGCCGGTTCCCATGGCGCTGATGATGGGTATGCCCATGGCCTTGCAGCGTATGACCAGGTCGATTTTCGAGGATACCATGTCGATGGCATCCACCACGTAGTCCACATCCGTGGTCAGGATACGCTCCGCGGAATCGGCATTGTAGGTTTCCCGAAAAATGCGCAGTTCGGCATCGGGATTGATGTCCAGGATGCGGTCCCGCATCACCTCGACCTTGGGCTTGCCCAGGGTGGAACGCAGGGCGATGAGCTGGCGGTTCAGGTTGGAAAGGCTTACATAGTCGTCGTCCACAAGCACGAAGGCGCCGACACCCGATCTGGCAAGGGCTTCCGCCGCCCAGGACCCTACCCCTCCCAGGCCGAACACGGCCACCCTGGACCTGGCGAGCACAGCCATGGCTTCGGTTCCGAGCAGTAGTTCAGTCCGGGAAAAGGCGTCGGGCATGGATTGATGGTAGGATGGACCGGGCGGGGCGGTCAAGCTCGGACAGCGATAGGCGGGTGGTACGGAGCTTGCACAGCTCTTGCCGTTCGGCTAGATTGGCTCACCATGGAAGCAAAGCAGAAACCATTCAAAGTCGCCGTGCTCGGGTGCGGGACTGTAGGCGGCGGGGTTGCCCGCATCATCGGGGATATTCAGCATGATCTGGAACGCAGGGCGGAACGCCGCATCGATCTGGTGAAAATTGTAGACCTCTTCCCCGTAAAATCAGCCGAGCGCCACGGGATACCCCTGGCACTTTTCGCCGGCAACGGAACCGACCTGACCCCAGCCGAGGCGGGTACTGCCATCGAAGCCATCCTCGCCGACCCGGCCATCGACCTGGTGGTGGAGACCATCGGTGGTAGTTCCCAGGCCATCCTGGACCTGTGCGACCGGATACTGAAGAGCGGCAAGCACTTGGTCACCGCGAACAAGGCGCTGCTGGCCAAATACGGGGACGTACTGTTTCCCCGGGCAGAGGAAAAGGGCGTCGCCCTCGGTTTCGAAGCGGCAGTCTGCGGCGCCATACCCGTCATACGCGCGGTCAAGGACGGTTTTTCGGGCGATGCCATCCAGTCCATCTCCGGCATCATGAACGGAACCAGCAACTACATACTCTCCCGCATGCAGGAAGAGGACCTGTCCTTCGAGGCAGCCCTCAAGCTGGCCCAGGAAGCGGGCTATGCCGAGGCGGACCCCACCCTGGACATTTCCGGCGGCGACGCGGGACACAAGCTGGCCCTGCTCATCCGCCTGGCCTTCGGACTTTCGGTGCCCCACGACAAGCTTTCGGTGCGAGGCATCCAGGAGGTCTCCAAGGCGGACCTGGGTGCGGCGAAAGAACTGGACTGCACCATCAAGCTCATCTGCCACGCCCAGCGCGGCAACGGTACGGTCCACGCCTCGGTATCCCCCATGATGGTAAAGCGGAACAATTTCCTTTCCCGCGTGAACGGCGCCACCAACGCGGTGCGCTTCCTGAACCGCTATTCAGGGGAGCACCTGCTGGTAGGCAAGGGCGCCGGCTCGCTCGAGACGGGAAGCGCTGTGGTGGCCGATATCGTTTTCATCGCCAAACACGGAAAGAACGCGATCGACGGCGGACCGGTGCAGAAACCCACGCTGGGGAACCTCGCCGAACTCGATTTCCCATACACGATCATTTTCGACACCGAGGACATGCCCGGCATTACCGGACTCGTCGCCACCGCCATCGGCGACCAGGGCATCAACATCGATACGGTAGGTCACAACCTGCACGGCAAGGACACGGCTGTCTTCTGCGTGGAAACCATGCCCTGCCCCCGCAGCAAGATTGACCAGGCCATCCAGCAGATGAAGGACCGCCGCCCCGGAATCTTCCGCACCGAACCCAAGGTGTACCCGGTCCTGTACTGAGCGGATGAAAAGAGAATAGAAAGAGGGTGAGGCATGCCTGAGATAAGCCTGAAGTCCCGGTCTTTCGGGGAATCGGTCATCCGCCGGATGACGCGGGTCGCCAACGAGCACGGAGCCATCAACCTGTCCCAGGGCTTTCCCGATTTTGACCCTCCGGCCGCCTTGCTGGAGGCAGCGGAGAGGGTGATGCGGAGCGGACCCCACCAGTACGCGGTAACCTGGGGCGCGCCGAACTTCCGCGAGGCCCTCGCGGCCAAGCAGACCCGCTTCATGGGCATACCCCTCAACCCCGCCGAACACCTGACGGTAACCTGCGGGGCGACGGAGGCCATGCTGGCAGCCATAATGACCGCCGTGAACCCCGGCGACAAGGTCATCGTCTTCTCGCCCTTCTACGAAAACTACCTGGCCGACGCCATCCTGGCAGGGGCGGAACCTATCTGCGTGCCGCTGCGGAAAACCGGGGCGGCGGACGGGTGCTTTTCCTTCGACCCCGACGAGCTGCGGGCTGCCTTTGAATTGGGGGCCAAGGCCCTCATCCTCTGTAATCCGGCCAATCCCACCGGCAAGGTCTTTTCCCGCGAGGAACTGCTGGTTATCGCGGAGCTGGCGGAACGCCACGACGCCTTCGTCATCACCGACGAGGTCTACGAACACATCATCTACGCGCCTTACAAGCACGTCTACTTCGCGTCCCTCCCCGGAATGTTCGAGCGCACCATTTCCTGCGGTTCCCTCTCCAAGACCTACTCCATAACCGGCTGGCGCCTGGGCTACACCTTCGCCTCCAGCCGCGTCTCGGTGGGTCTGCGGAAGGTACACGATTTCCTCACCGTCGGCGCCGCCGCTCCCCTGCAGGAAGCCGCTGTGGTCGCCCTCGGGTTCGATGATGCGTATTACCGCGAACTGGGCGAAACCTATGCCGCCAAGCGCACCCTATTCCTCTCATACCTGGACCGCGCCGGGTTGGAATACGTCCGCCCGCAGGGCGCGTACTACGTGCTCGTGGACATCCAGGACTTCAGGGCAGAAAGCGATACGGCCTTCTGCGAGTGGATGGCCAGGGAAGCCGGACTCGCCGCCGTGCCGGGGTCGAGCTTCTACAAGGACTTCGAGGACCGCTACATACGCTTCCACTTCGCCAAACGGGACAAGACGCTCCACGCCGCAGGCGCGCGGCTGCTGGAATTGAGGGAATGCTGGGAAAACAGGAGCCTGTCGGACTAAAGAAACCGCTCGCGATGCCGCTACGAGATTGCATTGAATGCACCCTCAGCCTTCTCGACACAGTTGATCGATTTCAAATTGCGGTACTTTTGGATGACCCTGGATTGAGCAAAGGTGGATGTGATGAAGGTTCTTATTAAGTACTTCTCCGGAACGGGTAACACAAAACTGGTTTCTGAATTGATTAGAGACATACTGGTTAATCGCGATTTCGTTGTCGAAGTCTCATCAATCGAGGAAACAGGTACAATTGAATCGTTTGATTTATTAGTGATTGGTGGCCCAATTTATGCTGGTAATTTTCCAGAAAGACTAATTCGATACATTATCAGGAATGTACCTCGGGTTGAAGACAAGAGAGCTATTGTATTTAGCACATCAACTGGTTTGATTAATGCACATGGAGTATTGTCAGCCTCGTCCAAATTGCACAAAAAAGGCTTCAACGTAGTCTCCAACAAGTGCTTTATTATGCCTAGAAACTACTACTTTGGCCATTACTTTCCGATGGATGATGACTATTGCAAAAAGTTGATTCTAGACATGAAATCCCAGGTAGGCGAGTTTGTCGAATCCATAATTCAAGGTAGCCACACCCCCCCTGTGATTGTTGAAAAAGGCATCTTGTCTAAGGATCTACTCGCTGAACTATTCTCTGTGATGGCCAGATTTATGGGAAAGTCCTATAAAGCGAATGAAGACTACACACTTTGCATGAAATGTGTCAAGAATTGCCCACAGAGAAATATAGCTAAAAAGAACGAGAAGATCGTATTCGGATTTGATTGCATGATGTGTACAAGATGTATTCACAGCTGTCCAGCAAATGCCATAGAGTATTCTGGAAAGACTTATAAACAGTACCGACTTCGAAACTATAGTTAACCATGCCTAAAAGCAGATACTGGTGACACTATAGGTCCTGGAACCCAAGCGGCACCGACATGCGCCTCCTGGTGACCATTAACAAGCTTCGATGAACTACTTCAGCTTCTCAGCCTCTTCTTCCCGAGCCTTGCGCCGTTCGGCCACGAAGATCTGGAAAGTTGCTTCGTCGGCGTTGACCACCAATTCGCGGGGTACACCGACTTCCTTCAACAGGGCCCGGGCACTATCGAATTTGCCCACGTCGGGTGCGTAGTGGGCGTCGCTTCCGCAGACGATGCGGACCCCCAGTTCCATGCAATGCGCCGCGATGGACTTGCAATTGCCGTCGCTACCCTTGCGGATCTTGAAGGAGCTGTTGTTTATTTCCAAAGCCTTGCCATAGGCAGCCGCGGCCTCGACCACGGCCCGCAGGTCTATCGGGAAACTCGGGTTGCCCGGGTGGGAGATCGCGTCGACCAGGGGATTCGCCAGTGTGGCCACCAAGGCCTGCGTGTTGGCCGCCCTGTCGCGGGGTTCGAAACAGATTTCATGGAAGCCGGCCATGACGAAATCCAGCCGGGCAAGGATGTACGGCGCCAGATCGATGTCACCCTGCAGGTTCATTATATTGGCCTCCACGCCCCGGTAGAAGCGAACGCCGTGGATATGGTCCGGGATGACCCGCAGGTTGCCGAAATGGTAGGAGTGGGTCCCGCCAGGAAGGCCGGGGCCATGATCGGTAAGCACGAAACCGTACAAACCCCGCTTTTTGGCAGAGCGGGCAAGTTCGTCGATGGTGGAATACGCATGGCCCGAGGCCACGGAGTGGGTGTGGGTATCTATCCTGATTTTCATTGGGTGTACGTATCATCCACGAAATGACGGGTGCGTGTCCACTGGGACATGCTATACTTAAGGCATGTTTGATATAGGTTCAGCCTTCGACGCCCAGTTGAGGGATCTGCTGCGCAACCGGCCGACGGTGGTTTTCATCGAACCCGACGACCCGCGCATCCTCGAAGCGGCTTTCGATCTGCCCCGCTACTGCCGGCCGGTATTCCTGGCCAGCAGGGAAAGCGTCGCGGAGACCATACGAACCCAATTGGGCGCCATAGATACGCCCCGGGTGGAATTCCTCCTGAGTGAAAGCTCCTTTTGCCCGCCACTGTCGCGCCCTGACCTTATCGGAGAGTTCGCGGAAGCCTGGCACCACCATTGCGCCCAGGGCATCCACCCCGGCAAGCACCACATAGGGAAGGCCGAAGCCCGCGAATTCGCGTCGAGCACTGCCGGTTTCGGCATCATGGCCGTCGCGCTGGGCCATGCGGACCTGGTAGTGGGTGGAGCCCGCCACGAACCTCTGGAATATTTCCGGCCCTTGATAAAGATGCTGGGCACCTCGGATTTTGCCTGCGAGGTGGGCATCATCGTCCTGCCGGATAGCCACGTGGATGGCGTATATCCCCACAATATCGTCGTCCTGGGTGACGTGGGCGTGAACGCCACCGTGACCCCGGACATCCTGGCCAGGACCGCAGTAAGCACCTGCGCCGTCGCGCGGGATCTCATCCCCGAAGAAGTGCTGCCCCGTATCAACGGCGCCGTAGTGAGCTACTCAAACCGGGGCGCCGACGAGGGTCCCAGCCCCGAACTGGTGCGCCGCGCCGGGGAACTCATCCCCGGGTACCTTGAAAAGCGCATAGCCCGGGGGGAACGTTACCGGTCCATCTCCATCGTCTCCGAGGTCAAAATCTCGGTAGCCCTCTCCGAACGCTCCGCCCACCGCTACCCGCGCCTGCACGACGGCGAGATGCAGCGAAACAACGTCATCATCACCCCGAACCTCGATACGGGGAACCTGCTTTTCCACCTGTTCGGGACCATGTACCCCGACGCACGCAGGTTCGCCGCCGTTTCAGGGATAGGCCTGCGGGGCGTCGACCTGCCCATGGACGCCCTGCCGGAGGACGCGGCGCTGGCGGTGAAGGCGGCTCTCCTGCGCCTGTTGCGATCGGGGCTCTGGAAGCGGACCCCCAGTGAGACCTTCTTCGCGCGGCCCCGGATCCTGGCCATCAACCCGGGGTCCACCAGCACGAAAATAGCGGTGTTCGAGGGCGAGGAGGAAATGGTCTCCGGCGACATCGCCCACGACGCCATGGAGCTGGCCCCCTTTGAAGGCGCGCCTGAAAAAGGCGGCAGGATTACAGACCAATTTGCCTTCCGCAAACAGGCGGTGCTGGATTTCCTTGCCTCCCATAAGCTGGGCATGGCGGACATCGCCGCCGTGAGCGCCAGGGGCGGACTGTTGCAGCCCATCGCCCACGGAACCTACGCGGTGAACGAACGGATGAAACAAGACTTGCTGGAAGGCAAAGGCGGCGACCACGCGTCCAACCTGGGTGCCCTCATCGCAGACGAACTGGTGAAGGGGAGCGGAAAACCGGCCTTCATCACCGACCCGGTCGTGGTCGACGAGATGATGGACCGCGCTCGGATAACAGGCCTGAAGGAACTGCCCCGGAAGGCCATCAGCCATGCGCTCAACCAGATCGCCACCTGCCACCGTTTCTCGAGGGAACGCGGATCCTTCTACGAGTACCTCAACCTGATCGTCTGCCACATGGGCGGCGGCATCTCCATCGGCGCCCACAAGCACGGCCGCTGCGTGGACGTGAACAACGGCCTGGACGGCGAAGGCCCCTTCACACCCCAGCGCACCGGTTCGCTACCCGTGGGCGAGCTCATCCGCCTTTGCTTCAGCGGAAAATACAGCCAGGAAGAGCTGCTGCGCCTGAACAAGGGCATGGGCGGCCTCATCAACCTGGTTGGCACCTCCGACTTCCGCCTGGTGGACCAGAAAGCCGCTGAAGGCGACCCCGAATTTGCCCTTGTCTTCGACGCGCTTTGCTACCAGGTGGCAAAGTGGATTGCCTCCATGGTGCCCGCCTTCGACGGAGAGCGCGTCGACGGCGTAATCCTCACCGGCGGCATGGCCCGTTCCGCGCGCCTGGTAGCCTCGGTGCGGAAAAGCCTTGGTACCGGCATCGCCGAAATAGCCGTGTACCCCGGCGAGAACGAGATGTCTGCCCTGGCCCACGGAGCCCTGCGCGTTCTTAATGGCAGCGAGATGGTGAAGGAATACGATCCGGGGAAGAGTTAGGGAGAGAACACTTGGTGGGTTAAATAGGAATAGGATTTGTCAATTATGTAAAATGGGCAACATGACTTTCAAGTAGCAAACATTGTTGAGATGGTGGGGTGCTTTTTTAAAAACCCTTCCGGCAAGGTCGTTTGCCCATGAGCAAACCAGCCCTTAACTATCATCAGCAACTAGAACTCCTCAAATCCCGTGGACTGATTGTTCCTGATGAAGCTTTTGCCCTCCATATCCTGGAATACCATAATTATTACCGTCTCTCGGCCTACCGCTTTTCTTTTACTGTCCCCGGAAATCCCGACCAATTCAAGCCAGGTACAACCTTTACCCACATCCGGGATCTTTATCATTTTGACCGCAGTTTGCGCCAAATGGTCTTGGAGGCATGTAAACGGATTGAGATATCGGCGCGTTCCCGTCGGGCCCATGAAGTTGGCCATCAACTTGGTCCTTTGGCCTATCTGAACCCGGCTCATTTCAAAAACCGGCAGCTACACACCACAACAATCAGCAAATTACAGGCAGAAATGGGTCGGAGCAAGGAAACCTTTATCCAACACCACCAGACTACACTGGGAATGCCCTGGCCACCAACGTGGGTGATCGCTGAAGTTGCCTCCTTTGGTATGACTTCCAACCTTATTGGCCAGCTTCAAAGCCCGTCTTTGCGCCAAACCATAGCCGGAACTTACCAATTGGATGAAAAAATATTCTGTTCCCTGTTGCACCACTTATCGGTGTTGCGCAATACCGCAGCCCATCACAGCCGCTTCATACGGAAATGGACGGCTTACCCGTGTTTGCTCTTTTTGACTTTGATAAAGCTTTCGATCAATGGAATGGGTTGAATGGCGAAATCATCCAAGCTAGTCCGTTACAGGGCTTGATAAAGAAATGGGCTTCCGGAGAGTCCTACGCCATTATGTAACCAAAGTGGTAGTGCCCATCCTCGAGAAATCCGTATTTGAAGTATTCAGGCCTATGTTTGAGTTCATCATTACGAAACTTTGATACATTATGGAGCTAAGTTTTCAATCTGACAAAACACCCCCCTATAATGTCCAATGTCTGTATAAATTAGGGGGATGTTTGGAAAAAACACCCCCGTCCATCTTGGAAAGGGGCCTTCGGCTCCATGAAATCAATCTGGAAAGACCGCTCCATCCCCCTAAGCGGAATTCCCTTTTGGAAGGTACGGAGTTGCCGCAAACCTCCCATACCGTCTACACTGTCCAAAGGAGGCACACGGATGATCCTATGTTGCGGCGAGGCCCTTATAGATATGGTTCCCTTCAGGACCGATGCGGGTGAGGATGCTTTCAGGCCCTGCCCGGGCGGGAGCCCGTACAATTCGGTTATAGCCATCGGACGGC
>CAXNJE010000103.1:0-11588 GCA_964202565.1 Breznakiellaceae bacterium | reverse complement strand
TTCGCCATCATGCAGGGTGGAAGGGCCCTGGTCTCGCGCTTTCCCCTGTTGTACAAGAACCTGTCGTCCCTGCAGCGGGGCTTCGGCGTCACCATGCTGGTCGCGGGAATCGCCATATTCACCGGTTGGGACCGTCAGGTACAGACCTTCCTTTTGCAGACCTTTCCCTCCTACGGAGCAGGGTTGACGGCCATCGAAAACCGTCCGGAAGTGCAGGATGCCTTGGACGCACGCTCTGGGTCTGCGTCCGGGGTTGCGTTTGCGTCCAGTTCTGCGCCCGGCTCGGCGACTAATCAGGAAGGGACACTTTCCCTGGATCTGACCGGTGCCGACCCGCTTTCGCGTACCAGCGGCTCCTGGTTCAACTCGCCTCCGCTCACCCTTGACTCCTTGCGGGGGTCGGTGGTGATGGTGGACTTCTGGACCTATTCCTGCATCAACTGCCAGCGGACTTTGCCCTGGATAAATGCCTGGTACGCACGCTACGCAAAGGATGGCTTGGTAGTGGTGGGCGTACATACGCCGGAATTTGCCTTCGAGAGGGAGGCAAAAAACCTTCGCCGCGCCATGGACGAACTGGGCGTGGCACACCCGGTGGTGCAGGACAACGATTTTGGCATCTGGAACGCCTTTTCCAACCGTTACTGGCCTAGTCATTATATCTTTGACCGCGACGGGGACCTGGTTTCCAGCCACTTCGGTGAAGGCGCCTACGAGGAAACGGAAAACACCATCCGTCGGCTACTCGGAGTATCCCCAGACGCGGAACGCGCCACTCCCCCCTCGGCCATTGCAAAAAGCCCCGAGCGCAACCCCGAAACCTACCTGGGTTCCGCCAGATCCGAACGCCTGGCGTCTGCAGATCCGGGTAAAAATATTGAGTGGAAATTGCCGCTTCGTCTGGGCCGTTACGAATGGGCGCTGGAAGGTTCCTGGGAGCAGGATGCCGAGTATGTGGAGGCTGGACCTTCCGGCGTGCTCGACTTGGATTTCCGCGCCAGGGAAGTGTTCGTCGTGGCAAGCCTGCCCGATGGCTCGACAGGAACGTTGAAGGTAACGGTCGAAGGCAAAGCGTCCTTCTGGTCCGCCGCCAATCCCATCATCAAGGAAATCGTCGTGGATAAGGACAGCCTGTACACCCTGTTTTCAGCCGAAAAATCCACCAAGGGCATCCTGCGCATCCATGCCTCCCCGGGGGTCCGTCTGCACGCGTTCACTTTCTCGTAATACGGGGTGCTGATGCTGTTGGAGTGCATGATGGTGGCTGTGTTTTAAGGATAAATTTAAAAGGGCTGGCCGGAATTGTTCCCGACCAGCCCGGAAGACCACACGCTGGTCCTCGAAAAGAGTGATTTACCAGGGAGTCTTTGTAGCCGCGACCGCGTCTACATTGGTTCGGAGCTGGCCTCACTTCGCCTCCGGGGACCTTTGCCGCACCCGGTATTCCTTCAGCGTCAGGCCTTCCCGCTTCTTGAACAGGTAGCTCAGGTAATTCGGTTCGCTGTAGCCGACGCTGAAGGCGATATTGATCACCTTTTCGTCGGTGGATGAGAGTAGTTCCTTGACCTTCTCGATCCGGACGTCGGTGAGGTAATCGATAAACTTCACCGACATTTCCTGGGAAAAGATGGTGCTGAAATGGGTGGGACTCAGGGCTACCTGGGCAGCGACGGTATTCAGGGAAATGTCTGGACTGTTGTAGTGCAGCTGGATGTACTCGCAGGCGCGGTGCACCAGCTTGACGTGGTGGCTGCTGTTGCCACTGTTGCGCAGCTCGATGGTCTTCAGGCAGATTCGGGTGGCGATCTCCGTGAATTCTTCCACAGAGATGGCGGACTGGAAGACCTGCCGCGGATCCACGAGCTGTCCGGCGAGTTCGGCTGGTGCCGTGTCGGGGCTGAAATTGTGGATGATCCGCATGGCGGTGTTGGTCAGATCCATGAGGATATAGTAGCGGTACAGCACGCTCTGCATCTCATCGACGTCGAGGTTTTTCGTGAATTCCTCTACGATTGCCGGCACGTCCGCCGCAATGGCGAATTTGAGCTTGTTTTCGATGTTGACCTTGAAGAAGGAATCAGCAGGGACAGCGACACGGCTATCGATCCGACCTATATCACCGGCGCAGAATATCCGGCCCCGGTTACTGTGTCCGAAGGTCTTCAGCAGGATGGACGCCTCATGGAAAGCATCCCGGATGGCGCTGAGTCGGTGGACCGCGCTACTGATACTCGCTGTCAGCACTGCGGCGCCGTCGTCCTCGACTTCGTGCTTGAGCGTCTGGGCGGTACGGTAGGCCTTCTCGGTGATGTCGGCGTCATCGCTTCCTTTGACGACCAGAACGACATTGTCCACGCCGCTCATGAAATACAGCACAGCCGGATCGTCCACCAGCAGGAATTTCACCTTGGAGGCGATTGCCTGGCGGTTGGGGTAGCCGTTTTTCCCCTCGAACAGGACGATCAGCACCGCGTACCGTTTGCTCAGGATGTCGAGCCCCAATTCGTCCGCCCGGAGCAGCGTTTCGTCGGCGCTGATATCTCCGCCGCAAAGCTGTTCCAGCAGGGTGCTTACCAGGGCGTTCTTGACCGCCTCCTCGTCGGATGCATCCTTGAGGAAGGAGACGCTGTGCCGTTTGTATTCCGTTATCAGGGCGCTGGCCTTGTGCAGGGCCGCGAACAGGTCCAGGGCAACCACGGGTTTAAGTATGTAGTGGTCCACGCCGATGCTTATCGCCTGCCGGGCAAGTTCGAAATCATCGTGGCCGCTCACGATGATGATCCTGAGCCAGGGGATGATGGCTTTGGCATGGCGGGCGAGGGTCAGGCCATCCATAAACGGCATCTTGATGTCGGTGACCAGGATATCGGGCTTCAGATCCTGGATGATGGACAGCGCCAGTTCCCCGTCCCCCGCTTCGCCGATGCACGTGTAAGGTTCGCCGCCCTTCTCGATGGCGTTTCGGATGTTCTGACGGATCAGGGGCTCGTCCTCCACGAGGAAGACCGTATGCATGCTTCAGTCTCCTTCCGGCGCCTGGTCTGCTGTCGTGGCGGACGGCCTTTCCATGGGCAGCCGCAGGACGACCCGGCACCCCTTGTTGTACTCGCTTTCTATCGCCAGCCCGTCTTCGATCTCGTAGTATAGCCGGATGCGCTTGCAGACGTTGTACAGTCCGAACCCAGCGCCGGGACTGGGCGTGTCGCTCCGTGACAGGTCTTTCCTGAGCTTTTCCAGTTCACCTGTTTCCATCCCCAGACCGTCGTCCTCAACAGTCAGGACGATGCGGTCGCCCTGGGCTTCGCCCGTCAGCCTGACCAACCCGGGGCGCCGGGTTTTCTTGATACCGTGGTAGATGGCATTCTCCACCAGAGGTTGCAGCAGGATCTTGAGCATCGATTTACCCAGTATATCCGCGGCGATATCGATCTCGTACTCGAGGATAGCGCCGTACCGCATTTTCTGGATCGCAAGGTAACTTTCCACATGCGACTTCTCCTCCTGCACCGAAACCCAGTCGCGGCCTTTGCTCAGCGAAAGGCGGAAGAAACTGGAAAGCGCGAGGGTCGTGGTAGCCACGCCCCTGTTCTGGCCATCCTCCGCCAGGGCGACGATGGTGTCGAGGGTGTTGTACAAAAAGTGGGGGGCAATCTGCGCCTGCAGTACTTTCATCTCCGCCTTCTGCAGATTCCGCTGTTTCTGCACGTTCTGCTGGATAAGTTCACCCAATTTCCCGGCCATGGTATTAAGGCTGATGGTCAGGTCATCCAGCTCGCTGATCTCGGGCTTTTCCGCCCGGATCGACAAATCCCCCTGTGCTATCCGTGAAGCCATAGTCTTGAGGCGGTAGATCGGAAGATTGACGTTGCGATTTAGCCTGCGGAAATTCAGGAACAGGAACGCGAGGATCGAGGCGAACAACCCAATCTGGAACATCGTCATCAGGTCGATGGACCGCTGCATTTTCGCGTTCTGCACGTGGGCCAGCTCCATCTCGGAGGCCACGAATTTCTGGATGACGTCGTAGAGCAGATCGCTCACCGAACTGATCTCCCCCAGCAGTCTTTCGTTGTCACGCACGGGATGGTTTGTGTCGATATTGGCGCCGATTTTGTCCACATAGTCCGCTATCGTCTCCAGCGCATTGCGTGCTACCTGGATCAGGTAACTGTTGTCCTCGCTGGTGGCGTTCTTCTCCAATCCGTCCAGGCGGCTTTGTATCCTGTCGATCAGCTCGTACTGGGTGCCGTCCCCGAACTCGGTCTTGCCTGCGACCACATTCCATATCGTGGTATAGATCTCGCCCCGTAGCCGGGTGGAAAGACTGTTTGCGCCGTACACGTTCTCGATGATCCCTTCGTACTGGTTCAGCGTGATATTGTAGTATAGCGTACTGATAAGCAAGGGTACGAGGGTAGCCAGAATCACGACGATATTCGTCACCTGCAGGGTTCCGCGTATACTGGCCGCGTGGGTTCGTCTTTTTCCCGGATCCACCGTCACGATCAATAGCCCCTGTCCGCGATACTTGACAGGTCAGTGTACTCGTCGAACACCGCCTCGTCGATGAAGATGCGCTTGGGGGTCACTTCGCCGGAGGCGATCTTTTTTGCCAGCTCCATCACCTGCCGGCCGCTGTCCGGATTGCACTCGATGACGCAATTGACTGACCCGGTCTTCAGGTAGTCGACGATACGCTGGGTCGCGTCCACCGAAATGACCACTATGTCCTTTCCAGGCTTGATCCCCGCTTCCTCCATAACCTCGATGGCTCCAAAGGTCATGTCGTCGTTATGGGAATACAGGACGTCGATTTTCTGCGGGTCATAGAAATCAAGCACCCGCTGCATGATCTCCCTGCCCTTGCTCAACATGAAATCGCCGTCCTCGCTGAAAATCACCTGGAACCGCGGGTCGGAGGACAAGGCTTTCCTGAACCCTTCGGACCGTCCGATGGCGGGGGTGGAATACGCGGTACCGCCAAGCTCCACGATATTCACCGGGCGGTCGGGTTCCGGGAATTTCTTTTTGAGGAATTCCCCTGCGCGGCGACCCTCGAGGTCAAAATCAGAGCAGAGTGCGCAGGCGTACAGATTTTCATTCTCCGTAGCGATCATCCTGTCCACAATGATCACAGGGATCCCTGCGGCCTTGGCCTCCCCCAGTACGGTGTCCCAACCGGTTTCCACCAGCGGGGAAAACGCGATGACATCCACCTTGTAGGCGATAAAGGAACGTATCGCCTTGATCTGGTTTTCGGGGTTTTGCATGGCGTCTTCGAACATGATCTTGATGCCTGCAGCTTCGGCGGCGTCTTTGATCGAACGGCTGTTCCGGGTTCGCCAGGTGCTTTCGTCGCCCAACTGGGAATAGCCCAACACGATAGGGCTTGGCTCGGGCTCGCTTCGGCGACTGGAACCGCACGAGCAAGCCGCGGCGACGCACAGCGCTGACAGAAGCCCCATAATCGACCGGTTCATCACATGCCCCCTCTTTCGCGGCGATCCGGCGCCGAACCGTGCCACTTTACCACAAGCTCGTCAGGGCGTAAAACGAAAACGGTCCTTTTTTTGCGGATCGAAAGAAATCGAAGAAGCGCCGCAAGAAATCCAAGGAACGGAGGCCGGAGCGCACGCCGCCTTTAAAAGATCGCACCAAGAGCGGAAGGATGTAGGTAGCGCCCGCGCACGGTTGCCCCTACCATGGTACACGAGACCCTTGTCTCAAATCTTAACGAAAAGTGGGGGAAAAGATGAAGAAACAACTTACAACCATCGGGATCCTGAGCGCGTTGGTACTACTCATGCTTGCTCCGGTCAGCGTATTCGCTGCCGGAAAGAAGGAAACCGCAACAGCGGGCGGCCTGATCAAGGTTGGCATCGTGAATCTGCCGCCGGAAGAATCAGGTTACCGGCAGGCCAACGTCGAAGCCATGAACACCGTCTTCTCGAAGGCGAACGGCTACGACGCCAAGCAGACCAACACCGGCGACAACAGCGAGCAGATCGCGGCGGCGAAAGGATACGTACGGGATGGCGTGGACTATCTCCTGATCTCGGCCGCAAACGCGTCCGGTTGGGACGACACCTTGAAGTCCGCGAAGGACGCGGGCATCAAGGTCATTCTCTTCGACCGCCCGATCGATACGGCCGAATCGAACTTCAAAGCGGCCCTTCTCTCCGATATGGCTTACGAGGGCACTACGGCGGTAAATTGGGTGTTGGGCCTGGGTCTCAAGCCGATCAACCTGATCCTTATCCGCGGCCAGTTGGGTTCCGGAGCTGAAATCGGCCGCAGCGCCGCGGTGCTCAAAGCCCAAAAAGAAGGCAAACTCAACATCGTGGCCGACGGAACCGGCGGAGACAGCTGGAGTCTTGAGGAAGCCCGCAAAGTGGTGGAAGCCGCGATCGCCGCCGGCAAGGATTTCAACGTCATCTACGCCGAGAACGACGGCATGGCGCAAGGTGCCGTCCAGGCGCTTCAGGCGGCCGGCATCACCCACGGCAAGAACGGCAAGGTCAAGGTGATCGGTTTCGACTTCAACCGTTTCGCGCTGCGGAACGTACAGGCCGGTTATTGGGACGCCAACATGCAATGCAATCCGCGCCAGGCGGCCAAGATTTCCGAGTGGATCAAGAGCGGCCAGCTTCCCAGCGGAATCGTCTACCAGGAAGAATTGCTCCTGACTACCGACACGATAAGCGATGCGCTCATCGACCAATGGGGCATCAACGCCGATCCCGGCAAGGGCGTGATCACGAAGTAACTTTTTCTTGACTGGATGTAAAGATCGCTGGATCATATGCGCGGTGCGGTGTTCGGAACAAATCCGGCACACCGCACCGCGATTGGTTTGTGTGGTACCTGAAGGAGGGCTAAATTTGCGGTCGGAGTATGTGCTTGAAATGCAGGGGATCTGCAAAGCCTTTCCAGGGGTCAGGGCTCTGCATAACGTGGATTTCGCCCTCCGAACGGGTGAGGTCCATGCCCTCATGGGGGAGAACGGAGCGGGTAAGTCCACTCTGGTAAAGGTCATGACCGGGGTGTACGAAAAGGACGCCGGTAGGATCACCATAGATGGGAAGCCGGTCCACTTCAGGTCGCCGCAGGAAGCGCAGAACAGCGGAATCGGCACAGTCTATCAGGAAATAACGCTTTGCCCCAATCTGACCGTTGCGGAGAATATGTTTATCGGTCGCGGCCGATACGCGTTCGTTCAATGGAAGCGGATGAACGAAAAGACGACACGACTGCTCCACTCCCTCGGTATTCCCGCGAGGCCGACCCAGGAGCTTTCAAGCTGTTCACTTGCGGTCCAGCAGATGATCGCGATTGCCCGCGCTGTCGATATGGACTGCAGGATTCTCATCCTTGACGAACCGACATCCTCACTCGACAAGGACGAGGTGAGGAAACTCTTCGAGCTCATGCGCGAACTTAAGTCGCGGGGCGTGGGGATCATCTTCATAACCCACTTTCTCGATCAGGTGTATGAGATCAGTGACAGGATTACGGTGCTCCGCAATGGAGAGTTGATCGGCGAATACGAGGCGGCTTCGCTTCCCCAATTCGAGCTTGTATCCAGGATGATGGGAAAAGCGCTTGAGGATGTCGAAAAAATAAAAAAACATACGCCATCCGCGAACGGAGACAGCGTACCCGTATTCGAGGCTAAGGGTCTTTCGAGCGCCGCCGGCGTGAAACCCTTTGACTTCACGATTCAGAAAGGTGAGGTGAATGGGTTCATCGGGTTGCTCGGATCCGGGCGCAGCGAGAGTGCCCGGGCAATCTACGCTGCGGATAAAGTGACCGGTGGCGACACCAGAATGAATGGGCAGAAAGTGAAAATCGGCGAGCCGATACATGCGATGAAACGGGGAATAGGTTATCTTCCCGAAGATCGAAAGGGTGACGGAATTCTTGCGGACCTTTCGGTACGGGACAACATCATTCTGGCCTTGCAGGTCATGAAAGGTTTTTTCAGGCCCTTTTCGCGGAAACAGGCGGAAGCCTTTGCCGACGAGTACATAAAACGTCTGAATATCAAGACCGCATCCACCAACACGCCGATCAAATCCCTTTCCGGTGGCAACCAGCAGAAGGTCATCCTTGCCCGCTGGCTTCTCACGCACCCCAAATACCTTATCCTCGATGAACCTACCCGGGGAATAGATGTTGGAACCAAGGTGGAGATCCAAAAACTTGTTCTCAAGCTCGCGGAAGACGGAGTCAGCGTGACATTCATATCTTCGGAAATCGAGGAAATGCTCCGAACCTGCGCCCGATTGATCGTCATGAAAGACCGTCACATTGTCGGAGAATTATCAGGAATGAATTTGTCGCAGACAGACGTCATGGACGTGATTGCACGGGGTGAAGTATGAGCATGGTCAGGGCGAAAGTACAGGTATCCCATCTATTCCTCCCCCTCTCGGTTCTGGCGATCCTCATTGTGATCAACCTGATAAAGGGCGCAGATTACTTCAGCGTGAGCGTGATCAACGGCGCGTTGTACGGGAACATACCGAATATACTGTTCGGCGCCTCGGAGTTGGTTATCCTTGCAATAGGTATGACCCTGGTTACCGCGGCCTCACGTGGGCAGGACATAAGCGTGGGTGTGGCCGCTGCCATCACTTCCGCCGTATTCGTCCAGGTTCTCCTGCATGCCGGTGCTATCACGTGGTGGACCATCGCGGCGGGCTTCCTCGTTAGCTGCGTGGTCGGGATAGTCATCGGCGCATTCAACGGTTCTCTGGTTTCGATATTCCGGGTCCAGCCAATGGTCGCGACCCTCATACTGTTCACGGCGGGAAGGTCCATCGCCTTCATGATCGACGGCAAATTGTCTCCTGTGCTGGCGAATGATCTGACCGGGCAGATCGGCAGCGTGATACCGGGTGTGCCGATACAAACCCCGATAATCCTGACCGCCGTCTTCATCGCGTTCGTGGCAGTGTTACTCAAGACCACAAACCTCAGGCTCTATGCGGAGACTGTGGGAATCAACGAAAAGGCGGCTCGCCTGAATGGTATCGACCCGGCAAGGATCAAGTTATTGATCTACATGATTCTTGGAGTCTGTACCGCGGTCGCAGGTTTCATCGCGGTCACCAAGGCGGGGCGCCACGACAGCGTCAACCTGCTCAAGTATGTCGAGATGGATGCGATTCTCGCCGTGGCGATAGGCGGAAACGCGCTCTCGGGCGGAAAGTTCAGCATCTCCGCCTCGATTATCGGCGCGTACACCATCGAGATGCTGAACAGGACCCTGCTCAGGCTGGAGGTAGGCACCGAGACGATAAAGGCCTTCAAGGCGGTATTCATTATCATCCTCATGATGGTCGCGTCGCCCGTGGTCAGGGAATTTGCCGCGAAAATCCTAAGCCGGCTGCGGGACGGAGCGAATCGCGGCAACGGGCCGGAGACTGACGTACCGGACGTCGCAAAGCAGGAGGCGTAGGGTGCGACCACTACAGGCAGTCAAACCGAAAGATGCGCTATCGAACTCGAACCTCCTTTTTCTCATTGCCGCGGTCATATTCGTACTGATGTACGGGTTTGCCATTCTACGTTATCCGGGCAGTTTCCTGCAGTTCCAGACCTTCTTTGACCTGTTCAGCCTGAACGCCCCGCTTATCATCCTGACGCTCGGTATCAGCATCGTCATGATAGGAGGCGGCATCGACATTTCCGTCGGTGCGGTGACCGGCCTGGTAACCATGTGCTGCGCCGTACTGCTGGAATCGGGAAGAGGGAGCGTCGGCTTTGCCATACTTCTAGCGCTGGGCATAGGTATTGCTTTCGGTCTCCTACAGGGGTTTCTCATTGCCTATCTTGAGATTCAGCCGTTTATCATAACGCTGGCGGGGATGTTCCTGGCGAACGGGCTGTTGACGACCATCCACAAAGATCCGCTCAACGTGACCCTGCCGGATTTCGTTTCCTTGCGGGATTTTGAGATAGTGATACCCTGGCTGGGTACGAGCAACAGGCTGGGCAATTTCATCCCCCTTGAAATCAAGCTCGGCGCCGTAGTCGTGTGGGTCCTTGTTCTCCTTCTCGTCTTCCTTATGAAGTGGTCGCGTTTTGGACGGAATCTCTACGCCGTGGGCGGCAATAGCCAGAGCGCCCTGATGCTCGGCATCAACGTAAAGAAGACGAAATTCCACTCATACCTGCTATGTGGATTGTTGTCCGGTATCGCAGGCTTCGTGTATATCATGACGACGGGAGCCGGCAATGTCGGAAACGCGGCGGGATTCGAAATGAAAGCCATAGCCGCGTCCATAATAGGTGGCACGATGCTCTCAGGCGGCGTGGGGAACCTGTTCGGCTCGCCGGTAGGTGCATTGACCCTTCTGACAATCAACGAGCTGATCCGCGCGGCGGGCGTCAACTCCAACTTTCAGTCCATAGTCAGCGGACTCTTGCTGTACATCTTCATTGTGCTGCAAAGCGTCGTTGTGTGGTTGCGCGGCAGGGCTGAATTCAGGCTTGCCTTACCGCCCTGGCTGCTGCCGCTTAAGAAAGAGGCCCAGAACCAAGGGTAGGACGAAAGGGTTTCCGGTACGGAGCATCACGGCCGGTTTCCGGTGTGGGAAGGCGAGTTCCAATAACCGGGAAACAAATTTCATTCCTCGTACAAGCCAGGTCTCCCCTGTTAAAGCCCGCTATCCAAGGATACGTCCGCTCCATCATTCTTCGCCACATGTTTGACACAGGATGATGGTATATACTGGTTGATTGAACGCAGCCAAGGACCAAGCCGAATCCCATTCTCTGGAGGACACCCAAAATGAAGGAACCCAACCGGCAAGGCAGATACAAACGTTTGTACGATCAACTTGTGCCCCTCATCGTTGGAAAATCCCCAAGCCTTATCGCCGGGATGGCGACGATCACCGCCCTGCTGCACGCAAAACTCGGCCACCATAGCTGGACGGGTTTCTACTTCGTCGCCGGTGAGGACGAACTGCACGTGGGGCCATACCAGGGTCCAGTAGCCTGCCAGGTACTGAAGGGACGGGGCGTCTGCCTGGCCTGCGCGCGTTCGGGTAAAAGTGTCGTCGTTCCCGATGTCGAAGCCTTCCCCGGCCATATCGCCTGCGACTCGCGGTCGCGAAGCGAGATCGTCTTGCCACTGCTCAAGGACAACCACGTGATCGCCGTGCTGGACATCGACTCGGACAAGCTCGCCCAGTTCGATGAGGACGATGTGGCACCACTGGAGCGTATTGTCGGACTGCTTGAGGGACTCGCATGAACACCGGAACAATCCAAGGAGCCGACGGCCGGCTCCGTTGCCCGTGGGCAGGGGACGACGCGCTTTATATCCGCTACCACGACGAGGAGTGGGGACGCCCCTTGCGGGACGACCGCAAGCTTTTTGAGCTGCTCCTCCTGGAAGGCGCCCAGGCCGGGCTGAGCTGGATTACGGTACTGCGAAAGAGGGAGAACTACCGGACCGCCTTCGACGGTTTCGACCCCGAAAAGATGGCCCGATACGACGAGGCCAGAATCGCCGCGCTGCTCCAGAATGAGGGTATCGTACGCAACCGCCTCAAGGTTCGCGGCTTCGTGAGGAA
>CAXNJE010000102.1:0-11792 GCA_964202565.1 Breznakiellaceae bacterium | reverse complement strand
ATAAATGGAATCCCCCGGGCCTAGAAGATGGCGGTCCGTTCCATACAGGATTTCCACACTGCCGGAAAGTACGTGGATGAACTCCTCGCCCTCGTGGCTGGACGCGGCAACGGGAGAACCGGAAGCGGCCTGTCCCCCTGCTTGTAGGTCTATCAGGAAGGGCTCCATGTGGCGGCCGCCCTTCCCCGCCGCCAGGGCGGAAAAATTGAGGCTGCCGGCAGCAGCACCGACGGTGTTGGAACCCGTTGAAGAAGAGCCGGCAAATCGCACGGTGGGCTTGGTCTCGCCCGCGCGGGAGATGACAGGGCCAAGCTCGTTGCTGTCGTCCAGGAATGAGCCCAGGCGCACACCAAGGGCCCTGGCTATCTTTACCAAGGGGGCCAGATCGGGCATGAAACCGCCGTCTTCTATGGTAGCCAGCAAGGCCACGGGGATGTTGCTCCGTTCTGCCAGCGCTTCCCGCGTCAGCTTATGGGTCTCGCGCAGGCGGGCTATGCGTTCGCCCGGTTTCCGTGCCTCTGCGATCGTATCTTTCATGACGGCCTCCTTGATAATGGGCGTAATTTTATATGCCAACTTCAAGGCCATGCAAGGGGATGGAGAAAAAAGAGTACGGAAAAAAGGAATGCGGAAAAAAGCGGGGGACGCTCGATTCAGAACACCAGCACCAGAATGAAAGCGGTCCAGCCTGCAGCGGCAAGGCCTGATGCCAGCCAGCCCCACAGACGGCTTGCCGCCCCGGATTTCTCAAGGGTGCGGGTTCGGACTTCCGCCGTCGTCCTGTAATCCGCGAAGGATGCTTCCAAGCTCAGCAAGGAGGAGTCCGCTCTCCTCAGCGCTTCCCTGAGCGCGAGCGATTCCTTCTCCAAGCTCTCCGCACTCGTCGCGAGCCCGCTCGATACCAAGCGCGAGCTGCCCAGCTCCGTCCGCAATTCTGCGAGCTCGAACCTCAGACTGGCCAGTTCGGATTTCGAGGTCCCGAGCGAGAGAGCCAAGTCTTCCGAGCTCTTCCTGGAGCCGGCCAACTCGGTCCTGAGCGTCTCGTTGAGCAAGGCGAGCCTGGCCGAGATCTCGACCAACCTGGTCAGCTCGTTCCCCGAGTTCACGGAGTTCGGCGGCATTGCGGCTTCCTGACACCAGAGCGGCACCGAGAGCGCCAAGGACAAGGCCGCACACAAACACAAGGGTAAAAAGCCGCCATGAAGATTTTGGGGTTCGAAGCATGGTTTTTCGCATCCTGTAATTACCATAATGTGCTGGGTTGAGTGTACGTTGCTTGCATGAGGCCGTCAAATGCTTTTTCGGGACGCCGGCATCGGGTGCATGCTATACTGGAAGGATGGACCCCAAGGACAGCGAATTACGGCTTTTCGAACTCGTCTATCTTTCGATCCACGACGTGGGACGGTCGGTGAACCTGAACGAGCTAAGGCGGGCAATCTCCCACGCGGCAGCCCTTGACTCGACCCTTGGAAAGACACCAGCCTTCAGAAGGGACACACCCACCTCCCTTTCCCTTCCGCGGCCCCTCAGATTTCCCCTGGACAAGTCGACAGCGGATGGACTGGGCCAACTGCTTGGCGAGGCGAAGGTTTACGACGATGGGGCCATCACCGTCACCATCCGGGCCCGCGAACGGCTGCGCCTGGGGGATCTGGGAAAACTGACGCGGGAAAGCATCGTGGTGGACCATGAAAAGCGGTACAGCCTTGAGGATTGGGCCAAGGAGCTGTTCCGCAGGGTGCTGGAAATGGTTGCCCCTGCTGTAGTTGACCCCGTACCCGAAGAACGGCGGGACTGCGAGTCCAACCTGGCTTTTTGTCTACTCGAATGCCCCGAAGGTCCCGAAGCCTACCTCGCTTCGCATCGTGAAAGCGCCGCGGCGCTCCTGGTGGGCGCCGACGAGGGTGCCTATCTGCACGAGTCGCAGATCAGCGCGGCCTTGGGCAGGCCTTTCTCGTATTCGACCGCAGACCTGGCCGTGTTCGACATGGACCGCTGTCTGATAATCGACCCCAACGGGGACTACGAGGATATCCTGCTCATTGTCGAGCACGCCAATTACCGCTTATTGGAGCTGCGCGCGCTGGACCGGTTGCTGGATTTCCGGCTGGAAGAGGCGGAGAAGGACCTGACCGATTACGGCCGCCTAATCGGCAAGAAGCGCTTGCGGCGAAAATTCCATCGCAGCCGCTTCAAAAGCAACCTTCCTGCCCTCACCCACGAAACGGCCAAAACAGCCAAACTGGGAAGACAGGGTCAGAAAAAACGGGCCAGCGCGCCTTTGGCAAAATTCGCCCGCATCCAGTCGCTGCGTTTCGAGGCGCTTTTCATACTGGAGAACCTGGAAAATTCATCAAAGATCATAGGTGACTATTATCTGGGACAGATCTACGACCGCCTGTGTGCCATTTTCAACACCGACGGCTGGTCCAGGTCTGTAGAACGCCGGTTGGACGTGCTTTCGTCGGTGTATGACATGGCCAAGACGGACGCTGCGGAACGCAAGATGCTCTTTCTCGAGATCGTATTCATCGTGGTCTGCGTGGTTTTCCCGGCCCTCCAGATCTGGCAGGCCTTGGTGTTACGCTAGCAGTTACGGCCGGCCCGTGGTATAGTCGCCCCAGATGAACGAACAAGAAACCGGCGAAATCGCCGAAATTCCCGCGCAAGCCGCTGATGCCCCCGCCTTGCAGGAAAAGCATAATGCGACAGGGCAAAATGAAGCCGAGCAGAAAGAGACAATCCAGAAAAAGGCGGCCTTCGTGGCCGTAGTCGGCCGGCCATCGTCGGGTAAATCCACCCTGATGAACGCCTTCTGCAAGGAAAAGGTCGCCATAGTCAGCCCAGTCCCACAGACTACGAGGAATGCCATCCGCGGCATCGTGAACCGGGAAGCGGGCCAGATCGTCTTTGTGGATACCCCCGGCCGCCATGTGTCGGACAAGAAGCTCAACAAGAAACTCATGGACGTGGGTTCCCGCGCCATCAGCGAGGCGGACCTCATCCTGTACGTGATGGACGCCAGCCGCGCCCCCGGAGACGAGGAACTGGCCATCGCCACCATGCTCGCGCCCTATGCGGGACGCCTGGTTGCTGCCATCAACAAGATAGACCTTAAAGGCGCCCGCCCCTCCGCCGCCCGGGACTTTCTGGGGCTACACATCCCGGACCTTCCCGCCCAGCGCATCCTGGAAATTTCAGCCTTGGAAAAAAACGGGCTGGAAGAGGTGCTGACCCTGCTGTTCACCCTCTGCCCCGAAGGGCACGCCGCCTATCCCGACGATTATTACACCGACCAGCAGGTGGATTTCCGCATCGCCGAATTCATACGCGAAAAGGCCATGAACCGCCTGCAGGACGAATTGCCCCACGCCTTGTACGTGGATGTGGCGGACACGGAATTCCGCGAGGGCGGCAAACGCCTGTGGGTGCGGGCCTTCATCATCGTGGAACGGGACTCGCAGAAGGGCATAGTGGTGGGCAAGGGCGGTGCCATGATAAAGGCCATACGGCAGGCAGCCCAGAAGGATATGGATCGGGTCTTCGAGTGGAAAACCGAGCTGGACCTGCGCGTCAAGGTGGGCAAGGACTGGCGTCAGAACGACAGGACCCTGAAAAGACTCATAGAAAGCTGATTGCTACTCAACCAACAGTCGGCCCAGCTCGGCGAGTTCGGGTACCTGCTGGTACAAGGGGATCCGTCCAGCCGCATTTTCCTTGTCCAGTTCCACCAACTTGATGTACAACTGGTTGACCAGGTCGGAAAAAAGTCTGAGGTTGGAAGAGAAGTTATTGATTGCCATATCCCGCAACACCCGGTCTGAATCGTTATTTTTGGTCAACGCGCCCAAGCGTACGCGCAAGGTGGGCGCCAGATCCCTGCGGGCCAGGGCCACAAAGCGGGCAGCGGCGGCCAGCTGTTGGTACAACTCGTCCAGATGGAAACCCTGATAGCGGTACTGTTCGCTTTTTTCTGTAAGGTTTTCTATAAGATCCCATGCTTGATTATCCAAGGAAAGATGGAGCAAGGCCGGGCGGATGTAACGATTGGAAATGTTTGAACGGTAATGGTCGCCGATACTCTCGATCAGACGCATTACTTCGGAATCCTTGACCTGCATCAACCCTCCACGGGCCGAGGGAAAACTCCCTCGATCCATTCAGATTCTAAACCCTTCGCGGTGGATTGACAACGGCAATCCCGCTCCGTAGGATTCCATAATGCGACAAAACGCATTTCCGTTGTTTTTACTCGCCTTGTTGTTCACAGTTTTGTCCTCCTGCTCCCTGATGGACCGCAAGGTTGCGGTCATGTGGACCGACCGGCCGGAATTCGTCGCCTATGCGGAACATTTCAACAGTGTACAGTCCCGTTTCATGCTCGAAGTTTATTACCGGGAATCGCCTGCGCAGGCTCTGAAGGACATCAAGGACTATCCCGATATCGTGGTGGGCAGCTGGCTAAAAAGCGCTTCGACCCGGTCCCTTTTCAAACCCCTGGACTATTTTTTCGAGGACCTGCTTCTGGCGGAGAAGGCTTTCTACCCTTCCCTCCAGCGTTTGGGAAACATCGAGGGCAAGCAATATCTGCTGCCGGTATCCTTCAATATTCCGGCCCTCATCTTTTCGCGCGAGAATTCCTCCCTGGTCGCGACGTCCTTCACCCTCTCGCCGGATGAAATCCAGGCTTTGGGAAAGGCCTATAACGAACAGGTAGGCTCGTACTTCTCGCGCATGGGTTTCTCGCCGCGCTGGGATGACGAATTCCTGTTTGTGCTGGCGTCCCTTTTCGGGGCTTCTTTCCGTGAAGGCTCTCCCCTGACCTGGGACGCGGCGGCGCTGGAGCGCGCGATCACCTATATACGCGAATGGACCGCCAACGCCAACGGCGACATCGGCGCCGAAGACGATTTCGCCTTCAAATATCTGTACGATCCCGCTCCCAAGCTGGCTTCCAGCGGGCGCATCCTTTTTGCCTTCATGACCAGCGAAAGGCTTTTCACGGTGCAGGACGAGACCCGGGCAGTCCTGGATTTTCGCTGGATAGCGAGGGATTCGTCCATTCCGGTGGTGGAAGGCGCCACCTACCTGGGTATCTGCAAGAAGGGCAAGGGCTCCGCCGCCGCGGATGCGTTCGTACAATGGTTCTACAAGGAAGAATCCCAAAAGCAGCTGCTCGAGCTGAGCAAGCGGTATCGCACCATCGAACGGGTTTTTGGTATTGCCGACGGATTCTCTGCCCTGAGGACGGTGAACGAGGAAGTCTATCCGCTTTTCTATCCCGGCTTGCTTGGTCACGTCCCGCCGCCGGAATTCCTGTCGCCACCAAACATCCTGCCCAAGGATTGGCTTGTACTGAAAAACCGCATAATGCTTCCCTGGTTGCATGACCGGGCAAGAATGCCGGCGAGACCTGCGGATGCCTCGGTTTCCGCTGGCAATGGCGTGCCGGAGGGGCTGGAAGTACGCATAGCCGAGTGGCAGCGGCAAAACCCCCGGAATTAATTCTCTCTTATACTCCGCGTGACTCCCGCCGATATTAAAAGCGGGAGGCACGAGGCCATGATCTTCGGAACATCGACGATAAGCAATTTACCCGCAACCGGCCTGGCATACAGCAGTTACGGTTCAGGCAAGATCGCGTTGCCCGTCTCTCCCTCGCAATACATCTATTCCCAATTCGAGCATGTCAGCGGTGTTCCCGCTCCGGAAGGAGTTCGTGGAGTGACGATAAGCAAATTGAAAATACTGGATGTGCTGATTGGCCAGCTGGCCCAGATGAAGGCCAAAGCCGACCCGGCTTTCAGTGCAGCGGGTCCCATCAGTGAAGACCGCATCGACGCCATGATAGACCAATACGAAACCCAAATCCGAACGGCCCGGGCCGCAAGCGTCCAGATGCCCTACAAAATGGCGCCAAGTGCCCCTTCCGGCATGGTTTTTGACCTCGTAGCCTGACATTCCCCTCGAACCTTCCTCATCTTGCATAATTACGATTTTTTTTGTACTCTTTGGCCGGTAAGCCTATCGAAGGTTGCCCCATCACATTCCAAGGAGCACCTATGCAAATCTCAGATCTTAAGCATTCAAACCTCAAAAAGTGGGTCGAGGACGCCGTTGCCCTCATGAAGCCGGACGCAGTCGTCGTCTGCGACGGAACCCAGGCCGAGTACGACCGGATGATCAAGCTCACCGTGGACAGCGGAATGGCCGAGCCCCTCAATCCCGCGAAACGTCCTGGTTGCGTCCATTTCCGTTCCGATCCTTCCGACGTCGCACGCGTCGAGAACCGCACTTATATCGCATCCAAGACCCAGGAAGCCGCTGGTCCCATCAACAACTGGATCGATCCCGTCGGGCTCAAAGCCACGATGACCGACCTCTACAAGGGTTGCATGAAGGGACGCACCATGTACGTGATCCCCTTTTCCATGGGTCCCGTCGGTTCCGACATCGCCAAGATCGGCATCGAGATCACCGACTCCGAATACGTCGTCGCGAACATGCACATCATGACCCGGGTCGGCGCCAAGGTCCTGGACGTCCTCGGAACCAAGGGTGAATACATCCCCTGCCTACACTCAGTCGGCAAGCCGCTGGCAAAGGGTGAGAACGACGGCGGAAAATGGCCCTGCGCTCCGCTCGACAAGAAATATATCTCCCACTTCCCCGAGACCCGCGAAATCTGGTCCTATGGTTCGGGCTACGGCGGCAACGCCCTCCTGGGCAAGAAGTGCCTGGCCCTCCGCATCGCCTCCGTCGCCGCCCGCGATGAGGGCTGGCTTGCCGAACACATGCTCATCCTGAAGATTTCCAACCCCAAAGGCGAGGCCAAGTTCGTCGCGGCCGCCTTCCCCTCGGCCTGCGGAAAGACCAACCTGGCCATGCTCGTGCCCACCATCCCCGGCTGGAAGGTGGAAACCATCGGTGACGACATCGCCTGGATGAAGTACGGCAAGGACGGAAGGCTGTACGCCATCAACCCGGAAGCGGGCTTCTTCGGCGTAGCCCCCGGTACCTCCATGTCCTCCAACCCCAACGCGATGTACGCAGCCGAGAAGAACACCATCTTCACCAACGTAGTTGTTACCGAAGAAAAAGATATTTGGTGGGAAGAGATCGGTTACCCGGCGCCCAAGGGCAAGAACATCGACTGGAAGGGCAATGAATGGGTTGAGGGTACCAAGGACGCCGAAGGCAAGAAGATCCCCGGTGCACATCCGAACGCCCGGTTTACTGCCCCAGCCAAGCAGTGCCCCTGCATCGCCAAGGAATGGGAAGATCCCGCCGGCGTCCCGATTTCCGCCATCCTATTCGGCGGCCGCCGCCCCGGCACCATCCCCCTCGTACACCAAGCCACCGACTGGGTGCACGGCGTCTTCCTCGGCTCCATCGTCGGTTCCGAGATTACCGCCGCCGCGTTGGACCTTAAGGTGGGCACCGTCCGCCGCGACCCCTTCGCCATGCTGCCCTTCTGCGGCTACCACATGGGGGAATACTTCCAGCATTGGCTGAACATCGGCAAGAAGACCACCGCCGACAAGCTACCCAAGATCTTCTTCGTCAACTGGTTCCGCAAGACCAAGGACGGCAAGTGGCTGTGGCCGGGTTACGGCGAGAATTCCCGCGTCCTGGCGTGGATCTTCGAGCGTTGCGCCGGAACCGCCAAGTTCGTCGAGACCCCGATTGGCATCATGCCCACCGTCGACGCGATCGCGCGCCCCGAAGGCGTGACCGAGCAGGACATGAAGGAACTCCTCGCCGTGGATATCGAAGGCTGGAAGAAGGAAATCGCGGACGTCCGCGAGAACCACTATCCCAAGTTCGGCGCCAAGATGCCCAAAGAACTCGTCGGCGAGTTAGAGGCCATTGAAAAGAGACTGGCAAAGTAAGTTTACAGGGACAGAACGCGCCCAACGCGTTCTGTACTGCCGATGCTTCGCATTGGCACGCGATAGAAAAGAGACTGGCAAAGTAAGTCTACAGGTTAGATTAAGGAACTGAGAGGCACCCGGGGTAACCCGGGTGTTTTTTTGGTGCCCTCGGGCCTAGTTTTTTGGTTCGCCCAGCCGTACGCCTAGATCCGGACCGAGCTGGTCTGCGCAACGGTACCAAAGTGCCTTCCGGTTACGCACTTTTTGACGGGCGGCTTCGCGGAAACGTACGTACGCGTGGTGGCCGGTTTCCAGTAGATTATAGTTGGCCAATTCCTTCTGACCCAGCAGGATGGGCAAGACGACTGTGGTTTCCTGGTCGAGGGCCTCGGAGAAGGCGGCGGCGATCCGTTCGTAGGCGGCGGACACGCCGTATAGGTAGTCGCATGCCAAGGCGTCCCCTTCAGTGGAAATGGCTACCAGGATGGCATTGAAAGCTTCAATGGCCTCCTCGTAACGTTCCGTGGAAAAAGCTTCTTTCGCCACACCGGTGTAGGTCTCGACAGCGCGTCGCGTTCCGTTATCCAATCCCTCCGCAACCAGGGTCGCCAATTGCAGGGCATCCTCGAAGACACGGTTTTTCCACAATCCTCCCTCGATGGCTTCGTACAGGGTTGCGAGGGATTCACGGTACAGCAATCTTCTGCGATCCGTTTCGTGGGGAAAAACCACATCCAGCACCGAAACATGGAGTCCCCTGAAATCCACTTGGCCCGCATCGATGAAGTCAATCGCGTGGAGCAGACGGTAATACACATTGAACTCGGTCTTGGTTTTTTCGGCCATCAGGCTCCTATGCACATGGTTGGTGATCATCACCCGCGTACGGTCCGAAGACAGGCGACCCGCCCGGGACTGCAGGCGGGCAGCGGTATTCACCGCATCGCCGGAAAGGTCACCGTCCCGGGTCACCACCAGGGCGGTAAAGCCCTGGCCACCCGCAATACCGGCAGAAACCTCGAAGCGTGGTACCGAAGCCTCTATCGAAGCCCTGAAACCCGACCCACCCGTCGCAGACAGGCGCACAGTGGTGGAATCGGCCGATGGGTTGGAAGGCAGAACACAATCCAACGCGGGGTCCCGACCTTCGTGGAAGAATTCCGCCACCAAGAGCACCGCCTCCATCGTATCCGACGCGCTCCCTCCCACCAGAAGGATTTCATCCCCCCGAACCCTTCGGGACAGCACTCCTGCCCGTTCAACCACTAGGGGAATATCATCCTGTATGACCCGGTCCAAAAGTTCCAGGCGATTAAGATTCTTGCGATTTTCACGGCAAAAACTCGTATACCCGTGCAGGTCAACCATGCCTATGTATAAATTAGGCAGGGAAATATTCCGTTTCAGCTCACCCGCAAAATCATAGTGTTCATCGGGGATAACCAACTCGGTCCACAACCGGGGATACCGGTCAGGATCGAGATTGGCAAAATAACCCCAATGCAGACGGCGGATAAGGTCAAAACCCACCGAGAGCGCAACCTGTTTGGCCGATTCCTCCGGCCAGATCGCGGCGGCAATGCACAGGCTCTTAAAATCATGGATCTCACCAGACAGGATCCGTTCCAACACGATTCCAACTGCCTCATCTCTGGAAGACGGCATGCGGCGGGGAAATAAATTGGCTAATTCGGACCGGGTCAGGATGGACATGGCGAATACCTGTTATTTTGCGTATTGAGACGGCTGGCGTCAAGCGACCCGACGGATGAAGCCTGGCTGAAATCCCAAAATCACTTACATCAAAAGCAGAAAATATTTTCTTTTTACTGGAATTCATGAAGCAGCAACGCAATTCCCCTCGTACCTCCTGTGAAGCCGGCCGGCTATCAGCGATTTCAGCGGTAACTACCCTACCGCCGATACCGCACTCCGCACCTTGGGTGTGGAATCCAGCTTTTACGGAGGTATGTATGAACAGATGGAAAATCATCGCATCCGGAATCCTGCTTGTGAACACGCTACTGCCATTCCATTCCTATGCTGAGGTCCAGGAGGATGGAAGAAAGGGTGTCGTCACCAGGGTAAAAACCTTCTCACCTATCGGTATTGTTATCGGACAGGCCGAAGCCGGGAGGCTGAAAGGCAAGGAGCTAAACCTTTTCTTCTCCAAATCCAAGAAAAGCATCACCGTAGTCTACACCAACCCGAACAACGGAAAGGACAGCGTGTTAAAAACGCTCCCCGCCACCTGCAACATCCTGTCCCGTACCGAACCAAACGCCACTACCACGCCAAATTCGGGTAACAAGCAAAATTATTTTCCTTCTACCTTTCCTGAGGGAAAATCCAAAGTCACAGCCATCCAGTATACGCCGGATGCGAGTCCGACTTCATACGGCGGCCAGATTCAAATGAAAACCAACGCGACTCAAAACGTAACCACCTACGCGAACCTGCCAGCCAAGGATTATGTCCAAAGGTCGGGGGATGGATCCATTCTCTCCAAGGACAAACAGACGGTATATGTGGCTAATGCTGTCCAGCAGAAAGATGCAGGGTACAATATCCACGACGGCGGGACGTCCATCAATTCAACAACCCTGGGTTGCATACGTACCAACAATGAATCCATGCAATACTTGTCGAAAGTGTCTGCCGGCCAGACCAAGGCTGGCCAGAATACGTATTTGTACGTGAGATAAACCGATAAACAGCATGCTCCCCCGTTCCACATAGCGGGACGGGGGCTCTAAGGAGTAACAGATGAGAATCCATTATCTTCCCGCAGTCCTATCGCTTCTGCTGACTTTTTCATGCAGCCCGGATACAACCCAAAAAGAAGCGGCACCTAAACCACCCCTTACCATTCAGGTAAATAAGGATACAGCCCCTCAGGTAGGGCCACCCTTGATTAAAGAAGTGGACAGGTTCACCCGTTATGGTTACCTGGATTATCCGGGCGATCCAGGCGATCCGATCAAGGATTTGGTAACCTTCGATTTCGATGAGCAGGGCCTGATAAAACGCGCCAGTAACGAATATTTCAACGAGCCACTCCCGACAGGACTGACTTCTTCCAGCATCGTCGGAAGAACCTACAGCGAAGGCCGCTACCGGTATGTATTCCTCAATGGGCTGCGCATGGAATCCTGGTTGCTCGACCTCGACTCCGAGAAGGGAGTTGCCGTGATGACCCGCGACAGCGGGACTGTGACTCATTTCCGCGTCAAATATTCCGCTGGAAGCGCCGAGGTCTTTTATGACGATTCCGACCGTTGGATGATGCACTTTGAGAAGGATGCCTTTTCCTATCGTTATGGATATGTCGTGCTGGACACGGACGGCAAGACCCAGAACGAGGGTGAGTCCCGGTATGATTTTACCAGAAAGGATGGGGTTGTCAGGGCGGTGCGGACATCGACAGGGGAACCTGAACCCACAGAGATATATTTCTCTGAACTTGAACAGGATTCACGCTTGTTTGTCAACGATATGGGTGGCATTTCCCGAATGAGTTTCAGGGTGACCCCGTGCAGCGCAAAGGCAGATCCTTTGATCATCGCGCTGAATATGGAAATCAGTGAAGCCCTGCGAGCGGAGGCCAGTATCTATTTCATGCCCTACCTGCCCGGCTTCTGGGACCCGCCCAAGTGAGCGGTCCCCTGGGTACCGGCCTGCTCCTGGCGGCAGGCTTGAGCCTGTGGCCCACGGATCTACGGGACAAGGAAAGCCTGCGTTTTACATCCATCTCCGAACAAGCCTGGGATGAGTCTTGTGGAATGGCGTCGCTGGATAGCCTCTTGCGTTTCTATCGCGGGACTTCGATTCCATCGGAGCTGATAGACTCCCATTCGGGCGAGCTTTCCTTGCGTACCTTGTTGGAGTTGACCAGCTCGACCGGGCTGGATTGCG
>CAXNJE010000101.1:0-11905 GCA_964202565.1 Breznakiellaceae bacterium | reverse complement strand
CAGGCTTCTGTAAAAAGGTGAGCGGTGCGGTCGGGGCTCTTGCCTACAAAAGCGGCGACTGCAGCCAGGTCCAGTTGTTCCGCTGGGTGTTCGGTCATGCGGGCGATGATGGGGTCCAAAGGATGGCGGCCCAGGATGGAGATCATGTGGCGGGAGATGATCAGGTCCACAAGGGAAGAAAACAGCGGCAGAAGGTGACTTATCTTGTCGCGTGGAATGAGGGGGACTGCGTTCCAACCATCTGACAGGCGTGTGTCTACCTGCTTGCCAGCCTGCTTGCCTGCCTGTTTTATTGCCTGCTTCGCGATCCAGCGCTCAGCTGTTGCCGGTGGTAGCGGATCACCGGTCCTCACCTGGCCTATCATGATGAAGCCGATCAGCTCGTCGTTGGAATACAGGGGCTTTACCGCCTCCAGAAGGCCACCGTGACACTGGTATGATACCAGGCCCCGGGTTTGCATGGCCCGCTCGCGGCCGCTTAGGTCATCATGGACGCAAAGTGCGTTGTCCCCCAGTTCCTCCCGCAGCAGGCGGCAATAGTCGCACCAGGACCGGTCCATACCTACGGCGAGTTCCCGTCCATCCGGCGTATAGTAGGCGATCCGGACGTCGAAAAGACCCGTAAAATGGTTGAAGAGCTTGGACACTTCAGGGCTCAGCAGAAAGGAAAGACGATCCGACATGGAGTAATAGTGAGACAATTCAGCCGGAATGTCCATACTTTCGGCTGAATCGGTGCGCGTCAAAAAGGACGGAAAGCGTTACAGTCAAAGCGTGGAGGAACATGGACATGACACCCCGCCAACTCGTACTCGAAGCCCTGGCCAAACGCACGCCGCCTACCGTCCCTTATCAGCTGGAACTGACCGACGCGGTCCATAAGCGGCTGGCCGCCTACTTCAAGGATCCCGCTTTCGATGACAAGCTGGGCAACGCCATCGCCATGGAGCGCAACGAACTGATCGAGGATATCGGCAACAGCGAGGTACGGGACATGTTCGGCGTGGTCTGGTGCCGTGAACAGGAGGGCGATTTCGGCGTGGTCAAGACGCCGCTCCTGACCGAACCCGAATTCGGCGACTACCGCTTCCCCGAGCCGGACGAGAAAGCCATCCGTACCATGTGCGAACGCCTGGTGTCCAAGCGTGAAAACCAGTACACCATGTACACCATAGGCTTTTCCCTTTTCGAGCGCGCCTGGTCCTTGCGGGGCATGGAAGACACCCTGATCGATTTCGTGCTCAACCCCGATTTCGCCGACGCCCTGTTGGACCGCATAGTGGAGTACAACCTGAAAGTGGTGGATCTGGTAGCCCAATACCCCGTGGACTGCATCTTTTTTGGCGACGACTGGGGCCAGCAGAAAGGCCTCATCATGGGTCCCGTCCACTGGCGCCGCTTCATAGGTCCCCGGTTGTCCAAGATGTACGCCCACGTGAAGTCCAAGGGCATGCTCGTGGCCCAGCACTCCTGCGGCGACATCAGCGAGGTCTTCCCCGACCTGATACGAATGAAGCTGGACATCTACAACACTTTCCAGCCCGAGGTCTACGACGTGGCCGAAATGAAACGCCTGTACGGTGACAAAATCACCTTTTTCGGCGGCATCAGCACCCAGCGGCTCCTCCCCTACGCCACCCCCGACGAGGTCCGCGCCGAAACCCGGCGGCTGATGGCACTCCTGGGCAAGAACGGCGGCTACATAGTCGCCCCCACCCACGCGGTCCCCGACGACGTCCCCACAGAAAACATCCTGGCCTTCCTGGATGCGGTGCGGAAGCAGTAATTCGGGATCCATTCCGCTGAATTTGGACTGAATTCGTTAGAGTTGCCGTTGATTTCTAGCCTTTTTCGTGTAAACTACACAGTATGTATCAGCGAATCCTGGATATGCACCAACTGGCCGAAAAGAAATCACAATTTCTTTTCGGTCCCCGCAGCACCGGAAAGACAACACTGCTCCGCACCCAATTCAGTGCGGATGCCATCATCAACCTGCTCAAAAGCTCAACCTACCTTCCGCTGGCCGCAAATCCTTCCTTGTTGGCGGAGCTTGTGCGGGAGCTGAGCCGGACCAGTCCGGTAGTCATCATCGATGAAATCCAGAAATTGCCCGCCTTGCTGGATGAGGTCCACAATCTTTTGGAGACCACGAAAGTGCGCTTCATCCTTACCGGTTCCAGCGCGCGCAAATTGAAACGCAGCGGCGTGAACCTTTTGGCCGGGCGGGCGTGGCAGACCTACCTGTTCCCCTTGGTTTCCGCGGAAATAGAAGATTTCAACCTTGAGAGATACTTGCGCTATGGAGGTCTTCCGCATGTATATCCCAGCGAGTTTCCCGAAGAAGAACTCGATGCCTACATCAATACCTACCTGAAGGAGGAGATACAGGAAGAAGCGTTGGTGCAAAACCTCAGCCATTTCTCGCGCTTCCTCAAGGCCGCGGGCTTATCCAATACCGAACAGCTGAACTATTCCAATCTGGCCAACGACACGGGAATACCCGTCAGTTCGATCCGCTCGTATTTTGGCATACTCTCGGATACTTTCACTGGATTCCTGCTTGAACCCTGGCGAGGATCGGCAAAGAGGAAGGCGGTAGCGACGCCTAAATTCTATTTTTTCGATGTGGGGGTCGCCAATTTTCTGCATGGAAATACCGCGCTAATCGAAGGAAGCTCGGAATTCGGCAAGGCCTTTGAACATTTCATCGCCATGGAACTCAGAAGCTGGCTATCGTACCGGAGAATACACAAGGACCTATGCTACTGGCGCAGCCAGGGGGGAAGCGAGGTGGATTTCCTTATCGGCGAGAATACCGCCATTGAAGTCAAATCAACCCGGAGGGTTGGGGACAAACACCTTAAAGGACTTCGCGCACTCAAGGAAGAAGGCATTTTTACCAGGTTCATCATGGTTTCCTTAGATGAGGCGAACAGGGAAACCAGCGACGGCATCCGCATCCTCCACTGGTCCCGTTTCCTCGATGAGCTGTGGAAGGATGGTGAGCTTCGATAAGCTTAATTATACCAGTTCGGGTATAATACATTCTATTCACACCAAATTATACCCAATAGGGATCAATATCATATAATTCCTTGATAATATACCTGAACAGGTATATTATTCTGATATGAAGGAAGCCTCCAACCCCTTATCGGCCTTGGTAAAACAGGAACGCAAACGCACCGGACTGACCCAGAGCAAACTGGCATTGACCGCAGGTGTCGGCCTCCGCTTCGTCCGCGACCTGGAACAGGGCAAGACGACGCTCAGGCTGGACAAGGTCGATCAGGTATTGAAGCTTTTTGGCTATCGGACCGGCCCTGTCAGGATGGGGAAACCGGATGCGTAGCCTCCTGGTTTATTACCAGGACCGCGTGGCGGGCATTCTGGAGGAAACGGATGAGGGTTACCGTTTTTCGTATTCCGATACCTGGGTGGAAGCGGGGGAAAATGCAATCAGTCTGACCCTCCCCCTGCGAAGGGAGCCATGGGATTCGAGAACCCTGTTTGCCTTTTTCGACGGCCTCATTCCGGAAGGCTGGTTGCTTGAATTGGGAACCCAAAACTGGAAATTGGACCCAAGGGACCGGTTCGGACTGCTCTCTGCGTTTTGCAGGGATACGGTGGGCGCCGTCGGGGTAGGTCCGCGTGAATAAATGTCTGGTCTGTTTTGCTCCCCTGGAGAAGCCCCAATATTCGGCCAACAATTCGTCCCGGGATTCGGCCTACCACCCACGCTGCGCGAAAGCCCTCTTTGAGACGGCGGTGGTACCGACCATCGATATCGATATGAACGCCTTGGCGGAGGCTGGCCTGAGCCTGTTGCGCGCATCCGGATCCGTCGCGGGGGTACAGAAAAAACTATCCGTCGACCGTCACCCCGATGAACCAAGGCGGCTGAACCTGCAAGCCCTGGGTGGTCGTTTTATCCTGAAGCCGCCTGTCGACGAGTATCCCAACTTGGTCGAAAACGAGGCATTCTGCATGGAACTGTCCCGACGCCTTGGGTTCCCCACCGCTCCCCATGGACTTGCCCGCGTGATGGACGGAACACTGGTTTACCTGACCCGACGTTTCGACCGCCCCCCCGACGGCACCAAGGTGCCGCAAGAGGATTTCTGCCAACTGAGCCAGCGGCCTTCCGCGGATAAATACAAGGGAAGCCTGGAAGCCGCGTCAAAAGCACTCGCCTACTCCCGTCAGGCAGGGCTCGATGCGGTGCGCTTTCTGGAACTCAACCTTATGGCATGGTTGATGGGCAACGCCGACCTCCACCTGAAGAATTTCTCCCTTTACTGTCCCCAAAGCGGCCTCTGGCAACTCACGCCAGCCTACGATCTTGTCTCGACTGCCTTGGTCCTGCCCGACGACAGCGAAGAGACGGCCTTGACCCTGAATGGCAAGAAAGCCCAGGTGCGTCTTGGAGACTGGTTGGCTTTCTCGGCGAAGCTGGGGGTTGGGGATAAGGTGCTCCGCAATGTAATTGGACGCTACCTGCGGGCCTGGCCTTTGGTCGAATCCTTGTGCCGGGAGTCATTTCTGCCTGTTGGGCAACAAGATTCCTTCCTCGAACGCTGGCAGGAGCGGGCCGGGAGACTTACATAAAACCGAATCCCGTTCTACCCATTTGATTTTTCTTCAAAAAAATGGATAATGCACCAATGAATCTTCTGGATAACTCTTTTTACAATCAATATGCGGCAAGTCTGACTGTTGATCTTGAACAAGCCGTCAAGGTATTTTGCGAAACGAAATTCGATTTTGGTTTCCGTATGCAGGCTTCATCGGTTTGGTCGTCCAATATCGAGGGGAATTCCCTCACCCTTAATTCCTATATGAATATCAAGATGCGCACCTTGGTATCCCAAAACAAGGAAGTCAAGGAAATAGACGACCTGGTGGATGCCTACAACTTTGCCAAGGATAGTCCCCTGACAGAGGCTGGTTTCATTTCCGCCCACAAACTACTGGCAAGGAACCTGCTCATCAAGCTTAAGCAGGGCGTGTACAGGACGGAACCCGCGGGGATGGCAGGCGAAAACAGCATCGGCTACCAACCTGCCGAGCCGACCAGGCTTGCAGGTCTCATGTCCCAGCTATTTACCGAGATCGAAGAATTGCTTGGCAAGGATCTGAAAATCTGCGAGGTGTTCTACTACGCCGCTTTCATGCATCTCCGTCTGGCGCATATACTCCCCTTCACCGACGGGAATGGCAGGGCTGCCAGATTGCTGGAAAAGTGGTTTCTGGCGAGGAAGCTGGGCATACAGTTCTGGAACCTGCAGGTGGAAAAACAGTACAAGGACCATCAGCAGGAATATTATGCCCGTCTGTACTTGGGAGCCAGTTTTGGGGAACTGGATTACTCCAGGGCCGTGCCCTTTTTGCAGATGTTGCCAAACAGTTTCTAGGAACTTTTGCACTTGGGCGCGTAAGCGCTTAGGAACTCAAATCTTTCCGATGCCCGCCATGATGACCGCTGCCGCGCAGGAGACATTCAGGGATTCGGCCTGGCCTTCCCCGGGAATGGTGACGACCTCGTCCGTCAATTCCAGGATGGCCTGAGACGGCCCACGGGCTTCGTTGGAAAAGACGAAGGCACTTTTACCAGCACCTTTATGCGACCTGTAATCCGTGCCGCCCAGATCGGCGGTGAAGATGCGGTATTGCGCTTTGAGGGCGGCAAGATCTGCGGCAAGATCTGCAGATTGCAGGAAACGGCTGTGGAAGATCGAGCCCATGGTGGACCGCAGAACCTTGTCGTTGAAAATGTCCACGCAGGTTTCACCGATTACCAGTTCATGGAAACCAAACCAATCCGCCGAACGTATGATGGTGCCCATATTGCGCGGGTCCGCCAGGTCGAACAGGACGATCAGGTGCTCCGCACTCAGTTTGGATATCAGAAGGTTCCTGAAATCGAACACCCCAAGGACGCCTTGGGGATTTTCCGTTCCCGCCAGTTTGCGGAATTCCTGCTCGTCGACAATCTCGACATGCTGGGTGGACAACAAGCGGTCGGTCTCCTCGTTATGGCCGAAGAACCCTTCGCGGGCGAGCACGACCTGGCAGGGGCAGGAGGACTTGAGTCCCTCCTGGATGATTTTATGACCCTCCGTCAGGAACAGCCCGCTTTCCGCCCGGACCTTGCGGTCCTTTAGCGAGGCGTAGAATTTCAGTTGATTTTTGCTGATCATGACGAGAAACCCTTGCGCTTCATCAAGCCCCAGCCACGACTCCCCAGCAGTATGCTGAAGTAGGCGAACACGCGCGCAATGCTCATAACCTGCCGGAATCCAAAATTTTCAAGGATCGAGAATACCAATAGCTTGATTGTCTCGCGGGGCGAATAGTACATGACCCGGAATTCTCCAATGGCAAGGGAGGCTGTCGAGATTGCAGTCCCGAATACGATGGTCGAAGCGAACAAAAGAAGTAAGACAGAAGGATTAAGGAAGCCCATGACCCCTGCAATGATCGCAGCCAGCCAGCCTGCGGTCTCGAGAAAGGGTCCTGCGAGCTCGAAGATCCAGTAATAGGGAAAACCTACCAGTCCCAGAAGCCCGTAGCGCGGGTTGAAAGCGCATTTCCGGTGGTACAGCAGGATTTCTATCAAACCCCGATGCCAACGATTACGCTGGCGGTTGAGGCTGCCGAAATCTTCGGGAACCTCGGTCCAGCAATTGGCGTTGAAGGCGTAGCCAATCTTGAAGCGAAGTTTTTTCTCACGCATATGCCGGGCCAGGCGCACGACCAATTCCATGTCCTCACCGACGGTATCCAATTTTCCCGTACCCTCGCCTGTCAGGTAACCGCCAATCTCGATGACCCTATCCCGTCGGAATACCCCGAAAGCACCGGAAATTACCAGGAGCGAATTCAGGTACGCCCAGCCCATCCGGCCAGCGAGGAAAGCACGTAGGTATTCCACTGTCTGGAAACGAGCGAGCGGATTTTTAGGGGGCGCGTACTTTTCGATGGCCCCCATACGCACGGAACAGCCGTTCACCGGCAGAATATTACCACCACACGCGACGAGTTCCTTGTCGGTGGATACGACCTGATACATGATCTTGAGAAGGGAGTCGCTTTCGAGGAGCGAATCGGCATCGACACAGCACAGATAGTCGTGGCGGGCAAAATTGATACCAGCATTCAACGCATCTGCCTTGCCCCCATTCACCTTGTCCAGCACGACGAGATAGGGATATTTCTCGCTTCTGTACACTCCCCGGACGGGTGCGCTGGGCAGGACCGCAGGCGGGAGAACATCGCTTCGCTCCATACTGAAAGCATCGGTGATGCGCGAAAGCGTCGCGTCGGGAGATCCGTCGCAGACTACGATGATCTCCACCTGCGAATAATCCAGGGAGAGCAGGGAACGCACGCTGTCCACTATGGAATTCTCCTCGCGGAAGGCCGGCACTATGAGGGAGACGGGCGGTAGCATGCGGTCGGCAAGCAGGAACGAGGCCCGGGCCTGAGCCCAGATTCTTAGTTGCCTGACAAGGCCGAAAATGGACATGACGAGCAAGATAAAGTAGATCGAGTTTATCGCGATGGAGTAATACGCGAACATATAGTTGTAGAACAGCACATAGCGCGAGATGAACGAGAGACCGCCTTCCCCAGGAACGAAGCGAAAAAGGGCAAATGCGCCAATGGGAAAAAGGATGCAGAAGGCGGCTAATATCCAAAGGAATAGTTTTTGGGTAACGCTGATTTTAAGGTGGTTTCTCTTTTTTGGCTGCGGGGCTGCGGGTATCCCGAGTTTTTCCAGGATGGTGGCATTCAAACCCGACGCGAGTGCCATGGCCAACGCAGGCCGGGCACGGATTATGGCTTGAAGTAGATCTACTAGCGTTTCTTCAATTTTCGCGTTGCGGTTCGAGTGGAAAAACGAATCCAGCGTCGCAAGGCGCTTCCTCGTAATAAGGAAGGCAAGAAGTTCATTGACGGGTTGGCCGCCGTATATGAAATAGTCAAGACGCGATGCAAGGACATCGGACAGCGCATCCGCACGGATGGGGTCCACAGGTACCGCCGCCCTGAAAGCAGACATGACTGAAGGAAGCAAGGATGGTGTACGGCGCAGGACGTCACCGATAGCCTCAGTGATACGCCGGGATATTTCCTTATCCCCGAGAGTGCCGAGCAGCCGCCCCAAGGTTTCAGCATTCGGAATCCTGGCAAGGGAAGCCCAGGCAAGGGAGCGAATCTCCGGATCGGAGTGTCCGAGAAAAGTCGCCTCGTTCAGGTATTCGGGGTACCTTTCCGCAAGGATTTTTGCGGCCTGTAAGGCGAACTCGCCACCTGAATGCACGGCCTTGACGAGGTGTTCCAAAATAGTAGGGTTGATGAAGCGGCGCCCGAAAGACAAGACCAAGGGTAAAACGGCAGGATCTCCCGCGTCGAGCCTTTCTTCCAGATATTCCCGAAGATCGCTCCCGAAACCCAGCACTATTTCGATGAGCCTGTAGCGATACCATGCTTTCCCACCGGTCAGGGTCCGGCAGATCACAGGAATCGCCTGTACCGCATTGGACCGTACGAGCGCGTGGGCGATACGCAGGCGGATGAGCAAGGACTTTTCCGTTTCCATCCGCTCCATGAGCAGGGAGACCGAGGCTTCGTCTCCGAACAGGCTGAGTATGGATGCGGCCTCCATCCTGCTCGTAGCACGTCCTGAAACAAGCGCTTTCTGCCATTTTTTATCCAGCCCCCGAGCCCGGAATTCCAAGAACACCGCATCTTTGAGTTCGCTGGGAACAACGATCTCATCGCAAAGGCGGGAATACTCCAACAAGTAGACCTTGAAATGTCTTTTCGGCAGGATGGGGAGCGATCCACCCCCCAGATAACCATGAAAGCCTTCCCTGAAATCGGCTTGGAGCAGGTACCTTGCACGGAACCAATGCTTCCCTGCGAACAAGGCTATTACGGACAATATGTTCACCAAGACGAGTACCGCGATAAGGACAAGGACAGCAAGGATGTCAACGTCCACGGGGGTTGCTCCCAACAGCCAGATTCATCGCCAGTCCAAGGAATTCGTCAATCAGCACCGGCCGTTGAAGGATGACAGAGACACCTGCAGCATAGGCCCGGGCGGCGATATCAGCGCTTTTCCTATCTGTAATAAGCATGAACGGAATGCGCGTAAGTTCAGTGGTTTCCCTCATGCGGGTGCGAAATGAAATCGCATCCAGCCCAGGAAGGGCAAGATCGCTGATCACCAAAGCTGGCAGCAATCTCGATGCGAGCTCCATAGCCGCCGCGCCGGATGCGGTTTCGTGAACAGAGAATCCGCGGGACTTGAGCAGGTTGGAAACCAGATTGCGGCGGAACGCGTCTGCATCGGCCAGAAGGACATCCTGATGACCTTCGGCTTCCACGTTTAAATCGCTGGTGGCACACACCGCATTCGCACCCATCCGGTGGGCAAGGCCTATGCGTCGTTTGGCCAAGTCCACAATCCTGTCGACAAGTATGTTGCGATCCTCCCCCGAGTCTTCCATGAACTCCGACATGGCAACCACACCGATGGAAACCGTGATTTTTTCCACAAAAATATCTGCGGCCTCCATCCCTGCCCGGACGCGTTCGGCGAGGGATGCGCCGTAATTCCTTTCCGCTCCGGCGATGTAGGATGCAAAAAGAGCCCCGCTCAGGCGGAACGAGACGGCTTCTTCCGGAACGAGATTGGGCAGGTAGGCGGCGAATTTTTTAAGGGTTTCGTCCGCACCGTCGGTGCCGTACCGGATATTCAATTCCCGCAGACTATCGATGGAGATGAAGAGGAGAACTCCATCGGCACGGATATCCATGCTGATGTCGACGGCTCCACGCATGTATTCCTGAAAAAAATTCTCGTTGTACAGCCCTGTAAGGGGACAACGGATCATACGTTCCTCCAAGGTGCTTATGATGCGTTGGAGCGAATCATTCTGTGCTTTCAGGGCATCACCCATCCTGATCAGACGTATGTGATCGGCTTCGAGTTCGGCGATCCTCTTAGCTGCATTGCGCGCATTTTGTTCGTTAGCCGGAGTCTCGCTCATCCATACCTCTTTTGCCATCTCAATAATGCGGTTCAAAAGAAAAGGCGGTCATCGCCATTTCAGCCGCCTTCCCATCCTTTGGGCTGGCACCATTGTTCAGATAAAAATTGATCCTGAACCGTTCCTTACCGGGGGAAGGAATCAGGGACCCCGTCCGGGTCCACTCCCTGTAAAGGGAAGCGGCTCCGGGGGACGGCTTTGGGCCATGCCCGTTCCAGAGTGCAAAATGCGCCCTTCCAGGTTTCCATTCGATGGAACAGCTAAAATCTGCCGACACCTGATCGAAACGGAACCGATGGAGATTCAGCTCTTCGTCCCAAGGCTGGACGACGAATTGGGCGTTATCAGGGGTGGTATACCCGCCCCATTCGGAGAATTCTATGTCCAGTTCGCGGTGTGCCTCTTCCGGTTCATTATCCCAGGTAAAAATGCCCAGGATTACGTTGGGATCGAAGCGATTCACAAAGCCCCGCAAGTGCAGGGTGTAGGTCCCCCACCCCAAAGAGCGGTCCAAACCGACTTCCGACGCGTACCAGGAATCCTTGTTCCTGATAATCCGCATAATGAGCGATCCGGACCTGTCTACGGAAACGTTTTTGGCAGACCCGCCAAAAAGATTGGCCATCGGTCCCACCGGAACCCCGCTTTCCTTGACCTGCCACCGGTAACCGGCAAATACGATACTACGGGATCCGAACCCCAAGGCGGATACCGGACAGGGCAAGATAATTGCCCCAGCCACGACAAACAGGAGCGCAGCTCCTGTTATAAACACCTTCCTTCCGGCTCGCATGATTCATTCTCCCGGTATAGTATATACATATCACGAGGATACCGCCATGAAACATGCCATCTTTTCGTTCCGCAACACCCTGATAGCGGCTCTGGTTCTGGTTGCCCTGTTGATTTCGATTCCGTTCATCCTACGATCCGTCCAGGTGGGAATGAAATTTGAAGCCCTTCTGTACGACGCATCGGCTCCGGAATCCACGTTTGGCTGGCCAAGCGGCCTGCTCTGGACCTTGGGGTACCTGAAGGCAGAAAGCACCGTGCAGGACAAAACAGGGGATGGAGCCGAACGGGCTGGCTGGACAGAGTCCGATCTTTTTGGTGCCCCGCGAACCGAAAGACGCCGGTCCTTGGCGGCTGCTCCCAGGTATCCGGATCTCCTTTATTTCGGGGGAGGCAGCGACGAAGCCCCAACCTTTACCGCAGCCGATGCGTACGAAATCCGACGGCGCCTGACGAACGTTTCCATACTCATCGCGGAAGCGCCGTTTATTGCAAAAGCGGCTCCCGGCCCGGCCAGGACGGAATTGAACGCCATCACCGGAGTGCATCTGTCCGGATGGACCGGACGCTATTTCCGCGACCTTTCCCGAAAGGAACTGATTCCTGCAAAAATCGTGGAGAACAGGGAACTCGCGGAGGGACCATGGAATTTTTCCGGCGGGGGCTTGGTGTTGGCCCGGGAAGACGGGGCTATCGTCGTCCTGCGGGACGGAAAGGAATTGGGAAAGCGAAAAGTATCGGTGCTGCCCTCCGGCGATTCGGAAACAGATTGGGGTTTGAGGGATAGGGTCCGATACGAGGATTGGTTCACCATAGCGGAACCGGAATCCGGAGTGCGACGCATAGCCGATTTTTCCATCGACGTCACCGATGATGGACGCCGTCTGCTCGCCGAAGCTGACATACAGCCGGATTTTCCGGCCATCACCCTGAACAACCAGGATGCGGGCCAGGTCTATTTTATGGCCGCTTCTTTTGGTGCCTCCCCCGACCGTCTGGCGAGCCTTATACCCGCAGGGTACGGCGCGTTCAAGACCCTGCTCTCC
>CAXNJE010000100.1:0-11987 GCA_964202565.1 Breznakiellaceae bacterium | reverse complement strand
CTCCTATCCATCGCAGGCCACAAACTGTACGCACCCAAGGGTGTGGGCGCGCTTTACGTACGCCGGGGCACCAGGATTCAACCCTTTACCCTCGGTGCAGGACATGAACGCGGACTCCGGCCGGGCACCGAAAACGTGCCTTACATCGTCGGCCTGGGAAAGGCCTGCGAAATCGCCGCAATCAGGCTGGTAGAGGAAGCTGCCAACCAACGGGCTCTCAGCAAAATGCTTCTGAGCATCCTGACTGCCCGCATCCCAGGACTCCACCTTAACGGCCACCCGACAGAAAGCCTCCCCAATACACTGAATATTTCCTTCCCGAATGCGCTGGGCCGACACATCCTGGAAGCGACTCCGGAGATCGCGGCATCCACCGGGTCAGCCTGCCACGAAGGTATCGACACACCTTCCGGAGTCCTGATCGCAATGGGTATGGACCCGGCATCCGCATTGGGAGCCGTCAGACTCTCCCTTGGTCGTGGTACAACGCCTGAACAAGTCCAGCTTGCCGCATACGGTTTGATCAGGGCATTTGAGAATATGGGCCAATAAAAAATAGTGGGATGCAATGTATCCTATTGCATAAAACATAACACTGTTATATATATAATCATCGATATTTTAGGAGACAACTTTGAAGACTGAAAAAGATTCCCGGTTCGGATTTTCGCATGAACGGATTTTGGTCGGACTGCTATCCGTGGCCACCGGCTTGCTGCTGGTCTACCTTGCCGTCCTGGGTCCGTTGCTCCTGGGCATAATCCGCTATAAGACCGCGGCGACCGCCATCTATCAGATCATGGGACAGGACCTGGTGAACCTGGTCCTGCTGAGCGTCCTGGCCATTGTCGGCGGAATCGCGCTCATCCTGAAAAAGGAATATTCCAGATTCCTCATCCTTTCGACTCCGCTGTACCTTATCTACTATGTGCTCAGCTATACCGTCGGGCTTGAATGGAGCTCCACTCAGTACTCTGGGAACAGTGAAAAATATAGTTGGCATTTTCTATTCATTTTGATCGCCTCGGTGATAACCCTGCTGTACGCGCTCTCAATATTTCCAAAAACGCTGAAGCCCACCTTCCGAAAAAAGCCATTGGCGGTTTATTCCGCGTTCCTCACCATCTTCCTCTTGATGTTCGCCCTTATGTGGCTGAAGGAAGTGCAGGAAGTGATTACAACCGGCACGGCGCGCGCCTATGGTGAAGTCCCCGCAGCCTTCTGGCTCATACGCTACTTCGACCTCGGTTTTACCATCCCGTTGGGTTTCCTCAGCATCTACCTGTTATGGACCCGGCCGGAAGAGACGGCCGCCGTGCAGTTCCTCTTCTACGGATTCTTCATCACCATGATCGTCGCCGTCAATTCCATGGGTCTGACCATGCTCGTCAAGAACGATCCGGCATTCCGCATGGCCGATATGATGGTGTTCCTTTCGCTTGCCGTAATTGTGTTCGTAGGTTTCATATACATCCTCCGGAATTACGGTATCATCATGAAAGGAAAATCGGAAAAGGCGGCCGCGTAGATGGGAATCCCTGAAAGGAAGGAACGGGATAAAAACCGCATACGTGAGGACATAGTCGGTGCGGCCCTCGGGATTTTGACGACGGAGGGTTATGCCGCCCTCTCGGTACGGAAGATCGCGTCCCGCATCGAATATTCCACCGGGGTAATCTACCATTATTTTTCCGACAAGGAAGATATAATCCGGGCTGTCGCGGAAGACGGCTTCATGCGGATTCTGGCGCGAATGCAGGATACTCCTTTCGATCCGGAAAAACCCATCGAGGGTTTCAAGAAATTTTACCTGCGCTATTTCGACCTCATGCTCGAAAACCCTTCCTGGTCCAAGCTTGCCCTGCTCGCCGACATCGACAGCATACTGGAAAAGACCTCGGTGCTTGACCGGGGGATTTCCAAAAAATCAGCTACCTTCGAAATCATGACCGGACGTCTCGCATCGGCCATGAAAGCCGGAAAGGTCAGGCAAGCCGACCCTGAATTGACCGCGCAAATTATATGGACAACTGCCTACGGCCTGATCGCGCGGTTGATTCTGGAAAAAAACATAGACAAGAAACAGCGGGACAGGTTGGTAAAGGAATTCTTCAGCCTCCTGGATAGCTACCTGAAACCATGAAACGTTCTATCTGGTATTTTCATTGTAGATAACAGGCATCCTGAATTTCCATCTCAGCCATGTTGTCTCCGTTTCCAGCAAATCGACCATAAAGTCGCTAACATTTATCCTGCTCGTTTTTCCGGCATCGAATAAGGGGCTTCGGACAGGAGACTCATGTACACTATACGGGGTCACACCGGTTTCATCGACCAGGGTGTCCGGACGAACTGCTACCCATTCCAGTCTCCCATTATCTTTTCCATTATTATTCTGCAGATAATCAGCAGCCTCGATATTGTCGCGATGGGGAGGCAGAAATATTTTGAGCATTGAAAGAATTATCTTTTCCCCTAGTACATTCCTCTCCCCTGCGACAGTATTCGTATAAGCCGTTGTACTCATAAGAATAAGTTTCAGTTTACCCACAGCTTTTTCCTCGGCTATCCCGCTTATTCTTTTAACCGTGTCGGACACTAAATTGCGAGGTGCTCCAAACATGCCCTTGAAGGTGATGTTGTGGCCAAGGCAAGAAACCACCGCATCGCATCCTTGGATGACTCTGGCCAATTTTTGATTATCGAAATCGGTGATATTCCCTCTTTCAATTTCAATGAACGGATCATTCCGAATTTCAGAAGGCAGAGTTACTCCTGCCCGCACGACGATCCTGGTTTCGATGTGTCTCCTGATCAATTCCGTCACAACCAATCTTCCGGTTGCGCCGCTAGCGCCAAGAACCAATACTTTCATGATATACTCCAAGGCCATCTCAAAGAATATTTCATTCACATTAGCTTATTAGAATATATTTGAACGAGCAAACCCTACATACTTGTAGTGGATACTTTGGTGAAGAGCAAGGAGCAGACATGGAAACTAAACAGCGCGAAGAGCTTCTCGAAACTTTGAGGGTCCGTTTTGAAAAAAACATGAAACGCCATGAAGGTCTTGAATGGTCCGGGGTGTTGTCAAGGCTGAAATCCAATCCTAAAAAGTTGGTTTCCCTGTACGAGATGGAAAAAACTGGCGGCGAACCGGATGTTGTTGGTGTTGATACGCAGACCGGTGAATACATTTTCTTTGATTGCTCGGCAGAAAGCCCCGAAGGACGCAGGAGTCTTTGTTATGACCGTGAGGCCCTGGAAACACGGAAAGAGAACAAGCCGGAAAATAACGTCATCGACATGGCAACTTCCATGGGGATAGACCTGCTGACGGAACAACAATATCGTGAGTTGCAGAAGCTTGGTAAATTCGACCTGAAGACATCAAGCTGGGTAAAAACACCACCTGAGATCAGGAAGCTCGACGGTGCCCTGTTTTGCGACCGTCGTTACGAGCACGTCTTTGTGTATCACAATGGTGCGTCCTCCTATTACGGCGCCAGGGGATTCCGGGGCTCGGTCAGGGTCTAACGGGGATTAGCACGTTCACAAGAAATCTCCGTCAAAGGTAGAATTCCGGGGGCTACATCGGTTGCAGCTTCTCCCTACTTCCAGAGTACTTTCAAGCCAAATTCCTTGAACTTCCTGAATTCCGCATCCTTACTGATGATCGTCATACTTCTTCGTATCGATTGCCAGATAAGCATCCGGTCAAATGGATCGTGATGGGTATTCTCGGCCAGATCGCCATAGGTATGTGCTTCTTCAGGGGTCAGCCCGATCAGTTGAAAATCCATTTCCTCAGCTAGTAGAATCAGATCCTCGATAGGCAAGCCACCCAGGTCAAGCTTTTTTATCCGTACCTTGATTGAGATTTCCCATAGTGTGACAGCGCTGATGAAAATTTCGTTATCCGGGTCCTTGATTGCCCTTTGTACTTTATCAGGCAATACTTCCGATTGAGCGACCGACCATAAAAATGTATGGGTATCGAGCAAGTATTTCATTTTAGATTCAGAAGCTCTTCTTCAGTCATCTTGAAGTCATCGGAAAAACAGATTTCATATTGATGGTCCAGTACTCCTATCTTTCGTTCTTTCTTTTCTTCTGTTTCAGGGTAGGGTACTATCATGGCAATTGGTTTCTTTTTTTTCCCATAGAGTATTCCGATTTTTTCGCCTCGCCCCACCCTCTCCAGCACTTCCGAGAATTGGGCCTTCAGCTCGCCTACAGGTAAGGTCTTCATGGCTTAAACCTACGCCTTATCGTTTTAATTGTCAAGTTGACAAATAAAATCAACAAGGAGAAGGCTCAGCATCAGAATATAGATTGCATATACCCATCAGCCTGCTATAATCGGTGCCATAGGAGGCTGAAATGTTCGGAACGAAATCCCCCGATGGTTACGTGGAAGTATTGCCCGGCATCCGAATAAAGACGCTCAATTATGGTGCTGCTTCTCTGATGAGCGAGTTCCTGCTCGACAAGGACGCTGCCCTCCCCGAACATTCCCATGTATACGAGCAGTCTGGTTATTTGGTGAAGGGAAAGATGAAGATATTCATCGAGGGTACGCCCCGCATCCTGCTTCCCGGTGACAGCTGGAATATCGCTTCGAACCTCAGGCACAAGGCGGAGATCATCGAGGACTCCGTCGCGGTGGAGGTTTTTACCCCAAGGCGGGAAGACTACATGAAGTTTGTGCATTCAGGCGATATCAGCGAGTAGGACATGCTGAGTTCAGTCCAGGACTGGTTGCTCGAACCCTCCGATCCCTCGGTGCGATTCAGAACCCGTACCGAGTTGCTGGGTCACGAATTTACCTCACCTGAACTTGCGGATTACAAAAGACAGATTCTGGAATCCGCACCGGTCAGAAACTTATTCGCCAAAATGCACCCCGATGGCTATTGGCTCCACAAGAAAAAAGGCACGACTGAATACATCGGCGCGGGCGTCGAATACGCCAGTACGGCGACTACCCATTATTGTCTGGCCTTTCTTTCCGAACTCGGCCTTACCCGGGAGAATCCACTAATTGAAAAAGCCGCGGAGCGTTACCTGAACCTCCAGGCAGCCGACGGCGACTGGCTCATGCACCTTTCCTGCCTGCTTGGATACAATATAAAAACCTTCATCAAACTCGGGTACCGTGATGACAGGCGCTTGATGAAGTCGGTCGATCTGTTATTGAAGTCCTGCAGGCACGACGGCGGCTATCTGTGCGATATGCATGAAAAGCGGACTGGCAGGAAGAAACCGAAAAGCTGTATCCGTGGGTCGGTAAAAGCCCTGGAAGCCTTTGCCGAATTGGGACCCGAATACCGGGACCATCCAGCCTGCACGAACCTTGTTGCCTATTTCCTCGACCGGAATGGGATCTTTACGAGAAGCGACAGGTTGCGACCAGTCAACAAGGATGTGCTCATCCTTTCCTTCCCGTTCCTGTGGAATTCCGGACTATTGCAGATACTCCTCAGCCTGGCCAGGATGGGCTACGGAAAGGATGAAAGATTGCAGTCCGCCTGGAACCTGCTGGAAAGCAAGCAAGATAAAGACGGAAAATATCCGCTGGATTGGACCCCGACCCAATGCCCCTGGAAGGTAGGTAATAGGGGGGTACAGAACAAGTGGATTACCTTCTACTCGTACCTGGCCAAAAAATACCGGGGATAACTGGTTGAGTGGTGCGTAGTACGAGTTGCGAGGTGCGCAGGAAGGGTAGTTCAGGCTTTCACGAAATCTGAATGCCCATCCACGTTCCCCGCCCCCGCACACCGTCGCCTCAGGTCAAGCTCAGCCTTTCTTCTTGCCCTTTTCCCGCTTGGCCATCATCCTGGCGTGGTCTTCCGGGGAACCATCATGCGAGGTGCCGAACCAGTAATCCAGGGGCACGTCCTGCACGCCGTAGTTGGCGGTAAAGTACCTGTGGTGCAGGTAGTGGAAATAATTGTCGGCGGACATGCTCTTGTCGCCCACGGTTACGAAACGGTGGAAGCCCGTGTGTCCAAGGGCGGGTGTAACCCCGGCGTGCATCAGGTGGAAGATGGCGTGGATGGGGTGGGACGGAATGATCCAGTGGAAAAGCACCCCGGAGAAATAGAGCAGATGCTCGATGGGGTGCATGGACAGGCCGGACCAGGGGCCGATATTGATGTTCTTGTGGTGCAGATAATGGGAAATTTTGAACAGGGGTTTCCAGTGGCTGACCCAGTGGACAAAGAAGAAATGGAACTGTCTTAGGAAAACTACCCCGATCATCATCAAAACGAAATAAACCGGATGGGTCCGCCAATCCACGAAGGGGATGAGCTTGTTGGAATAGGCCCAGAGGGTGACCGCTTCATAGGCCGTCCAGATAAGGCACCCACTGGTAAGGCTCCAGAATATATTGTCCCAGGTCTGGTTCCTGAATAGGAAGCGCGGGTCGTTCGTCGCCATCCACTTGTCGGTATATTTGTATTTGAGCCCCTGGGATTTGTTGATATAGAGCCGTAGATGGAAAGCACCGGCAACCAGGACAACCAACACCACGTTCCTCAGGTAGATTTCTGCCATCCAGCCGATGCCAAAGGTAGCGGTGCGTTCCAGGGACGGGGTGAAGTAGGCCCAGGAAAGGACCGCGAGCAGGGCGACCGCCAGGTTGTAGGGCCACAGGAAGCCTACCGGCCCGAACAGATACTTCAGGACCTTCAGCGGTTTCCAGGGCAAGGAAAAAAGCGGACTCGGTTTGGGAAGTTCATCGGGTTGCCACTCCCCGCGGGCGTCTCTGTCGCCCCATGAGGTATCTGCCATATAAAAGCCTCCTGAAATATCAAGATCAGAATCATTATCAATATAATCAATATCTGGATGAATACAATATGTCCCTTCCCCATCCTGACAAAACCAGCTCTTGCCGGTACTATGGCGGGGTACGGCAAAGGAGAATAGCGATGGAACCATACCTGCTGGGCGTATACGAGAAGGGCATGCCCGGCACCCTTTCCCTGAAGGAAAAGCTGGCGGAAGCCCGAACGGCGGGATTTGACTACATGGAACTTTCCGTCGACGAGAGCGACGAGAAACTGGCCCGGCTGGATTGGTCCAAGGCTGAGATTGGTGCTTTGCTTGAAGCCCAACTCGAAACGGATATCCCCATAAAATCCATCTGCCTCAGCGGGCACCGGCGTTTTCCCCTGGGGCACCCGGATGGGTCTGTACGGCAAAAGAGCCTGGATATCATGCAGAAGGCCGTCTCCCTTTCAGCACGGCTAGGGGTGCGCATCATCCAGATAGCGGGTTACGACGTGTACTACGAGCCCTCCTCGGAAACCACCCGCGAAAACTTCGCCAAAAACCTGGCGCTTTCTACCCGGATGGCCGCTAGGGAAGGGATTACCCTGGCCTTCGAGACCATGGAAACCGAGTTCCTGAACACCGTGGGAAAGGCCATGGATTGGGTACACCGCATAGACTCCCCCTACCTGCAGGTCTACCCCGATTCCGGCAACATCACCAATGCAGCCCTCCAATACAAAACCTCAGTGCTGGATGACCTGGAAACCGGGCGCGGGCATCTATCCGCTGTCCACCTTAAAGAAACCAAACCCGGAATTTACCGGGAAGTTCCCTATGGACAGGGGCACGTGGATTTTGCAGCTCTCAGCATAAAAGCTTTTAAGCTGGGGGTTCGCATGTTCGTAGGCGAATTCTGGCATGTAGGCGAAAATAACTGGAAAGAAGTTCTCAAGGCCAACAATCAGTTCCTTAGAGACAATCTGGATGCAGCAGCGAAACAAAGGGAGGCTTGAAAAATGATTTACGACACTTTGGAAAAATTGGGAAGCTACAAGGGCATCTCCAAAAACCTGGATAACGCTATCGCGTACCTTGCCTCAAACAATCTGGACAAACTGGCGGTAGGCCGCTATCCAGTGGATGGCGACAACGTCATCGTACTCGTGCAGGCCTATGAAACCAAGTCCATAACCGTGGCTAAATACGAAACCCACAGGAAGTACATAGATATACAGTTCATCCTGGAAGGCCAGGAAATCTGCTACTGTGCCCCCCGCGAAACCCTGGAAATCTCCGAGGCATTCAACGAAGAAAAGGATATAGCATTTTATAAGGATCCATCCAAAGGCACCGTTCCGCTTCCCCTGACACCTGGAGTCTTCGCGTTATTCTTTCCCCAGGACGCGCACAAGCCCTCCTGCGACCTGGATGGAAAGCATGCGAACCGGAAAATCGTACTCAAGATAGCGGTATAGGAAGCGTCACAACTACGCTCGTCCCTCCTGTACCATCTATGGAGAGGGACCCACCTATCTGACCGACAAGAACACGGACTAACCGGGTACCGAATCCGGTTGCTTCCGACGTCTCGGGAGCCGGGTCGTAACCTACACCATCATCGGAAATGGTCAGGATTATCTGCCCATCCTTTTTTTCAAGTCCCAAAAAAATGGTACCGCTACCGGATGCGAAGGCGTATTTGTATGCATTCGTAAGCAATTCGTTCACGATTATTCCCAAGGGCATGAGCTGGTCTGACTGCAGGGAAATGCTCTCGAGATGCTTTTCGATCATCACCGATTTTTTTTGGAATTGAAGCTGTAATTGGTCAAGAATTTCAGAAAAATACCTGTCCGCATCGATATTTATAAAAGAATCGGAACAATACAATTTGTCGTAGAGCAACATCATTGACTCCATGCGCGTCTGGGCGTCCAAAAGAACCCGCTTCGGCCGTTCATCGTCCAACATACCGGATTGCAGGGAGAAAAGACTTACGATCACGTTCATATTGTTTTTCATGCGGTGATGAACCTCCCGTAAGAGGAGTTCCTTGTCTTGCAGGAGTTTTTGTATCACTTCATTAGCGGAATTCTTTTCCTTGATTTCCTCATTAAGACGATCAATCAACAGCTTCAATTCTCCCTGCATTATATCGAATGACTGCCTCAGCTTATCCATTTCGTATATGGCCATGGTAGGAAGCACGCCAGGCCACTCGCCCCTTGAGAGGGTCTGTGTATATTCGGTCAATCGGTGGATGGGCTTGCTGAATACATGAGCAATGTGTAGCGTCAGCATCAGGCACGTCAGAAACACAATTCCCAATGCCAATAATTGGGATCCATCATTCTTTTCAATTTTGGACATAAAAACGTTTTCAGGGTAGACAGTATAAATATACCAAGCCAGGCCGATCGATTTGGATAGGGGCGTCCTATTAACGTAATACCGCTCACCATTCAGGCTGAATTGACCGTGCGTTTCGGGACTTTTCAATTTCCGCCCTTGTCGCGCAATTGCATCCATGTCGATCAAGCTTGAAGAAGAGGCTACAAAAGAACCGGATTGGTCGGTTATAAAGCAAAATCCCCCCAACATGCCATTCATGCTCGTCAAAAATTCATTCAGCTGGGAAAGGAATACGTCTACCGAAGAAACCCCCAGAAGCGAGCCATCCGCAGTATAGACAGGCTGGACGGCGGAAATGGCCTTGTCCTGTCCTGTCGCCAGAACAAAAGGATCGGTCCATGTTGCCTGCCCGGTACTTACGGCTTTCAGATACCAAGGGCGCATACGGGCATCGAAATCGGAAAGGGTACTGAGCGTTGCGGTCTTGACCCCTTTTTCGTCGATCGCGTATTTGCGGAAGACTCCCTCCTTGAAGTTCTCCGTGCGAATGACATACTGCGAACCTCCCGGACCTTCTCGACCGGCGTTTACCAACCCACCAATGGTATTGCCAAAATACACGCTGGTTACGGATGGAAAATACCGGACCCTTGAAAGGAACAACGATTCAAGTTGTTCCGGATCAGCAACATCTATCCTTCCCATGAGTATGGCTTCGGCGTTCATCGTATTGATCAATTGGGGAACTGTCAGGAATTGGTCGACCCTGGTGCGGATGTGTGCAATCGTCTCGTCTCCAAACAATAATGCTGCGTCCTGGACCGCCGCTTTGCCGTTTATCTGCATTACCCATGCAACAAAAACAGCGATAATTACCATCGGGAGAAAAAGATATATTCCCAAGATTGTGCGGAAATGTAACAGTCTCTTCAAGAAAGTACCAACCCTGATTAAATATAATACCTGCCTTCCTCATGCACAAGAGTGAGGCAGTATGAGAGCCGGCAATCAGTATCGGACCTGGCTTACAGGTATTCCCGTACAACCAGAGCGGCGGTAAAGGACAGGGTCAGCGCAAAGGCGATCCAGCCAAAGCGGCTGAAGGTAGTCTCCTTCATGTAGGTACGCTTGTCCGATGCCCCGAAGGCCCTGGTTTCCAGAGATACCGACACGGATTCGGCCTTGCGCAGGCCGTTCACCAGGATGGTGAACATATACCGGCGCCACAGACGAAAACGGTGGGCAAAGCCGGATTTTACCGCTCGGCCACGGATGGCGTGGGCGGCCTTGACGGCTTCCACCTCGCGCTGGATAAGGGGCAAAAACCGCAGTGCCAGAAAAACGGCGAAGGCGATGCGGTAGGGAATGCCGGCGCGGGCCAGGGCGATCATAAGGTCCCGGGTATCCGTGGTCCAGATCAGGATGAAGCTGGCCAACACCACGGCGGAAAGCCTGAAAAAGAACACCGGCCCCTGCCTGAGTCCAACATCGGTGATGCTCAGAAAGCCCAGCCGGTACACTTCCTTTCCCGGATCCATGAAGAAGTGGAAACCCATCAGCAGTAGTCCAAGAAGGAAAATTATCCTGCCGCTCCCGATTATCTGGCTGGGTGGAATCCTGCCCGCCAGCAGGGCTACCAGAAGCAGGGCACCAAAAAGGATAGCCCCGGAAAGCGGGTCCTTGAAGAAGAACAGGCTGAGGGCTGCGGTGAACACGCAGGCAACCTTGACCAGCGGATGGAGCCTGTTCAGAAGTGAACCGCGGTCGGTAAATGCGAGTGAATATGTGCTACCTGACATTGAGTGCTCCCGATGCAGTCTGAGGCTCCAACGCCGCGATGAAGTCCCCAGTTTTTCTGAACGAGCCTTCCACGACGCCACCCCCTGCCTGATACAGCGACAAGAGATCCTGCAGGATGGTCGGTCGAAGGCGCGCCTGGGCCAGCAGGTCACCGCGATCGAACAGTTGAGCCGGTTCGCCATCGTAACTTATGCGGCCCTCGTTCAGCACAACCACGCTGTCGGCGTATTCCTGGACCAGCCGCATATCGTGGGTGATCATGACGATGGACACACCCTTGGAGCGAAACTCGTCCAGAACGGCCATCAGGGTGCGGGTCATGCGGGCATCCTGGCCATAGGTAGGCTCGTCAACGATGAGCACCTGCGGATTGCCCACCAACATGGTGGCTACCCCGAGTCGCCGCTTCATACCGGCAGACAGGGCGAACGGGTGGGAGGCGGCGAAGGCTCCCAGTTCCATCCGGTCCAGCGCCTCGTCGGTGCGGCGCTTGATTTCCCCGGGATCTTCGACACCCTTGGAGGAAAGGGAATAGACGATCTCATCCCGCACCGAATCGGTGAGGAATTGGTGTTCGGGGTTCTGGAAAACCAACGATACCCGTTCGGCCAGCTCGTGGATTTTCCACGCCTTGGCACTCTTGCCGAACAATTCGAGGACCCCCCCGGATGGTTTCAGCAGGCCCACCAGCAGTTTGGATAGCGTACTCTTGCCCGCTCCATTCCTGCCCACAACAGCCAGCAATTCGCCCTCGAACAGATCAAGCGAGACTCCGCTCAGAGCCTCCCCCGAATCGGGGTAGGAAAAGTGCAGGTCCCTCACGGAAATCAGGGGTTTGCCCCGCGCCGCCATCGCCGATGCGGTCGTCGAAGTATTAGAGGAAGTATCCGTGGGGCTTCTCAGCACCGGACCCAGCAAACCCCGGGCCTTGAACTCCGCAAGGGCATCCCGGGCGTTGTACGGAAGATCGGCGCAACGGTTATCACCCACGCCCAAAAGTGAGACTGCGATTTCCACGGTTTCCGGCAGGAGTATGCCCAGCTCGA
>CAXNJE010000099.1:0-12015 GCA_964202565.1 Breznakiellaceae bacterium | reverse complement strand
AAGCTCCTTCTGGTGGATCTGGAAGAGGGGCGCATCATCCCCGACGCCGAAGTAAAGAGCCAGGTGTGCCGGCGCAGACCCTATGCAGCCTGGGTCAGGAAGAATGTCGTTCCGCTGGAAAGCCTCCCGCCCGTCCCCGAACAGCTGCAACCCAAATTGCCCTTGGGCAAGGAAGTCCTTTTCATGCAGCGGGCTTTCGGCTATTCCCGGGAGGACCGCGAAACCCTGCTCCTTTCCATGGCCGAGACAGGCCAGGAGCCCACCAGTTCCATGGGTACCGATACACCCATCGCCGTCTTCTCGGACAGACCCCAGAACCTTTTCAACTACTTCAAGCAGGTGTTCGCCCAGGTTACCAACCCGCCCATAGACTCCATCCGCGAGGAACTTGTCATGACCCTGACCAGTTTCATCGGCCGGCAGGGGAATCTGCTGGATGAGAAAGAGGAGGATTGCCGGCGGCTCAAGGTGCTGAACCCGGTGATCACCCCCAACGAGCTCGCCAGCATACGACACTGGGGCGACGCGGCTTACCGCATGGAAAGCCTGGACGCCACTTTCTACGTGCCTTCGACCCTCAGCACGGCGTCGGCGGCATCCGAATCGCCGAGCGCCCTCCAGGCTGCGGTCGAGCGTCTGGTGGAGGAAGCCGGAAAGGCCGTGGATTCTGGCGCCACCATGATAGTGCTTTCTGATAGGGCTGCTCTGGATCCCGAAGCCGGCAGGTGCGCGATCCCGGCCCTGATGGCTGCGGGGGCTGTCCATCACGGGCTGATACGGACGGGCAGGCGCATGAAAGCCGCCATCGTCATCGAATCCGCAGAGCCCCGGGAAGTCATGCACTTCGCCCTGCTCTTTGGCTACGGTGCCGACCTCGTCGTACCCTATGGTGCCCTCGCCGTACTGGCAGATTTATACTCCGGAACCGATGCATTGCGGTCCGGCGATTACGAGCACGCTGAAAAGAATTATCTGAAAGGGCTGGGCAAGGCCCTGCTCAAGATCATTTCGAAAATGGGAACCTCCACGCTGCGCTCCTATCGCGGCGCCCAAATTTTCGAGGCCATAGGACTGGGTAACAAGGTCATCGATTTTTGCTTTGCGGGAACCGCAAGCCGCATAGGTGGTTTGGGCTTTTCCCAGTTGCAGGACGAGGCTGTCGCGCGTTTCCGTTCGGCTAGGCTCAAGGGGGAGACCGCCTCGGTGGCTCCCAGGCTCCTGAACAACGAAGGCCAGTATCGCTGGCGCAAGTATGGTGAGAAGCACGCGTGGAACCCCGAGACCATCTACCTGCTGCAGGCCGCTTCCCGATCCGGCAGTTACGCCAAGTTCAAGGAATTCAGCGCCGCCGCGAATGCCCTGAACCGTACGCCCCACGTCATCAGGGGGCTGCTGGATTTTGTGTCCGCCACAGCGGTGCCCTTGGCCGAGGTGGAACCGGTGGAAGCCATCATGAAGCGTTTCACCACCGGGGCCATGTCCTTCGGTTCCATTTCGAAGGAAGCCCACGAGACGGTGGCCATTGCCATGAATTCCATCAAGGGCAGGTCCAACTCCGGCGAAGGCGGCGAGGAGCCCGAGCGCTACGGGGTCCGTCCGGACGGTAGCTGGGCCAGGAGCGCCATCAAGCAGGTGGCATCGGGACGCTTCGGTGTCACCAGCAATTACCTGGCAAATGCGATAGAGCTGCAAATCAAGATTGCCCAGGGTGCCAAACCGGGCGAGGGCGGCCAGTTGCCGGGCCACAAGGTGGATGCGCTCATCGCGAAAACCCGGCATTCCACGCCGGGGGTTACCCTGATATCGCCACCTCCCCACCACGATATCTATTCCATAGAGGACTTGGCGGAGCTGATTTTCGACCTCAAGAATGCCAACCCCACGGCCAGGATCAGCGTCAAGCTGGTGTCTGAAACCGGGGTAGGCACCGTTGCCGCGGGTGTGGCCAAGGCCCACGCGGACAACATCCTGATTTCCGGCTACGACGGCGGGACCGGTGCCAGCCCGCAAAGTTCCATCCGCCATGCGGGCCTGCCCTGGGAAATCGGCCTGGCCGAGACCCACCAGACCCTTACCCTGAACGGCTTGCGCGGTCGCGTGCGCCTGCAGACCGACGGCCAGCTCAAGACCGGCCGGGACATAGTCATCGCCGGCCTGCTCGGGGCCGAGGAATTCGGCTTCGGAACCTCCACCCTGGTGGTGCTGGGTTGCGTGATGATGCGCAAGTGTCACGAGAATACCTGCCCCATGGGGGTCGCCACCCAGGACCCGGAACTGCGCAAGCGTTTTACCGGCAAGAGCGAGCACCTGGTCAACTTCTTCCGCTTCCTGGCAGAGGAAACCCGCGAGGTGATGGCCTCCCTTGGTTTCCGCAGCTTCGACGAGCTGGTGGGAAGGTCGGATCTCCTTAGACAGGTTGCCGGAACCGGCGATAAGTCCGTAGCCGGCGCGAAGGCCGGCACCGGCGATAAGTCCGGCACGGTGGACCTGTCCCGTATCCTGTACAAGGCAGAACCGCCCAAGGATATTCCCGGTGGCGAGGCTACCCGCTGCGTGCAGGACCAGGTGCACAAGATCGACGACGTGCTGGACCGTACCCTGATAGAGGGCTGCCTGCGGGCACTGGACAAAAAGATTCCGGCAGCCATGGAACTGCCCATCAAGAATACGGACCGGGCTGTGGGCGCTATGCTCAGCTACGAGGTATCCAAGCGCTTCGGCGAGGGCGGCCTGCCGGACAATTTCGTAACCGTGGACTTTACCGGTTCGGCGGGGCAGAGCTTCGGCGCCTTTCTGGCCCCGGGCGTTACTTTCCGGGTATCCGGGGACGTGAACGACTACCTGGGCAAGGGCCTTTCCGGCGGGCGCCTCGTGATAGCACCGCCCGCGGGTTCACGCTTCAAGACCAACGAGAACATACTCGTGGGAAACACCGCCCTCTACGGCGCCACCCGCGGTGAGGTTTTCGCGGCGGGCATAGCAGGGGAACGTTTCGGCGTGCGCAACTCGGGGGCCATGGCCGTCGTCGAGGGAACGGGCGACCATTGCGGCGAATACATGACCGGAGGCCGCCTCGTGGTGCTGGGCAGGGTAGGACGCAACTTCGCGGCAGGCATGTCGGGCGGAATCGCCTGGGTGCTGGACCGGGCGGGGGATTTCGAGTTCTACCTGAACAAGGGCATGGTCGAGCTTTCCAGGCTGGACAATGAGGAGGACGAGAATTTCGTCAAGGAAATGATACGCAAGCACGTCTATTGGACCGGATCGGTGTACGCCCAGGGCATACTCGACGCCTGGACCAGCCACAAGGACCTGTTCATCAAGATCCTGCCCGTCGAATACAAGCGGGCGCTCCAGCAGATGAAGCTGGCCGAACTGGACCGGAAACTTTTCGAAATCCGGGAACAGGAAGACATCGCGGTGAGGGCATAAGTAATGGGCGATCCCAAAGGTTTTCTCAAGATAAAGAGGAAGGTCGCCGGGTACCGGCCTGTGGAGGAGCGCGTAAACGACTACAGCGAAGTGGAATTGCGCCTTGCCGACGACGAACGCCGCCTTCAGGCCGCCCGCTGCATGGATTGCGGCGTACCCTTCTGCCTCTGGTCGTGTACCGTCTCGAACGTCATGCCCGAATGGCAGGACCGCCTGTTCCGGGGCGACTGGAAAGGGGCCTGGGAAATCCTGGAAGAGACGAATCCCTTTCCGGAGTTCACCGGCCGTGTTTGTCCCGCGCTCTGCGAGGCATCCTGCGTCCTGGGGGTAAATGATGACCCGGTCACCATACGGCAGAACGAGCTGGCGGTTATCGAAAAGGCCTTCGAGCTGGGCCTTGTGGTTCCCCGGCCACCCCTGCGCCGGAACGGCAAGAAGGTCGCCATCGTGGGCGGGGGGCCTTCGGGGCTTTCCGCAGCCTATTACCTTAACAGGGCCGGGTTCTCGGTCACCGTCTACGAGGGAGACCGCAAGATGGGTGGTTACCTGCGCTACGGCATCCCGGATTTCAAATTGGACAAGGGTTTCATCGAGCGGCGCATGGCGATCATGGAAGCCGAGGGAATCCGTTTTGAGGTCAATACCCGCGTCGGGTCCGGCGTGTACGCCTTTGGTACCGGCGGTACGCCCGCCCGCTTCATCGAGGCGAAAACCCTGGAGAAGGAATTCGACATAGTCCTGTTGACCATTGGCGCACGGGATGCCCGGGACCTTGTCGTTCCTGGCCGTGATTTGCAGGGCATCCATCAGGCTTTGGATTTCCTTTCGCTCCAGAACCGTTCCTGCGCGGGAGAATCCTGCGAGGACGGCGCCGTATCGATGGTAGGCGCGCTGGGGAAGCGCGTCGTAGTAATAGGCGGCGGCGATACGGGCGCGGACTGTGTGGGAACCTCGAACCGCCAGGGAGCAACCCGGGTGACGCAGATAGAAGTGCTGCCCAGGCCCCCGGAGCACCGTCCCGATTCCGAACCCTGGCCGCTCTGGCCCAAGGTGCTCAAAACCTCCAGTTCCCATCTGGAAGGCTGCGAACGGTTGTGGAGCGTGAGCACCAAGGAATTTATCGGCCGTGACGGCAAGGTTGAAGCCATCCGCGCCTGCCGTGTGGAATGGACCGAACAGGACGGCAAGTGGAACATGAAGGAAATCCCAGGTTCCGACTTCGAGATAGGTGCCGACCTGGTCCTGCTGGCCATGGGCTTTACCCACGTGGTGCAGGACGGTGTCGTGGCGGACTTCGGCCTGGAACTGGACCCCCGCGGCAACGTAAGGACTGCCGGTACCTTCCATACCTCCAACCCAAAAATCTGGGCAGCGGGGGACGCACGGAAAGGCGCGAGCCTGGTCGTCCACGCCATAGCCGACGGTCGCGCTGCGGCCGAGGCCATGATCGCGAAGTTGGGCTGATGGAGACCCGGACGAAGATACGGGCCATCGCCATCGACCTTGACGGTACGGTCCTTCGCAACGATTCCACCCTTTCCGACCGTACTGCGGACGCCCTGCGCGCCTGTCTGAAGAACGGAATCGAGCTGATCATCTGCACCGGCAGGAGCCCCACCTCGGCGGAAAAACACCGCCTGGTGCTGGGTGCAAGCGGGCCCATGGTGTTCTACAACGGGGCGACCGTTATCGACGTTCCCGACGGCAAGCTACTCGCCTCCACGCTGCTGCCCCGTGATTGTTCCGAAACGAGCGTGGCCATCGCCAGGGATCTGGGGCTGCATTTTCACGCCTTCCTGCCAGGCGACCGCTTGGTCTACGAGGAAAACCGTCCCGAAAGCGAGAGCTACCATAAACGTACCGGACTCAACGGGGAGCTAGCGGATTTCGACGTCCTATTGAAGATGGGAGGTCCGGCGGAGGCGGGATTCATCAAATGCATGTATATAGCCGAACCCGACCAGCTCGATCTGGTCCAAAAGGAAATCGACCAGCGTCTGGGGACCCGGGTGTATTCGGCCCGCTCGCACCGCACATTTCTGGAAGTGATGGCACCCGGCGTTTCCAAGGGCAGGGCTTTGGCGCTGGCCCTCGACCTGCGTGGTATTTCCAGGATGGAGACAGTTGCCTTTGGGGATGCGGAAAACGACGTGCCCATGCTGGAGTACGCCGGCAGATCCTACGCGGTGGCCAACGCAGTCACCCACGCCCGCAACGTGGCCTATGCGACCATAGGATCCAACGAAGAGGACGGTGTGGCCGTCATTCTGGAAAAGATCCTGCAAAATGGCGGTTTTTCCATCGACTAGCCCTTACAGCCTGCGTATACTCGAATTATGGACCAAAACATAATCAGCGTCGAGGAAGTTGGCCTCATACTCGTGATCGTCGCGAACGGCGCGTATTTGGACTTATCGAATAGGGACAACTTCCGTTCTTCCTTCGAGGCATCCATCGGCACCCACAAGAAAGTCCTCTTGGATTTGTCCAAGGTCCGATTCGTGGATTCATCCGGTCTGGGCAGCATCCTCGCCATTCTCAAGCGCATCCGCACCCAGGGTGGGGAGATGGCAGCTTGCGGGATGGCAAAACCGGTAAAGGTCCTGTTCGATCTGGTTCGCCTCGATCGGGTACTCGTATCCTTCGCCGACCGGGAGTCGGCTTTTACCTTTCTTGACAAGCTGCCCGTGCAACCCGATGTTAGGGAAAGCTGATCCCTGATCGGCCCTGTTTGGTTGACCCGGTTCCGCTCCTTTGACAAAAGCCCCGAAATGTGACAGACTTGCGTATGGAAACCCGCAACGTTTTCCTTAATATTTCCCCCATCGACCATCGTTATTCCGTCTCAGGGAAAAACCTCTTTGAACGTCTGGGTTTGTGGATATCCGAGGAAGCGGCCGTAGCTTCCTGTGTCAAGGCCGAAATCGCACTGGTAAAGGCCCATCTGGTTTCCCGGGGCCTTTTCACCGCAGAATCCAAACTGGCGCTGGAAGAGGCCGAGCGCAGCATCGTGCCTGCGGATGTCTATGCTGAAGAAGAAAAGACCCAACATAATATACGGGCCTTGGTGAATGTCCTTAAAAAAGCCGTGCCTACCGAACTCGCACCGTTGGTGCATCTGGGCGCCACCAGCGTGGATATCCTTGATACCGCCCTGGCTTACCGCATGAAAGGGGTGTGCGAAAATGTCGTACTCCCACTATTAAGGGACCTGGAACTCAGGCTGTGCGACCTGGCCGAGCGGGAAGCCGATACTCCCCAGGTGGGGCGGACCCACGGCCAGCATGCGGTGCCCATCACCTTTGGCTTCGCCGTAGCCGAATACGTTTCCCGTTTAGGTAAGTCCATACTGGAGATAGAAAAACGCTCTGATATGCTTCACGGGAAGCTGGCAGGAGCGGTTGGTGCCTACAACGCGACCAGTGTGCTGGTAAGCGACCCGGAGGGCCTGGAACGGGCCTACCTTTCCGAGCTTGGCCTGGAACCTTCGGAACATTCCACCCAGCTTGTGGAGCCCGAGTACCTTCTGCGCCTGCTTCTGGAGATGAACGTCGCCTTCGGCATCATCGCCAACCTGGCGGATGACCTGCGGAACCTGCAACGCAGCGAGATAGGCGAGTTGCGGGAAAATTTTGGCGCGGACCAGGTGGGATCCTCGACGATGCCCCAAAAGCGCAATCCCTGGAATTCCGAACACGTCAAAAGCCTGTGGAAAGCTTTCTCTCCCCGGGTAATCACCTTCTTCATGGATCAGATTTCAGAACACCAGCGTGACCTGACCAACTCCGCCAGCCAGCGTTTCATAGCCGATTACGTGGCCGGCTTTTGTCAGGCCGTCTCGCGGATGACCGAAGTGGTGGCGGGCCTTGGCGTGAACCGCCCAAAAATGCTGGCCAACCTTCGAGGTCCCGGATTCGGAGCGGCCGAGACCGATGCCGCAGGGGGCGTGCGTGGAGCTGTCCTGGCAGAACCGGCCTACATACTTCTGGCGGAATCAGGCGAAACGGATGCCCACGAAACGATACGCAGGATTACCCTGGAAGCCGAGACCAAGGGGCTGTCCTTCGCGGACGCCTTGGCCCTGCACCCGGAAACCATGGCGCTTATCGCAGGGCAAATGGTGGAATTGGGTCTGGTGGCCACCAAACAGGACGCGGCTTCGTTTTTTGCCAAGCCCGAGCTGTACCGGGGCCTTTCAGCGGAAAAGGCCCGCCGCCTGGCGGAAAAATACAATGCCCTCATGGGCATCGTGCTCCGCGAGGGAGCTCGCGTCGAGTAGTTTTGATACAGGAAGGCACCTTTGCGGGTGCCTTTTTCATTATTGCGGGTTTTGAAGGAGACAGCGATTGATTTTCCAGGAAGCATATTCGTACGATGACGTGTTGCTGGTGCCCGGCCATTCCGAAATCCTGCCCAAGGAATGCGATGTGCGGACCGTCCTTTGTGCAGATGTCAGGCTGAATGTTCCCGTGATCGCCGCTGCGATGGACACGGTGACGGAGGAAAAACTGGCCATCGCAATAGCCCTTGAGGGTGGCGCGGGGGTCATACACCGCAACCTGAAACCTGAATTCCAGGCCCAGCAGGTGGCCAACGTCAAACGCTACCTCAATTGGATCATCGACTCCCCCGTAACTGTCGGGGTGGACAACACGGTCAAGGACGTAAAGGCCATGATGGATCGTTTCCGGGTGTCAGGAATGCCCGTGCTGGACGATTCCGGTCGGCTGGTGGGTATCATCACCGGCCGGGACCTGCGCTTCTGCCGTGACGACACCCTATCCGTGAGCGACGTGATGACCCGGGAACCGGTGGTCGAGAAGGGCGAGCCATCGGTTACGAGCGCCCGGGAAAAGTTCGACAAGCACCGCATCGAGAAATTGCCCGTCGTCGACGCGGATGGACATTTGACCGGCCTCATCACAGTCAAGGATATGGAAAAGCATGAACGCTTTCCAAAGGCAGCCTTGGACAAGGCTGGCCGTCTCGTCGTGGGTGCGGCTGTCTCGCCCCAGGACTATCTGGTGCGGCTGCCCCTGCTGAAGCAGGCCAAAGTTGATTTTGTCGTTCTGGATACCGCCCATGGAGATACCCGCGACGTGCTGGATGCGGTACGGGCCATCAAGGAGAAGTTCGGCGTTCCCGTCATCGGGGGAAATGTAGCCACCAAGGAAGGCACCCGCGCTTTGATAGCGGCGGGGGCGGACGCCATCAAGGTGGGCATTGGCCCCGGATCCATCTGCACGACCCGTATTGTTGCCGGTGTGGGCGTCCCCCAGTTCACCGCCGTGTGGGACTGTGCGGAAGAAGCCGCCAAATCGGGCATTCCTGTCATCGCCGACGGGGGCATCAAATTCTCGGGGGACATTACCAAAGCCATCGCTGCAGGTGCAAGTGTCGTCATGATAGGCAACCTGTTTGCGGGCCTTAAGGAGGCGCCCGGCCGTGAGATCATCTATGACGGCCGCATCTACAAGGAATATCGGGGCATGGGCAGCCTGGGCGCCATCAAGGATGGGTCCGGCGACCGTTACCAGATCGGGAAGGACGAGTCTCCCGTACCGGAAGGCATAGAGGGTAGGGTGCCCTACAAGGGCGAGCTCCGCAATTACCTGCACCAGCTCGTCTCGGGCCTGAGAAAGGGCATGGGCTACTGCGGTTGCAAGGATATCGGAGAGTTGAAGTCATACAGGAATTTCGTTAAGATCACGGCCGCGGGCCTTCGGGAAAGTCACGCGCACGACGTGACCATCACGCAGGAAGCCCCCAACTATTCACGATCCTAGGAGCGCGCATGAACGTAGTGGTTATCGGAGCCCAATGGGGTGACGAAGGGAAAGGAAAGATCGTGGATTACCTCGCCGACAAGGCGCAGATAATCGTCCGCTTTTCCGGTGGAGCCAACGCCGGCCATACCCTGGTCATCGACGGTGAGCAGTACGCGCTCCACCTGATACCTTCGGGTATCATGTACGCGGACAAGACCGTCATTCTGGGCGCCGGCATGGTCATCGACCCGGAAGCCCTGTTCATCGAGCTGAAAATGCTCGAGGACCGCGGCATCGACTGCGCAGGGCGGGTGCTGATCTCTGACCGCGCCCATATCGTGCTTCCCCGTTATCGGGCACTGGACCTGAAACGCGACGCGGAACGCAAGAAACCCATCGGTGTTACCGGGCGCGGTATAGGCATCACCTATTCCATGAAGAGTGAGCGCGATGGCATCCGCATGGCCGATATTTCCTGGACCGAGCGGCTCGAAACCCTGGAACCGGAGGATCGTGTCTTCCTTGATAAGTACCGTGACCGCCTGGAAGCCATGTCTGTGGACCTCACTGCGTATCTGGCGGTGCACAAGAACGCCCAGATACTCTTTGAAGGTGCCCAGGGGACTTTGCTGGATCTTGACTTGGGAACCTATCCCTACGTTTCCAGCGGCATGTCCTGCGCCGCCGGCGCCGCCATAGGCGGATGCGTGGGTCCCCGCAACCTGGACCGCATCCTGGGTGTATTCAAGGCCTATTCCACCCGGGTGGGCAACGGACCCTTCCCCAGCGAATTCGACCCGAATTCGGAGGACGCCCTGTGCCGCTTCGTACGCGAGACGGGCCGCGAATACGGCGTCACCACCGGACGCCCCAGGCGTTGCGGATACCTGGACCTGGTAGCCCTTCGCTACGCCTGCCGCACCAATTCCATAGACAGCCTGGTGATGACCCATCTGGATGTATACGACACCCTGGACGAGATAAAGGCTTGCGTGGCCTACAAGGTTGGCGACAAGATAGTGGAGGACTTCCCCTCATCCATCGAAGCCCTGAACATCGCCACCCCCATCCTGCGCACCTTCCCCGGCTGGAAGTGCGAGCTGAAGAACATGCGTGACTACAAGTCCCTGCCGGTGGAAGCCCGGGATTACCTGGACTTCATCGAAGGATACTGCGAGACGGAAATAGGCGTGGTGTCTGTCGGCTACGAGCGCAAGGACACCTTCATCAGGAAAAATCCTTGGACAAAATAGTCGTACTGGATTTCGGCAGCCAGACCACCCAGCTCATAGGTCGCAGGATCCGTGAGTTGGGCGTGTACGCGGAGATTTTTCCCGGTGACGCGCCGCTAAGTGCAACCATGCTGGAAGGCGCGAAGGGAATCGTCCTCTCGGGCTCGCCGTTTTCCGTGTACGACGCCGACGCTCCCGCGCCCGACCCTGCGGTGTACGCCGCAGGGCTCCCCCTATTAGGCATCTGTTATGGCCTTCAGCGCATGACCGCCGACCATGGCGGTCGTGTGGAGCCCCTGGCCGAGCGCGAATACGGCGGAGTCCGGGTTACCCTGGATGCGGTACGCCCCAAGCAGTCGGCCGGAGGCGGCAAGGCTGGCGCCTTTTTCGCGGGTCTGGATGATTTTACCGCCTGGATGAGCCACGGCGATTCCCTGGCCGCGCTGGCCCCGGGTTTCGTGCAGGTAGGTACCAGCGCCCACGGGTTTCCGGCCCTGGTAGTACACGAGAAGGAATGCTGGTTCGGCCTTCAATTCCACCCTGAAGTGACCCACTGCGAAAAAGGCAGCCTCATACTGTCCAACTTCGTACTGGACGTCTGTGGGGCGGAACGCCAGTGGTCCATGGAGAAGTACATTGAGGAAGTGCGCGGGAATCTGCGCCTCCGTGTCGGTTCCAGCCCCGTCCTGCTGCTGATTTCCGGTGGCGTTGATTCGACCGTCGCTGGTGCCCTCCTGCTGAAAACCCTCGACCCCGCCCAGGTACACCTGATGTACATGGATACGGGTCTGATGCGCAAGGACGAGACGAGAATAGTCAAGGCCAATCTGGAGCGCCTGGGCGCCCGGCATCTGCATATCATTCACTGCGAGAAGGATTTCCTCGGTGCCCTCGCTGGCTTGTCGGAACCGGAGGCCAAACGCAAGGCTATAGGTGACCTCTTCATCACGGTGCAGGAGCGCGAGGTAGCCAGACTGGGGCTCGGCGGCGCAGCCGATTATTTTCTCGCCCAGGGTACGCTGTACACGGACCTGATCGAAAGCGGCAAGGGTGTGGGCAAGAAGGCCCAGGTCATCAAGAGCCACCACAACGTCCGCAGCCCCCTGGTCGAAGCCAAGCGGGAAGCCGGGCGTATCATTGAACCCCTGGACCGCCTGTACAAGGACGAAGTCCGCGAACTCGGACGCCTCTTGGGAGTGGACGAGGACGTCGTCAAACGCCATCCGTTTCCCGGCCCGGGATTGGCTGTCCGCATCCTGGGCGAGGTGACCCAGGAAAAATGCGGGGTCCTGCGGGACGCCGATGCCATCTATATAAGCGAACTCAAGAAGCGTGGCCTCTACGACCAAATTTGGCAGGCCTTCGCCGTACTGTTGCCCATCCGCTCCGTCGGTGTTGCCGGGGACGTCCGCAAATACGGCTGGGTTCTTGCCCTGCGCGCCATAATCAGCGAGGACGGCATGACCGCCGACGTCTACCCCTTCCCCATGAAGGACCTGATCGAAATATCCACACTCATCACCAATACGGTGAAGGATGTGGGCCGTGTAACCTACGACATTTCGTCCAAGCCTCCGGCTACC
>CAXNJE010000098.1:0-12377 GCA_964202565.1 Breznakiellaceae bacterium | reverse complement strand
TAGCAGAGCGTCTTGGGCTAAGAATCCTTAGGTGGGTTTACCCGTCGATAATCAAGTGAAGGAATAGGGATTGGTTCCTATCGAGATCCCGAGTGAGCTTGGCTTCCAGCGTTAAGCCGGAAGCCATATTGGGCCGGGGCTTATTTTTTGGCTTTCAGATAATCATACGCCGCCTTGAAATCCTTGCCCAGCGTCTTGGTCGCATCCAGCATGGGGTTGAAGGGACCGCCGGTGATGTAGCTCTGAACCGGGCTGGTGCCGCCGGTCGAACCCGCGCCGGTTCCGGAGGTGCTGGAGCTTGCCCGTTCGATGGCGAGTTCGTCCACGAACATGAGCTGGTCGGCTTTCAGGATCTTGTCCTCGATTTCAGTAAGCCAGGCGTCCGCGGTCTTGGGTTCCATGCGTTTTGTGGCCAAAACCTTATCGGCGATGGCGACCAGGGCCTTGGCCTGGGGCAGGGTAAGGGCCAGCTTCTTCTGTTCCTTGTCCATGGTGTGGATGAAGCCGAAGACGCGTCCCAGATCGTAGACCACTTCCAGCTTGGCCTTGGCTTCCTGGACCGCCGGGTCCGGTGTGGTCTGGGCGGCAAGAAAGCCGCCGGACAGCGCGATCAACAAGGTTCCAACAAGTAATTTTCTCATGATGCCTCCTATTCGTAACGCAATGCTTCAATGGGATTAAGGCGTGAAGCCCGGTACGCCGGGTAACCGCCAAAGAACAAACCTATCAGGACCGAAAAACCGAAAGAGAGTACCACCGACACGGTGGTTACCTGGCTCGCCAGGCCACCGAAGCGGGAGAAGGCCCAGGACGATCCGAAACCCAGCGCGATGCCTATGAGACCGCCGCCTACCGACAAAATGACGGCCTCGGTCATGAACTGGGAGATGATGTCGCCGCTCTTGGCACCCAAGGCCATACGGACGCCGATTTCGCGGGTACGCTCGGTGACGGATACCAGCATGATGTTCATGATGCCAATGCCGCCCACGATAAGGCTGATGCCGGCTATCCCGCCCAACAGGAGCGTGAAGGTTCCGGCCACACCCTGCAGGGTATTAAGCAGGTCGAGCTGGTTGGCAATATAGAAGTCGGCAACTTCCATGTTCGGCAACTTGTGGGAACGGAGGAGTTCCTGCTCGATGATATCCTGGACTTGCCGCATCACATCCCCCGACGCGGCCTGGACATTCACCAGGGCATACTTGTCGTCCCCCGAGATGTAGCGTTTGAAGGCGCTGATGGGGATGTAGGCAGAACTATCGGTAGCGACATCGCCCTTGCGCTGCATGACGCCGACTACCTTGTAGCTCAGGCCATCCAGCCGCAGCTTCTGACCTATAGGATCCCCTGCTCCGCCAAACAGATCCTTGTAGATCTGGTCTCCGATGACGACAACGGGTTTCCGCGCTGCCACGTCGGCGGTGGTAAAGAAGGTTCCCATTCCTGTCTGGACGTTTCGGATGAGCGGATATTCCACATCGGTACCGACTATGGTTACCGACAGGTTTGCCGCGCCGAATTTCGCCTGGCCGCTGCTGCTGGATTCGGGCGCCGCATAGGCGACAAGTTCGGGGCCGAGGTTCCGGATCGCCTCCAGGTCGTCGTTGCTTATGGTCGGCTCTATGTTAGTGGTGCTCCTGCGCACCAGACTGCCGCCCCGGGGCTGGCCAGAGTATACGAGCAGAAGGTTTGACCCCAAGGACTGGAGGCTCGTCTCCACCGATTTCTGGGCACCCTCGCCCAGGGCCAGCATGGCGATGACCGCCCCGGTTCCTATCATGACGCCCAAGGCCGTCAACAGGGAACGGACCACGTTGCTGCCGATGCTGCGCACCGACATGCGGACATTTTCTATCAAGGCGCCGGTGGTCATATATTCCATTCCTTTGAACTGACGTCGGCCAGTATCTTTCCATCCTGAATCTGAATGACCCTGTCCGCCTGTTTCGCGACCTTGGGATCGTGGGTAACCAGGATTATGGTGGACCCTTCGTCGTGGAGGGAATGGAACAGGGCCATTATTTCGACCCCTGTCTTCGTGTCCAAAGCTCCGGTGGGCTCGTCCGCCAGCAGTATCGCCGGTGAACCCGACAAGGCCCGAGCTATGGCGACACGTTGCCGCTGACCACCGGAAAGTTCCGACGGTATGTGGTGTTCCCTTCCGGCGAGGCCCACTTTCGCGAGCATGGCCATGGCGGTTTCCTTCCTCTTCTTGAGGGGCACGCCCTGGTAGATGAGCGGCAAGGATACGTTCTCCAGGGCCGATTCCCTGGGTAGCAGGTTGAAGCTCTGGAAAACAAAGCCGATGCGGCGGTTACGGATTTCTGCCAGCTGGTTGGGCTTGAGCTTGGAGGTTTCGTCCCCCGCCAGGCGGTACGAACCCAGGCTTGGAGAATCCAGGCAACCCAGTATGTTCATGAGCGTGGACTTTCCCGACCCGCTGGGCCCGACTATGGCGACGAACTCCCCGCTGGCGATATCGAAATCCACCCCATCCAGGGCCTTCACGATCGTCGGCCCCATCTGGTAATGCCGTGAAAGATCGCGGACCTCTATCATTTGGTTCCTCCGGACCCTGGAATGGTGATGGGCAGTACGGATTTTTCGGTGGTGGAACCCGCGGCGGGAGCCGGAGTCGCAGGCGCCGCTACCGGAATGGCTCCGGGTACGACTACCTGGGCGCCTTCTTCGATGCCCGAAAGCACGACCAGATTGATGCCGTCATCCGCTCCTGTCTCGACACGTTTCTTTACGACTTCGCCGTTTTCCATCACTTCCAGGTAGCTACGCCCCCGGACGCTGGAAACGCTTTTCGAGGGAACCACCAGCCCCTTGTCGGAGGAGATGAGTATGGAAAAGTCCGCGCTCATACCAGGTCTCAATTTTCCTTCCTCGTTGCCTATGACGGCGGAAACGGTAAAGATGGAAATGTTGTTCACGATTTCCGCGATGGGGCTGATGGACTCGACTACGGAGCGTATGGATTCCTCTCCCACCGCGTCCCCGGAAATCGTCACTGGCCTGCCTATCGTTATTTTTCCGATATCGAACTCGTCCACCTCCGCGCTCAGCCGCAAGCGCGAAACGTCGCCGAATAGAGCGATCGGGCTGTTGCCGGATAACAGATCGCCCTCTTCTGCAAAGGACTTAAGGACCGTGCCGGCAAAGGGAGCCCTGACGACGGCGTCCTGGACCTCCCGTTTGGCCTTATCCAGGGCGAGCTTCGCCATCTGCACTTTAATCTCCGCCGTTTCCAGCGCAATCTCCGCGTTCCTGAGGGCTTCCTCTGCCAGTAACAGCTTGTCCTGGCTTGCAGCCTTGTTTTCTACCAGGATTTTGGTGTCCGCCGCATCCTTGCGGGAACGCTGCAGGGCCAGTTTGGACTTGGATACGTCCAGCTCGGCCTGAGATAGGTTGAGCTCGGCCTGACTCAGGTTGTTCCGGGATACCGAATCGTCCAAGGTAGCCACAATCCCGTCCTTGGCAACCTGCTGACCGCTCTTTTTGACGGTTAACAGTACTGCGGAACCGCTGGTACGCAGGGTTATTTGCTGGTAGGCCTCGACCACCGCCGCGCCTTCCACCACCACCGAGATGGTGCCGTTTTTGGCTTCCACCGTAACTGGCCCTGTGGCCACTGCGGCAAGTGTTTCAGGTTTCTTGGAGAAGAAGGCGAAATACGCCGCCGTACCCACGACTGCGATGATCACCAGGGCGATTACAATTTTCTTCATTGTTTTACTCCGTTTTGGGAAATTCCTGCCGCATCCCACGCGCCGGCAGAGGCTATCATGCCAAGATATGCCTGGCTAAGGTCGGTTTTGGCTTTTTCAAGGGCGAAGGATGCGCGGACCAACTGTACCTGGTTGGCGGCTTCGTCTTCGGGGGTGAGTTGCCCCAACAAGCGCCGGGTCTTGTTTACGGCGTCTATCTCGCCGGACAGCTTCACCCCGCGTTCCGCCTGGGCCAGACTGTCCTTGGCTTTGAGGTAGGCCGCGTACTTGCTTCTGATCTGCAATTCCAGGCCCTGCTCGATGGCTGCCAGCCTGCGTTCCTCCAACTGGATGGATCCCAGGAGGGTCCGCCTTTGGGCGTCATTGACCGGGTTGAAATTGCCGCTTATCCCCACCGAGATTGTCAGGGAATTGTCCGGGCTTTTAGTCGTGTCAGCCACCTTTTCCCAAGCCTTCCAGTCCGTTCCAAGGGTAAGCGCACCGGTGGCGGTCCCATACCCAAGGGATGATGAAAACCCGGGTGTGGCGTATAGGATTCTGGGCGTCAGGTTCACGTCCAAGGCTGTCTGTGCATCCAGGCTCCGGCGTACGGTTTCGATCTTCTGCCTTTGGGCGAGGGCCAAGGGACTGGCTTCCTTCGCTATGGTCATGAGTACTCCGGGTTGGGGAAGCTGCCTGATTATTTCTTCCTCCACCGGGGCCTGGAAACGGGGCAAATCAAAGATGACGCTTTCCTGGCTTGTCTGCTGGTCGGTGGTTCTGCGACCCTGGCCGGGTTTTGCAGCATCCAGACCCGCCGAATAGGAAAGGTTGAACCAGGCGATGCGGGCGTCCAATCCGGATTGTATGATTTTTTCAGAGGCCCCCTGGTAATCGGCTTCCGCGTCTGTCAGATCAGAAATTGCCAGCATGCCCAAAGCCGTTTTCTGGCGGACCGATTCCAGACTAAGGCGGGCAAGCTCCAACTCCGTCTCGGCCACCGCGATGGCACCCTGCGCTGTGTACGCGGCACCAAACAGGCTATAAAGTTCCGCATAGGCCTTTCCGTAGGAATCACGCAATTCAGCGACTGCGATATCAGCTATTTCCCTGGCCTGTATTTTTCGTTCCCGTTCGGCTTCGCTCAGCCCCAGCGGGATGAGCAGGCCCGCACCTATGGCAGTCTCCGCGAGGGCGACCTCTCCGGTGGCATCGTCAAAGTCGATGGATGGTGTAAGCGTCAGTTGCGGGCCTTTCCAGCCAGTTTCAGCTTCCAGCGTGCCCGTCTTGATGGCAAGGTTGATACGCGCCTGCTGGACGAGTTCGTGATTCTGGATACCGGCATATATATCTTGCCAGCTTAGGGTTCCTGTTTGGCCAAAAGCGAGCGATGACCCGATGGCCATCAGAGCCATAGTATGTAAAACAATTTTCATCAGCCGACCTCCTCTACGATTATCAATATAGCAATATTACTATATTAAGAATATTAAGCAAAGCAAAATGAACACTTCCAATAACAAGAATATGATTCATACTATATATAGCAATAAGCATACCAAGATTGCTAAGTAATAGTTTACTTGTTTCAGGCTAATATTTTAGGCGTCCAATCAAATATGGACACAGCTAGTATTGGGCTAACAGAAGGGTAATACATGCGCGTCCGGGTAAAGGCTTCCCGTCAATTCCGGTGCCGCAATACCGCCAGGGGTTTCAAGTAGATCATACGGGGGCCCACGTAACGCATCACTTGACGGACTTCCTCGCGCCGCGAAGGGGAATAACAGTGGGTGGGGCAGCGCAGGCAACTGGTTTTTGCCTCGCCGTAGCGGCACTGGTCCAGCCTGAGGCTTACATACTCCAGGAGTGAGGAACAAGCGGGACAGAGTCCGCCCCCTGAATGCTTTTTTCGGCAGTAATGGCGGATCATGAAGTCCACCGTGCGTTTTTCCGAATCGATGCGCAACAAGCCACTTCTCCTTCTGGCAGTATAGCATACCGTGGGCAGAACTTTCTTGCTGTACAGGGTTCGAATACGTATTTTGGACAGATGCATATTACCCTTGAAACCATCATGCGCCGCATTTCGGTCCGTTCCTTCACCGGGGTGCCTCTGGAAGCCGCCCATAACAACATTCTAGAACGTCTGTTTGTGGAATCTGTTGAGGGCTGCCCTTTCGGATACCAGCCTCGGTTCAGCCTGGTGGGAACCGAAGGAATTGTTGGTCCTGGTGGCTCCGACGTGGAAAATGGCAGACCCGTACGGATCGGCACTTATGGTGTGATCCAGAAAGCGCCTGCTTTTATGGTGGGGGTTGTAAAAATGGGGCCCCGGGCTCTGGTGGATTATGGCTATGCCCTGGAGGGAGTCATCCTGGGGGTGACGGCAGCGGGCTTGGGCACCTGCTGGCTGGGAGGCACCTTTTCGCGCAGCGCCGCGGTGGCCAGCCTGGGTCTGGCGGAAGGCGAGGTCCTTCCCGCCATCAGCCCCGTGGGGTACCCCGCGGACAGGCGTACCTTTTCGGATAAGACCGTACGCTTCCTTGCAGGCTCGGACAGGCGACTGTCGTGGCCAGAGCTCTTTTTCGACCAGGAGCCAGGCAAGCCCCTCACCCAAGCGAAGGCGGGAAAGTGGGCTCCCGTTCTGGAGGCGGTGCGTCGGGGACCCTCGGCCTCGAACAAGCAACCCTGGCGCATCCTGGCCCTTGATGGTGACAGATTCCGGCTCCTGTTCGCCGAGGACAGGGCCTACAACCGCGCTTTGGGCATTCCCATCCAGGAACTGGATATGGGAATTGCCCTAAGGCACTTCGAAAGCGCCGCGAAAGCCCTCGGTCTTGACGGACACTGGTTGGCTGTAAAATCCGGTGGTGTCCAAAGTGGGACACCCAAAGAAAAGGCTTCCCGGGGTGGGGAAGCCTTGGCCTGCGTGGCAGAGTGGGTGCCAGGGAAGTAGCCCTGTAGGGCAGTAGAAAACCAGACCCGCTCCTACTCGCCGCCTGATAGATACGCCGTCAGATCCACGTTGGGGTACACCACCCGTTTCAGGGCCTTCTTTGCGGCGGAGAGTGTCGCATCAATGCCCATCTTGTTCTGCAAGCCGTGCTCGTCGCTGCAGGGGTCAAGTTCGTGGCCCTGGGCGTTGGGTATTATGAAGATGTCTTCCCTTGGGTTCACCCGGTTGGATACCGCCCAGAGCACATCGGCGGCTGAGTGGATGTCCACGTCCGTATCCACCACGATCACGTTCTTTATGTTGACGTAGGTGGTCATGGCGGCCATGGCCACGTTTTTCGGCTCCCCTTCGTTGGTCTTCTTCAGCTGGATAATAGCCATGAAACCGCTACCGTAGGGGGGGATGTGCACGGCGGTGACGTTCTTTGAGACGTACTTGGTGAATTTTTTGAGTATCGGTTCCCGGGGAAGCACATTGCCCAGGTTGATGTGCTCGAAGCTGGCGCCGTTCAGGGTCTGCCAGATAGGATTCTTTCGGTGGGTGATGGCCTTGACGGTGAACACGGGGCTATTCCAGAGCAGGCCGTAATGGCCGGTAAACTCGGCAAGGGGGCCTTCGTTTTCCCTCACTCCGGGGATTATTTCCCCTTCAATCACGTATTCCGCGTGGGCAGGAACCCGGATATCGCAGGTGACGCACTTGATCGTCTCGATGGGGCATCCCCGGATGCTTCCGGCTATGTCCGTCTCGTCACCTTCGTACCGGAAACCCGCCGCTATCATCAGCGCCGGGTCCAGACCGATCGCCACCGCTACGGGTAGGGGCTTCCCTGCGGTCTCGGCCTTGTCCAAAAAGCCGCGCATGTGGCGCCATTCGTTGATCATGATGCCCATGCGGGCCTTTTCCTTGATATGCATGCGCTGGTAGGACAGATTCTGTACGCCCGTTTCGGGATCGCGCCCCACCGTGACGCCGGCGGTGATGAAGGGTCCTCCGTCCCCCGGGGCATGGATGGGGATGGGTATTGAGGAAAGATCCAGGTCGTCACCTTGGATGACCACTTCCTGGCAGGGTGCGTTCGCTATTTCCACCGGCGGGATGGGATTTTCCATGGCCTTCTCAAGACGGTCCGAGATTTCGGAAACCTTGCATTCCATGGCTATGGCGATCTTGGCATGGTCCGACAGCAAACCGCCGGTCACGGGGCGGGTATGGCCTTTTATGTTATGAAAATAAGCCGCCGGTCCACCCTTTTTTTCCAGGGTTGCGAGCACCGCTCCAATCTCCTGTTCCAGGGACACTTCCTTCCGGATGTCGGCGAGTTGGCCGTTAGCCCGTAAGGCATCCAGGAAGCTCCGTAAATCGTTGATCATAGCCATCTCCTCAAAAGGGTCAGATTCACCAAGATTGGGTGAAAGGATATGCGGTTGGGCATCCGACTATCATAAATCAGCCCTAATCCAGGCTTAGAATCACCTTTCCGCTGCTTCCACTCAGCATCGCATCAAAACCCTTCTGGAATTCGTCGAAGGGGAAGTGGTGGGTGATGATGGGCGAAATGTTGAGGCCGCTGGTGACCATGGCCTGCTCCTTGTACCAGGTCTCGAAGATTTCCCGGCCGTAGATGCCCTTGATGTGGAGTCCCTTGAAGATGACCTGGTCCCAGTCGATTTTCGTCTGAGGGGGGAGGATGCCCAGGAGGGCGATGCGGCCGCCGGGGTACATGCCTTCCAGCATGGTCTCGAAGGCGTCCCCTGAGCCGGACATTTCCAGGCCGATGTCGAAGCCTTTCATGCCCTCCCGTTCGATGAAGGCTTTTATGGAATCGGTCTTGGCGTTGATGGTGTGGGTGGCTCCCAGTTTAAGGGCAAGTTCCAGCCGCCAGGGGTTGATGTCGGACACGACGACACGGCGTGCGCCGACGTGGGCGCAGATGGCCGCCGCCATGCAGCCGATGGGACCGGCCCCGGTTATGAGCACGTCCTCGCCTATCATCTCGAAGGACAGGGCGGTGTGGGTGGCGTTGCCCAGTGGGTCGAAGATGGCGGCGATGTCGTCGGAAATGGACGGATGGACGCGCCAGGCGTTGGAAGCGGGTAGGGAAAGGTACTCGGCGAAGCAGCCGTCGCGGTTCACCCCGATGCCCCGGGTGTTGGGGCAGAGGTGCCGGCGGCCGGCCAGGCAGGAACGGCAGGTACCACAGACTATGTGCCCCTCACCCGAAATCCGTTCGCCAATTTGCCAACCGCTCACCGAGCTACCCACGGCGTCAATCACGCCCACGAATTCGTGGCCTATGGTCATGGGCGGCTTTATCGTCTTTTGCGACCAGGCATCCCAGTTGTAGATATGAACGTCTGTACCGCAGATGGCTACCTTTTTTATTTTCACCAGCAAGTCGTTCGGTCCGATTTCCGGTTTCGGAACATCCTGCATCCAGATGCCCTTGCCCGCTTCCTTTTTTACCAGAGCTTTCATCATGGCCTCCTTGGTTTTCTTTTGCTCATTCGGGGACCGCGGCGCATACATCGCAGCTTCTGCCGCCGCATATTTCCAGCAACTGATCGTAACTCGTCGGCACACCGCTGGCATCGTTCCCTGCGGCGGGGTACACCTGTGGCCAAAGCCTGAGGCTTTCGTCGATGAAGATTTCAACACCTTCCAGGCCGAAAGGGCAGACCCCGCCGGGTCGGAAGCCGGTGGCGGCGAAAGTTTCATCACCATTCGCCATGGAGAGCTTCTCGCCAGCCAGCCGCTTCACCGCACCGGACGAGACCTTCCTATCCCCAGCGCACACGATCAGGATGAAACGCCCCGCCGAGCCCTTGAACAGTAGGCTCTTGGCGATCTGTCCCACCTCAACCCCGATGCGGGCGGCTGCCGTCTCCGCCGTCGGTGTGCTGCCGCTTTCGAATTCGAGGGCCTTCAGGCCGTGGGCGTCGAGCACGCGGCGAACTTTTTCAGGAATCATTCCCTTGAGTATGATTTTGGATCGGGGGGCAGTCAAGCGCCGTAGGGGCTTGATTTAATTGCGTTCGTGGACACAGAATATGCTAGAATATAATAAAGGAGTCATGATAAATGGCTATCAAAATTGATATCTCATTATATGAAGAAGATATAGATAACGCAGTCAAACATTTCTGGAATACGAGGAGCGAGCAACAAAAGAAGCAGAAAGACAACCGTACAAGTGATCAAGGTAACCGTGGTGCAGTAACGGGCGGTAAACAAATGGACGGTTTTATAAATCTGCTGACAAAGATATGTCATAATTTTGATATACCTGATAGTTGTATATACACTAAGAGCAATCATCTTCCAGGGTATTTTCGTCCCAGTAAAGACTGGGATTTTGTTCTGATATCTCAAAAAAAGAACCTCGTAGCTGCAATCGAGTTGAAATCTCAGGTAGGTTCATTCGGAAATAATTTTAATAATCGGACAGAAGAGGCTCTAGGGAGCGCACTTGACCTTTGGACCGCTTATAAATGGGAAGTGTACGATCGGCAAATGCCACCATGGGTGGGTTATCTGGTTTTAATGGAAAAGGACGATGGATCAACATCTCCCGTCGGAGTCCATGAGCCATATTTCAAGGTTAGGGAAGAATTCAAACATACATCATATCTTGAGCGGTATGATTTATTCTGTTCCAAGTTGATGATGGAGCGTCATTATTCTTCGGCCTGCCTGATCTGGTCAAAATCCGATTGCTCTTTTGGTAATATTTCTGATGAAACAAGCATACAAAGCTTTTTGGAATCATTTATAGCATTCTTGCTCTCAAAGAGAAGGGAATTCCAGCCTTGATGTATGGAGCGAGGAGCAATGGCGGCGAACATGGCTCCGTGTTCACGCGTACCGAGGTTGTTGAATTTATTCTCTCTCTGTCAGGTCTTATAAACAAGGAAGACTTCTTATCAAAGAAAACGCTCGATCCCGCAGTCGGTGAAGGAGCTTTCATTCTTTGCCTGTTAAAACGGATTGCAAATGCGTTTGGATCGGATAAACATGGCTTGGAAAATGCTTTGATGAATATTACTGTAGTTGAGCTTGACAGCAATAAATGTGAAAAATTCATTGAAAATATAAAAAGCCTATTAGTGTCTATAGATCCCACGCTTTCTGATCATTGGAAATGCATCAATTTGATTAATAATAACTATTTAACTACAGCAACAGGTTCGTTTGACGTGATTGTTGGGAATCCTCCCTATGTCCGCTATGATAATATCCCGAAAGATCAGATAGATGTGTACAGAAGAATCTTCCCATGTTTTAAAAATAGGAGCGATCTGTATATTGCATTTTTGGAGAAAGGGATCAAATCGTTGAATAAAAACGGGGTTCTGACTTTTATATGTGCAGATAGGTGGTTGAATAACCAATATGGTAAAACACTCAAGAAAACGATTTATAATAATTTTCATTTGAGTGATGTAATAAAGATTGACAGTTTTAGCCCCTTTGACGAGAACGTCATCGCTTATCCATCCATCTTTTCCATCCGGTATGAAAAGCGGGGGCAGGCCAGGTATTTCATTCCAAACCAGATAAATGAATTAAAGCTCGATATACACTTGCAAAATTCTCGGATGATCGACTTCGACAGCGATGGAAATATCGTTCTCACAGAAGAAAATGAGAATCTGCTTTCGATTGAAGATCAAGGTTTTAAAATTGGAATTGGCGTGGCAACCGGTGCTGATGATATTTTTATTGTCCGAAAATCCCAGATACAAATTGAAAAGGAGTTGCTTGTTCCTTTGATTACTCGAAGGGATGTTGCGGGTGATTCGATCATATGGACTGATCGATATGTCATTAATCCATATGTTTCGGACACTCCCGCACTTATCAATCTGGAAACATATCCGCACCTTAAAGCATATTTTACAAAACACAAGAGTGAACTCATGCAAAGGCATGTCTCGAAAAAGGATAGTAGAAATTGGTATAAAACCATTGATCGGATAGTACCGTCACTGATAGAGGAACCAAAACTGTTGATACCTGACATATCGACCAAGAATATTATTTTGTTCGATGAAGGTCTTTTTTATCCCCATCATAATTTCTACTACATAACGGGCAATGGTATTGAGAATCTACTGGCCTTGAGAGCGGTGCTATCAACAGAATTTGTTCGCCGGCAGGTTGCGGAAAAAGGTCTACTGATGAATGGCGGTGCATTACGTTGGCAGGCACAAACTTTACGCAAAATCCGTATCCCCAGTATCACTACAATGTCAGCGGATGAAAAGAGACTTATCATCTCAGCCTATGATTCCAAGAATACAAAAGAGCTTGAAAATGTCATTCGACAAGGCGCTGCCTGAATATGGTATGCGTGGACGATGCATCCTCCGCCGGGTATAATCGGAGCCATATTTGAAGCGGGAGCTGAATACCATGGAAGTACGAGTTCGTTACGCGCCGTCGCCGACGGGACTGCAGCATATAGGCGGTGTCAGGACCGCCCTGTTCAATTACCTTTTCGCCCGTTCGATGGGGGGGAAATTCATCCTGCGCCTGGAGGATACGGACCAAACCCGGACCGAACCCGAATTCGGACAGAACCTGTATGATACCTTCGCGTGGTTGGGCACAGCCTGGGACGAGGGTCCCGATATCGGCGGACCCTACGCTCCCTACGTCCAGTCCGAGCGTTTCGAACTGTACCGGGAACACGCGCAAAT
>CAXNJE010000097.1:0-12445 GCA_964202565.1 Breznakiellaceae bacterium | reverse complement strand
CATGATGCGGGAGGTTTTGGATACGCAGGATGCATACCATTATCTGGATTCGCAGCCCAGAGCCTTAAGCGCTGCTGCCCACCGTCCGGCCTATGGTTCCGACGGTGACTACTGGTCCAAGCCGAACGCCGAAACCGTCTTCGATGCGGCCTACGCCTTGCTTCGCGAGGCTGCCCCCGCGAAATTCCCTGCCCTGTACTAAGGAGGAGCGCATGTCCATAAGTGTCAGGGCTCCCCGGCTGGGAGAAGGTGTCGAAGAACTCACCGTCGGTCGCTGGCTCGTTAACGAAGGCGAAAGCGTCGCGTTGAACGCACCCCTCCTCGAGCTGGAATCGGACAAGGTGGTCACCGAACTGCCCAGTCCTGCGGCGGGCGTAATGCTCAGGCTCCTTGTCCGCGAAGGCGATGTGGTCCATGTGGGCGATCCGCTGGCCATCGTCGGCGAAGCGGGCGAAACTGTAGTGTTGGGTGAGGGGGGCAAGCCTGGTGGAACGATCGAGGTGGAAGTAGCGGACAGGGTTATTACGGCTCTATCCCCGGAAACCCAAGGCTCCGAACAACTGCCACGGCGGTTCCTGTCGCCACTGGCCAAAAAGCTGGCAGCGATGCACGAGGTGGACCCCTTGCTCATAAAAGGCACGGGGCTGGGCGGCCGCGTGATGAAGCAGGATATCCTGGATTATGTTTCCATCCGGGACGAGCGGAAAGGGGACTATACCTTCCCGCTGCTGGAACCGCAACCGCATACGGCCGCCCGTTCCCGCATAGCCAAGCGCATGGTCGAATCCATGCAGATTTCCGCCCAGGTACTCACGGTGATGGAAGCGGACATGGGCGCCATCATCGCCCACCGCGCCGCCCATAAGGAAGCCTACGCCCGCGAGGGTTCGCGCCTTACACTCACCGCTTATTTTGTCGTCGCCGCCGCCCGGGCCTTGCGGGCCCATCCGGGGGTGAACTCCTCCTGGACGGAGGCGGGCATGATCCAGCACCCCACTGTCGATATCGGACTCGCCGTATCCCTGGGCGAGGACGGCCTGTTGGTGCCGGTGGTCCACAAGGCCGACACGCTCAGCCTCAAGGAAGTGGCCCGTGTCGTCGACGACCTGGCCGTCCGGTCCCGTTCCAGGAAACTGCGGCCCGACGAGGTGCGCGGCGGAACCTTCACCCTCACCAACCACGGCTCCAGCGGTTCCCTTTTCGCGACGCCCATCATCGTGCAGCCCCAGGTCGCCATCCTCGGCATCGGCGCAGTACGCAAGCGCGTCGTCGTAGTGGAGGCCCCCAACGGCACCGATCCGCTTTCCACTATCGACGCCATCGCCATCCGGCCCATGGCCTACCTGTCCTTGGTTTTTGACCACCGGGTCATGGACGGCGAGGGTGCGGACCGTTTCCTCAAAGCCGTGAAGGACGGGTTGGAGGGGTGGAAGTGAATTGTAGCTGAGCAGGCGGCCTCTTTTGCCTTAGTAGGCTACTGGCATATTGCTGTTTATTGATGTATTCCACCGATCATGAGTGCAAAATTCATTACCTCCTCATCGCATTTTGATAAAGCCGACAAATGCTATCATAAATAAGAATACACATAATATTTCAATAAAATAGCATATGACAAAATTAGTATTATATATTACATATAAATATTTAATAAACATATGACAATATTAGTGTTTTTAATTGACAAATGGCAAAAACGATTTTATAGTTTTTTATCGATAGTTCAGTATCGATCAATGCTTGTGGAATTGACCGGTAATAAATCGGTTGTATTCCAAATAGACTTCAAAAGGAGAATCGTTAATGAAAAGGAAAATGATTTTGGCTCTCGGGATCCTGTTGGTCACTCTTATCGGATTTCCGGTGTTTGCCGGTGGTGGAAAAGAAAGTGCCCCAGCTGAAGGAACCAAGACCACTAAAGCTGCCAAGCCCTATGAGATTGCTTTCGTGCTCAAATCCCAGGCGCAACCCTTCTGGGAACACGTACGTATTGGTGGCATGAATTTTGCCAAAGAACATCCGGATAAGATCAAGGCCACTCTCTATGCAGCCAAGGACGACGCAGCAGTAGAGGAGGGGCTTGCCATACTCGAGAATGTAATAGTCTCCGAACCCGATGCCATCGTCATGGCCCTGATCAATCCCGAAACGATGTCCACCATCGTGGACAAGGCCGATGCCAAGGGCATACCAACCGTGATGTGTGGCGATTCAGTAAAACAATGGACGGATAAATACAAGGCCGAAGTCCTGTCCTACGATTACGGTGGTGGTGAGATGGCGGGTGAATTCCTTGTGAATTACCTAAAGCAAAATAATAAACCGCTGAAGGGAAAAGTCGCCATCCATTCCGCACTCGCAGGACTCATTTCACTACAGAACAGGTGCAATGGATTTAAGGACAAGGTACTGAAACTTGCTCCTGACATGGAGTTCATCGAATGGGTATACAGCGATGTCGACCCCATGAAGGAAGTATCCCTCACCCAGGATCAGATTTCCGCTTACGGCAAGGATCTGACCTGCATTTATCTGGATGCGGGTCCCACGCTTCCGGCAGCCATCCGGGTTTTCGCGGAGCAGAAAGTCTCCGACAAGATAGTCCTGATTGGGTGGGATTCAAGTCCCGAAGCCATCGTCGGTCTGGAAGAAGGTCAATTGAAGGGCTTGGTGCTGCAGGATCCCTTCGGCATCGGCTATAATTCCATGGAAGCGGCCTTCAATTTCCTGGAAGGCAAGCCGATCAAGAAAGACAATCTGATGCCCACAGTCATTTTCACGAAAAAGGATATAGGAACCAAAGCGGCGGCTGAATTCCTTAATCCGGCTTTGAAAGAAATTAAATAACCAGAGACACCGAATCCATCACATAGATGATCGTCCATTCTGCCAACAGGCAAGATTGGACGATCACCGTTTTTCTAGAAAATACAAGGATGCGTGCATGGAAGAGAACGGAAATGTAGTCATACAGATGAAGGATATCCATAAATCCTTTCCCGGCGTTAAGGCATTGAAAGGTGTCAACCTTACGATCAGGAAAGGCGAGGTACATGGGCTTGTAGGAGAGAATGGTGCCGGAAAATCCACTCTGATTAAAATACTTATGGGTGTTTACGGTACCTACGATGAGGGTGAAATATATATAGATGGCAAGAAAACCGAAATTAAAAATCCCATCCATGCACGAAAGCTGGGTCTGGCCGCTGTATATCAGGATGTGCTTCTGGCTGAAAGCCTTACTGTAGGTGAAAATTTCTTTCTGGGTAAAATCCCGTTAAACCGAAGCGGCTTGGTTGACTGGAAACGCATGTACAGCGAGTGTGGTGAAGTCCTGAAGGAATTGGATTTATCCATCAGCCCCAAAATGCCTGTAAAAAAATTATCCACCGCCGAGCAGGCCATGATCCTTATCGCCAAGATCCTGCATCAGGATAGCAAGATCGTGATCTTTGACGAGCCTACCGCTCTTGTGACCAAAGAGGAAACGGTACAAATATTCAAGTTGATACGAAAATTAAGGGACAAAGGGGTTGGCATAATCTACATATCCCATCGCCTGGAAGAAATATTTGAAATATGTGATGTCGTTACGGTTTTGAGGGATGGTGCTGAAGTCAAGACCTTGCCGATAAAGGAAATGGATGAGAAGTCCATCATTTCGTTGATGGTGGGAAAAACCCTCGATGACGTCCACTTGATCAAGGAGCGGGTTATCGGAGAAAAAATCCTGGAAATAACCAATCTGACAAAAGACAACGTCTACCGGAATGTAAACCTGCACCTATGTCGTGGTGAAGCACTTGGTTTCTATGGTCTGGTAGGTTCTGGAATGGCTAACGTGGCCAAGACCATCTTTGGTGGAGAAACCTACAACTCCGGGGAAGTGATCCTGAATGGAAAGAAGGTCAGAATCAATTCACCCATGGAAGGGATCAAGAATAAAATCAGTTTCCTTCCCGAAGACAGAAAAAATGATGGCCTGGCGATATTGATGGATATCGAGACAAATATCAATCTGGCTTCGTACAAGAATATTTCCAGAGCCGGTTTTATAAATTTGGGTAAGGAAAAAAAGAATGCGATCAAATATGTAGATGCCTTGAAGATCAAGACACCCTCGATAAAACAGAAAGTAAAAAATCTTAGCGGAGGAAATCAGCAGAAAGTTGTTTTCGCAAAATGGCTGTGCGGCGCCAGCCAGATCTTCATTTTCGACGAGCCGACTGTTGGCGTCGATGTCGGAGCGCGCTTTGAAATTTATAAGATCATCGAGGATATCCTGCAACAAGGAAATTCTGTCATCCTGGTCTCTTCCTATTTACCAGAAATAATCGGACTGACTGACCGGGCTATGATCTTTTATGAAGGCGAGTGCATGGATTGCATTTCCAGACAAGAATACGACGAGGAAAAATTTCTTAATCTGGCATCGGGTATCAAGAATTCCAATCAGTAGAGGGAAGGAGCAGAAATGACCTCATCACCGAGTAAAGGTTCGACAGAAAGTACATTACAGAAACTTTCTAAAAAAATGAAGATATCCATTCCCACCGTCGGTGTCCTGGCAATAATCCTGATAGTCTTTTTTGCCTTCCTCACCATCGCAACGGATAAATTCCTGACTGTCAGCAACCTTTCCAACCTTGCCAGACAGACTTCAATCGTTGGTATCATAGCAGTGGGAATGACTTTCGTAATTATCTTTGCCGGTATCGACCTGTCTGTAGGATCGGTGCTGGCTTTGGGTGGCATAGTCGGTTCGATGATCATGCGCGCCGACCACTCGATCCTGCTGTCGATCCTGGCTGCCATTGCCGTGGGAGTAGTCGTCGGGCTGGTAAACGGTGTGATCATAAATGACCTGAAGGTAACCCCGTTCATCGCGACCCTCGGCATGATGTACATCGTGCGGTCCCTGGTACTGTTGATTACCAACGCGAGCTACATTTCGCCCTTGCCGAAGAGCTTTGTCAATTTTGCGGCGGATAGTTATTTTTTCATTCCGACCCTGTTTCTGATCTGGCTGATAATCGTGATCGTCGCATACGTCGTCATAAAATACACCAGCCTTGGAAGGAATATTTTTGCGATTGGCTGCAACAGGGAATGCGCAAGGCTGAGCGGAATAAATATCCGGAAGAATACCTATATCGTGTACATCATTGTCGCGGCCTTGGCTTCTTTTGCAGGGGTCCTGACAGCGGGCCGTCTCGCCACCGGACTTCCCATGGCTGGTGTGGGTTATGAATTGCAGGTGATAGCCGCAGTTGTCGTAGGAGGCGGAAGCCTCTCGGGAGGCGAGGGGACCATCATCGGTACCCTTCTTGGAGCGTTGCTTATTGCGACCATCGGAAACGGCGGAAATTTATTGGGAGTCAATCCTCAGATACTGAATATTATTGTCGGGGTCCTGATAATAGTATCGGTATATATAGACCAGCTGAGCAAAAGGGGAAGGTAAATGCAAATCAAGGCGGTACGGATCAACGATGAAAATTTCAAGCCATACGGTTGGGTCATGCAGAAACCAGCCAGGGCTTCGGATGCGGCGAATGCCCAGTTGGCGTATTGGGACAACAGTTTCACTCTGGTGAATCTGAACGGTAACGGCGTATTTGGTTTTTTGGAAGTAACCAGGATACCCCTTGAATTAACCATGATGGATATGCTTCCGGAATCCGTGCGCATATATCTTTCAGTCGATGCAAAGCCTTCCATCCAGTTTGTCGCTCTCAATGAAAAAGGGTCCCTCAAGCCGGACCTGAAGACCCTAAAGGCCTTTATCATGGAAGATGGCGATGGAGTGGTCATCGAAAAAGGCGTTTGGCACTGGACTCCATTCGCCCTGACGGAAAAGGCATCGTTCGCAATGGGACTAAGAAATGACATAATGACCTTTAATGGCGGCAAGTATTCTGTCGACGAATCAAAGGTCAAATATTTCCCCATGGGTGAGCCAGTCAGCGTAACTTTTTAACGAACGCGACTGGCATCGCCCCTATATGCAGGGCATCACGTTTCCGCCGCACACCGGCACATAGGCGCCGGTGATGAAGGCGGCCAGGTCCGAGGCCAGGAAGCACACCGCGTTGGCGATTTCCTGGTCGGTGCCCCTTCTGCCCATCGGGACCTGCGAGATGTAGGGGAAATCCTGGTTGATATTCCGCTCGCTGCCGTCGGTGGTGCGGCACTTGTCGCTGATGGTCCAGCCGGGGGCGACCTGATTGACGGTGATGTGGTGCTTGCCAACTTCCTTGGCCAGGACGCGGAGCACGCCGTCCATGCCCCGTTTACCGGATACGTAGGCCGACTGGGTCGTGAAATTCTGCATGGCGCATTCGGTATTTATCCCGATGACCCTTCCTCCGCCTTTGGCAATCATGCCCGGCACGAAGGTCTTGGCCATGTAGACATTGTGCATGACACTGGAACGGAATTGACTCTCGTAGGCTTCCGGTTCCTGCTCGAGCACACTTGCCCACTGGGGAATCTGGATGACCGCGTTGTTGACAATGATATCCGGTACGCCCAGCACTTTTTCAATCTCACTCTTTGCGGCGATTATCGAAGCCTGGTTTGTCACATCCATGCTGACCGTCATGGCCCGCACCCGGTAATCCTTCTCGACCTGGACTTTCAGTTCCTCGGCCTTTGCCTTGTTGCGGTAATAGCAGATTGCAACAGACGCACCACATTCGGCTAAAGTCCGCACCATGGTGCGCCCCAATTCTCCCGAGCCGCCGGTTACCACGGCTATCTTGTTGGTAAGATCGATCTTCATGCTGTTCCTCCGCTTGGACTTCAATATCGTGGATGTACGACATGATGCAATGCATGAACCATAGCATGAAGCGTCATGAATCGCCAGATATAAGTACATGTGAACTTATTCCAGGTTAAAAAACTTCGTTCTTCAAGGCTTACACTTTACTCTATGATTGTCACCGGAGGTTTACATGCGAAAAGTTACAGTACTTGTATCAGTCCTGATACTGCCCCTCATGTTCTGGTCCTGCGCCAGTACCAAGGATGCCGTGCCCAACCCTGAAGCTCAGGCAGAAATGAAACTTGAGGTTAAAGAAGTGGCGAAAGCGGACGGGCAAGGTGAGGAATCCGCTGATGCCATTGTTGAGGAAATGAGTCCGGGGCAGAAATTGTCTACATACCTTGAGCTGAAGGGAAAGGCAAATACTTCGCTCCATCAGGGCAATGATCCCGGAGCAGCCCTCGATCTGGCGAATGAAGCGCTGATCCTGGTTCCGGATTCCAGTGAGATGATGTGGTTGCGCTTTGAGGCGTACAAAAGGCTTGACCATGTGGACAAGGCCCGTGGGGTGATGGAAAAGCTGCTGGAAGCCAAGGATGTAAACCTGAGGGACCAGTACCATAGCCTTGGCGATTTCTACGGTTTCTCGCTGGGTGATTATGATACGGCCATAGAATGGTATTCGAAGCAGATTGCCCTGGACCCTGGATTCTCAGGATGGACTTATTGCCAACGCGGAAATGCCTACATGCAGTTGAAGGAATACGCGAAAGCGCGTCTGGATTATGATAGGGCGCTGTTTGTGGGTGGAATATTCAAGGACGGCAATTTGATGAATGCGGTGAAGGACAATCTTTCCCGACTGGATTCGGCCGGGAAGTCGGGAAAATAGATCCGGATAATAAGCCGGAAATAAAGAGGTTACAATGATTCATATGACACTGCAGAAATATCGTATCGTGCTTGCGTGTATCCTGCTCGTTTCCGGTGCCTCGGTCCATGCGCTGGACGATGCCGCTTTCTTCGCGGACAAGGCCGTCGGGCTCAGCGAGGGTACCAGACTGACCCTGGCGCGGGATTCGTTACGTGCTGCCCAGACCATGATCGATAAGGGTGAGTCACAGGGCTAGGCCCTGGACCAGCTCCTGCTTGCGAAGGCCTACGATCCTGACCTTGCGCAGGTCGAGTTCGAACTCGGCCGCTTGTACGAATCCTGGCAGGTCGGCCTGAGGGCCAGGGCCCTTGTGCACTATGAGGCCTTCGTCAAGCTACGCCCGCGGGATTCCCGTGGCCTGACCCACCTGGCAAACCTGTATGCCTGGCTAGGCCGTCTGGAAGAGGCTGATGCGACCTTCAGGCTGGCTTTGGCAGCGGAGACCAAAAATGCGAGCTGGACCAAGTACCAATACTCCGGCTTCCTTGTGGCGTACACCGATCGTTACGCCGAAGCCCATGGGCTTGCGCAAGACGCCATTGAATCGATGCCTCCCCAGGACAGGGAGAATGACCCATGGCCATGGCGCAACAAGGGAATGGCCCTGGCCCGGGAAGGTGTTCGGAAGGATCAAGCCCGCAGCGATCTTGAAAAGGCACGCTCCATTTTCCAGAAATACAACGATACCTGGCAAGTCTCCTATATAAATGTCGCCCTGGAGGAGCTGAAGTAGGTCCCTCGGATATGCACGGCCGGCAGCACCATCGAGGCTGCCGTTTCGGCGGCCCGGTAGACGCTCTCCCTTCACCAGTACGGAATTGAGGATGACTCTCACCATTCCGTACTGGCTTAACGAAGAATCCGAGCGGCACAAGGTCAATTTTTCACAGGTGCTTCAGGAAGCCCTCCACCAATGGATCGGAGTGTAAATCTCGCTCCCTGAGGCTCGGACCGTGTTGTTTTGCCTGGCTCACGGATTATCTTGAGGCTTCCGGTGACAGACAGGAAAATTCGTTCTCCCTGAAATGGGATCCAAAGAAACGGGCTGCAGCGCGCTTCGCCGGAGAATCCAGGTAATACACGTTAAGGAAGGTCAGGATGAATTCTCTGATCCGCACCTTTCCTTCCGCGCCCTCATATTTCCAGTCGATGACAAGGTCGATGTAGGCGCCGTCGTCGCTTTCGGGAATTACACTTTCATCCAGGTAGATCTGCTGCACATCCGCATACGGAATCAGGCTGAATCGGCGCTTTTCTACTCGAACCAGATAGGCATCCGGCGTTTTAATGATTCCAAAGTTGGATGCCCTTACGTGGTACGGTTTGATGGATTCAATGATCTTATCTGAGAGGTAGCATTGATATTGGGCTGGAATGGATTCCAGCGGGGCGTCCATGATTACGCTCATACTTTTGTCCGTGCCTTTTCCCACAACGCGGCGGAGGAAAACTCATTTTCCTTAAAGTGCTTGCCAAAAAATTCGGCGGCTGCCCGTTTTTCCTGCGAATCTCCGTAATACGGGTACGACCCGAAGATGAAATCGCTTAAGCGATAGACACTCGTCCCGGCACCGTCCCGGTATTCGATTTCCAGCGCGATGTAGGCGGAGGCGGAATGTCCAGCGAAAGTTGAATAACCTTTTCCCAGACGGACTTCCACCACCGACTCGTAGGGGATCAGGCTGAAAAGGCTTTTTTTAAACCTGAGCAGATAGGCATCCCGCGTCTTCATTACGCCTTCGTTGTACGCCCGGTTACGGTGCATGAAAAACGGTTTGCGCAACGCCATGATGATCAGGGGGATCGCGACCAGGGCGGCGATAAGCATCATCCCGGTCGGAAGCGCGTCATAGTCCAGTTCGCCAGAGAAATAGGTCATGACCAGAACGATGATGAGCAGCACGGCGAAAAGCCACGAAATGAAACCGGCGACCATAGGAAATAACATATAATCCTTTGGTAGATGCTTCCGTAGCCGTTGGACGTTCTTATCGATTAGGAATGGCAGATATTCCTGTGGAATGGTCCTCAACGATCGATCCATCAAAACCACCATCGGTGCCTCCGCAACCTGCTAGGGTTGTAGGTTAAAGACAGATTGTTTCAGGTACGCCCAATACTCTTTATCACGTTCCTTGAAGTCGAAGGAGATATTTTCCGGTAAATGGGCGAAGATCATTTTCATCTGGGCGAAATCACCTCTTATCGCGTTCTCAACAGGCACTTTGGCACCGTCGGACAGCACGAGGTTCCATTTCAGATACGATACGCGCTCACTCTTGTTGGATCCCGTATTGTGGACGGTAAGGTCTACCTTTATTTCGCGGACCTCGTCCCACCCATAGGTCTTCCCGAACGGAGCGTACAGGCTGCGCCGTCCTATTTTGTCCTCACTCAGGTACTTATAGCTCAGGAATGTCTCGACCGCTCCGGCGAGTGAAAGAATGGCGAGGATAAGCATCAGGATATTGAGGGCCTTGATATTTTCTTCAGTAACATCCGCGGGTGGGGAAAAACGTTGAACCAGCGCGAGAATCAGAAGCAGCGCAAAGGAGAAATAGCCGATCACCGTGAATGCGCCCCAGCCGGTCTCAAAATGCAGGAACCCGGTGATCGCGGGCAGGAATGTTATTTTCTGCAACCACGGGGTTGCGAATAGTTGCAGGAGGGTCCAGGCCGCAAGGCCGAAAATCCACAGGAACACTATCAGACCCATATGCGTGACCTTTCCTGCCTCTCAAGGTCCCCATTATTCCAGACACTCCTCGGCAGGAAGTCGCTGTTGAAGGTCTCCAGCTGATCGAAGACCTCGTATATTTCCTTCTCCGGACGGTCGCCGATATAGCCGTAACCGTCCTGAGCAAACAGGGACGACGAACAGACAAAAAAGAGCGCGGCAAGTGTGAACGACGCAATGGTATTCCATGACTTGTTCGGTTTCATATCCTGCCCCTTATTCGTATCGTGCGATGTTCTTGTAGAAAGTATCTGATAGGGGGAATGTGAAATGCAAATAAAAAGAAAAGGAGACGCGTGATCCGAGGGTCAGACCCCAATAGGTTGCGGATTCACCGGGAGCGCCGTATTATGGTTTAAGGTCTAAAACGCATTGCCAAAGGGAGCTTTCATATGGTCGATCTTAAATTCGTCAAGTCCATCTTGTTGACAATCCTGCTTCTGCTTGGCATGCAGCTTTCTGCCCAAGACCGGGGTTTGGAGGTGAAGTCGAAAGATGGTACGCGGATAGGTAGCTTCAAGGCGTCCTACGCGCTGGTGATAGGGGAGAGCACCTATACGGCGGGCTGGCCCAAGTTGGCCGGGGTGAGGACCGATGTGCAGCTCGTATCCAAGGCGCTGGGCGACTCGGGTTTCCAGGTGACGGTGAAGCAGGACCTGACATCGGACGCGGTCAAACAGGCCTACGAGGACTTCATCGAATCCTACGGGCTCGACGAAGGAAACCGGCTGCTTTTCTACTACGCCGGTCATGGCCACACCCTGATACTCGCAGGCGGCAGGGACATGGGCTATATCGTCCCCGTCGATTCGCCCAATCCCAACGACGATGCGAACGGCTTCAAGCGCAAGGCCATTCCGATGAACCAGTTCGACACCTGGGCCAAGCAGATAGAGGCGCGGCACGCGTTGTTCCTCTTCGATTCCTGCTTTTCCGGCTCAATCTTCAACGTGACCCGCGCGGTCCCTGACAACATCAACGAAAAGACGGTGAGGGCGGTGCGCCAGTTCATCACCTCCGGTTCCGCCGACGAGCAGGTCCCCGATAAAAGCATTTTCCGCGACCAGTTCCTGGCGGGCATCGCGGGCGAGGCTGACCGGGGCGGCGACGGCTACGTGACAGGCGCCGAGCTGGGCGAATTCCTGGACGAGAAGGTCGTCAATTATTCCAAAAAGACCCAGCACCCCCAATACGGCAAGATCCAGGACCCGCCCTGGACAAGGGCGATTTCGTCTTTGCCGTGCCGGCAAGCCTGAAGGCGGCCAAGGGCGTCATCCCCTCCAACACACCCAGCCCATCCCGGTCCCCGCCTCCGCTTCCTCCGGTACCGCCGAGCTCCTTGTGACCAGCAACCCGGGCGACGCGGACCTGTTCATCGACGGCAAGGCCATGGGGAAGACGGGAAACCTCTTTTCCAACCTTGGAGCGGGCAGGGACCTGGTGGTGGAAGCCCGCAAGGGCAATCTCAGGGCCCAGACCACTGTCAACCTCTCGCGTGGGGATGTGAGGGAATTGAACCTCGTGCTGGAGAGCGTCAAGGGTAATTTGTTCCTGAAAGCTCCCGGCGCCGAGTCCTGCACGGTGACGGTGAACGGCAGGAACGTGGGTCTCTTGGGCAGCGGGCTGCTGCGCAACCTGGAGTCAGGCACCTACCAGGTTGAGGTGCGCGGGCAGGGCCTCTTGTGGAAGGGCAGCGTGGAGATACCGGCGGAAAAGACCGGTACCCAGACCATCGAGCTGCAGGAAATAGGCTCCCTGGAGCTCCGCGTCCCCTCCGACGCCGAAGTGCGCGTGCTGAGCGGCGGAACGGTCGTGTACAGCCGTTCCGGCGGCGCGCTGATAGAGGACGTCCCCGTGGGCAGCTACACCGTGGAAGCCACGGGCTATGGCTACGAGAATGCCACGGGCACCGTCCGCGTCACCCGCGCCGGCACCAGCCGCTGGGAACCCTGGACCACCGGAAGCCTGTCAGTAACCAGCGACCCCGCCGGGGCGGATATCTACG
>CAXNJE010000096.1:0-12474 GCA_964202565.1 Breznakiellaceae bacterium | reverse complement strand
CTGGGTGCCGACGGTGTCTTCGTGGGTTCGGGCATTTTCAAGTCCTCGGATCCCGCCAAACGCGCGGCGGCCATCGTAAAGGCCGTCACCTGGTGGCAGGACCCGCAGGAATTGGCGGAAGTTTCCGCCGGCTTGGGCGAGGCAATGCCCGGTCTGGACCTGCGGGAACTGGCCGACGAGCAGAGGCTGGCGAGCCGGGGTTGGTAATGATGGGTTCGATGATGCCAGGCCTGCACGTAGGCGTCCTTGCCCTGCAGGGCGGCGTGGCTGAACACCTCGAAATCCTGAATCGGATACCCGGCGTTACCGCGCGAAAGGTGCTCGATGCGCAGCAACTATCAAGGGTGGAGGGTCTCATCATTCCCGGTGGCGAGAGCAGTGCGGTGGGCACCCTGCTGGACGGCGATGAACGCGGCAGGGCACTGAAGAAGGCTATCCTGGAGCGTATTACCGATGGAATGCCCGTCTGGGGCACCTGCATGGGCGCAATTATGCTGGCCAGATATATCGAGAATGACGGTCGCACGCACCTGTCGGTCATGGATATGACCGTGCGACGCAACGCGTATGGCAGCCAATTGGACAGCTTCACCGCCCTTGAGGAAATCACAGGTATCGATGGAGCTGCGTTTCCACTGGTGTTCATCCGGGCACCGGTTATCGTCTCAGTCGGGCCCGACGTGGAAGTCCTGGCGCGCATTGGCGACTCGATCGTCGCCTGCAGGCAGGGCAACTGCCTGGCGTCCACCTTCCACCCGGAACTTACCTCGGATCCGCGCTTCCACGGGTATTTCATGCGCATGGTCGCCGAATACGCGGAAGTCCCTCAGCCTCAATAAAATCAATAAAAAAGAAAGTCCCTGAAGGCGTTCGCGGTATTACGATCGCCGTAGGGGTGTTTTTCGTTGGCCCCGTTATGGCAGTTGGCGCAGAAGTCGCCACTCATCACCATCTCGTTGCCATTTTTCGGGTCCCCTATCAGCCAACGCCAACTGCCCAGGGTGTCGCTGGCTGCCTTGTCCTTGACCATGATGTCCAGGGTGACGGGCTGTTCTCCCGGAGCCGGGTCTTCGAGGCCGCCGTAAATCTCCTTTACCACTATTGTGCCGTCAGGATAGTCCAGCGCCCCACCTGAGCTGAACGCCGCTTCCTGGGCCCGACGATAATCCATACCTACCTTATTCATGAAAATCTTGCGGTAGTTGCTTTCGTGACCGGGTATGGGGAAATTCAGCGGCGTTTGGGTGGTCCGTTCCCAGCTGGCATAGTCTGATAGGTCCAGGTTCTGCGCGGCCTTCCTGGAAGTGCATCCTGTCAAGCCGGGCAACAGTCCAAAAGACGCAAGTACAAGGACCAGTGTAATCGGGCACCTCAAAACAAATTGTACCTGGCGCTTATGCATGCATTTCTCCCTCTACCAGGATATAGACCACCTGCTTGTCCTTTTTTCCTTTCAGTGCGATACCGTAGGGTCCCTTGAAGGAGAGTTCCACCAAATCGAGCACTGCTTTTGCCGCGTGGGTGTGCACCAGGGTCATGCCGGGTTTCGCCGCGGAGCAGAGGCGCGCCGCTGTGTTGACGGGATCGCCGATGACGGTAAAATCAGCCCGGGTGTGGGAACCTATCATGCCGTGGATGACCTGGCCGGCGGCTATTCCTATTCCTACGGTGAGGGGGTGTTCGGCTCCCCTGAAGCTTTCCTTGATCACCCGATGGATTTCCAGGGCGGCCAGACAAGCCCGTTCTTCCGCCGAGGGGCCGGAGAATACCGCCACAACCTCGTCACCGACGAATTTGTCCACATCGCCCTTATGGGAATTGATGATGCGGGCTTGTAGGTCCAGAGCCTTGTTGAGGGCGAGTACCACCGTCTCCGCGTCCCGGGCTTCCGAGAACGAGGTGAAGCCCCGGATGTCGCTGAAAAGAAGGACCCGGTGGTCGCGTTTGCTTCCCTGGTCACCGCGTATGGCGCTTATGGTGGAGCCTGATACGTACTTGCCCAGTTCGAACCGTTCCCGCAGGCCTACGGTCATCTCGTTCACCGTCCGTGCAAGCACCCCGATCTCGTCCATGGACTTGTAGTCGACCCGGCCCGAAAAATCCCCGGCGGCGACGTTCTTGCAGAGCTCTCCTATCGCGGTTACCGGGCTTACAACGGTACTTCGCATGAAACGGGTAAGTATGGCGCCTACGAGGGCGACCATAAAGATGAATACTGCGCCGGAAATGGCTATGGACGCCTGTTGGGCACGGACGCTCTGGGTGATATCCGTGGATACCCGCACGACTCCCCGGATGGTGTGGTCACCACCGTGGCAGCCAACGCATTTGGGCAGGTTGACCAAGGGACGGTAGACATTGACGATACGGACTGTTTTTCCATTCCGCAGCTCATCCCCTTCCATTACCGTTTCCTGGGGCGGCAAGGAAGTTCCCCTGCCCATCGCCGAGCTGTCGGGGGGTGGAAACACGGGTCGCCGGTCCAATTGCAAGGGGAATTTATCCACCCCGATCCGCCGGTTTACCTCGATGGCGGTCTTGTCGTCCGTGAAGGCACCTTCTCCGCTGCGCCGGTACAAGGCCACGCTGAATACGGGGCTACGTACTGATATATCGCTGAAATAAGCCACCGCGATGGGCGCCTCCCCGGGTACCATGAAGTTTTCCACAGATGCGACCAACAAATCCGCTTCCTGCAGAAGCGAGGTGCGGGTCAGGTTTTCTCGGGTGGTGATCAACGATATCCCGAAATAGGCGACCACTGCACCGAATCCTACTATCAGGGTGGCGAGGATGGCGATATTCACCTTGCTGCCTATTCCCAAGGCTACCGCATTGCGTTTCCCTGTTTCATTCATGGAACCAATCATAGGTCCTTCCGGTGGAATTCACAATTGACGTTACGGGAAAAAAGTTACATAGTCAGCAGGACCAAATCAAGAAGGAGTTCCAAAATGTTCAAGACAATGTACAAGAAGAGTTTGATCCTCGTTGCGGCCGTGTGCGTCCTTTCGGGATTCGCCTACGCGGAAAATGCAAAGCTTGCCCCCCTCATGGACAAGGGTACCTTCGCTGCCAATGCGGGCCTTTCGTTCGGCTGGGGCATTGGCCTCGGTGGCGGTGCGGAATACGTACTCGCCCGGGTGGATATCGCGGATGTGCTTCCCCTTACTTTCGGTGCTGCAGGTCGGGGATACTTCTCCGCTTTCGGGAGTTACAGCGTATTGGATATTGCTGCCATGGGCACCATCCATGTCGGTTTCAAGGGCCTCGATCTTCCCGAAGATCTCAGGCGCTGGATCGATCCCATCGACTACTACGCCGGACTTGGCCTGGGCTACAATGTATTGGGCAACGACTACTGGGCAGATCGTTTCCCGCTAGGTTTTGCCACGATGAGCGGCGCAAGTTATTTCCTGAACGATAACCTGGCCATCAATTTTGAAGGCGGTTCGATGGGCGGCTATTGGGGTTACGGAATGATCGGAGTGCTCGCTAAATTCTAAAAGGCGAGTGCTTTATGGTATAAAAAAAGGGAGCGGCCTCCCGACCGTTCCCTTTACATCGTTTTGTTGCGCCTGAGCGCGTAAAAACGTCAGGCCTCGACGTCTATCGTATTTCCCTTAAAGGCTTCGAGCGGCGCTTTCGTTCGTGCCTGCATCTCCACCGCCTCGTTATCCGGAAAGCGTTCGGTCCGTTCATTATCACCGGAGGGTCCGACAGCATAAGCGCCGGATACGGGGGCGGCTGAACTGATAGGATCTATCATCGGTTTTAGCCTCCTTTATGTAATCAAGTATAATCCGCGTTTTTTGTGAAATCAAGGAAAATTCATAAATAAAATAGAGATTATGAACTTTTTGCTGAGCTTATGGTAGTCCCGCGAAATCCGCGATCGCCGAAAAGATTGCGGTATTGTCCATGATTGTCGAGCCGAACAGGGCAGGCGCCTCATCGCCAATTACTGCGACACCCACCAACTCGTTTCCATGCCCGGTGCTGCTGTACGTTAAGGAGCCGCCCGCATAATCCCATTGGGCACTGACTGCGGGATTCCTGATCGGCCTTTCTCCCTTCGCCATGAAGGCGCTGGATGGGAAGCGGGGAAGGCCTGTGGCATGGTCTGCGGTCACGATCACCAGGCTGTTGGACCAGTCGATGGCATCCCCTTCATGGTTTATGTAAGCGATGGCCGTCTGTACGGCTTCATCCAGCGAAGCGATGGTGCCGATCATGCGCTCTGCGTCATTCCCGTGATTTGCCCAGTCGATATCACCCTGCTCCACCATGAGAAAGAATCCATCTGAGTCGCGTGAAAGGACGGTAGCGGCCGCTTGTACGGCGACAGCCAGCGTCGGGTCGTCAGTTCCACGTGTAAAATCGGGAGTACCTGCCGCAGAGGTGGGTACCGAAGCTTCGAAAGCACCGTCGCTCCTGGTTCCGAACAGTCCAAAAAGCCCTTTCCCCGTCGGCAGCGTCGATGCAGCATCCAGGAGCGCCGCCCCGCCATCCCGGCCGGAGTTGAGTTCAACAAGGTTCCAATAATCGGATCCGCGCAAGGCCCCCAAGGCAGTAGATGAAAAATAGGCGGTCGTGGAATCCGGGTGGCCGCCGCCGATGACGACCTCCGGTTTTGTCGTGTTTATGATCTGGTCAGCTATTGCGGCATAGGAACCACGACCCATTGAATGGGACACGAAGGATGCTGGCGTCGCGTGGTTGAAGGGAACGGTGCTGACAATGCCGATGGCTGAACCAAGATGGGAGCGCATAAGCTCGGCTATGGTAGCAAGCTCTCCATTCACCGGGTCGCCGGAAGCCCAGGCGATGTTGCCGGAATCGGTCTTCATGCCCGTCGCGATGGCCGTGGCTGCCGATGCGGAATCCGTGGCGCCACCTTTATAATAGGAGAGGGCGTCTACGGCTCCCGGCTTCCAGGGCTCCATTCCGCCAATCGCCGGGTCGTAGCCCAAAAGTGGATCAGCTGAATCCTGTGTCCAAGACATGGCAGCCGCCGTCCTCGCATGGGCATTATAGGTATTGACGTCCCAGGTGCTCGCCCAGGTACGCACGGGAAAGGAATTCCAGACAAGTCCCTCGTCCTCTCCATACAGGTAACGGGAGGCCACTATCTCACTCGACCTTCCCATCCCATCGCCTATAAAGAGGAATATATAGACCGGTTTGTCTGTCAATATCTCGGTTTCGGTCGTTGGCGCATCGATTCCCTTGCAGCCAATAAGAATGCTGACCAAGAAAACGATGCGGGCGAGAGAGATGGAATTGAAAGTATGGCCACACATATTGCCAGTATAGCGCAAAGCCGAGACTGAAATGGTGAACGGCCTATCGGGTACTTCAGTTGCTGTGGGATGCGGGCTTTATCAAGTCCATCTACAGATCGAGTCTTTCAGTAATGGAACTTACAGGATAGAATAAGGATGGATTCGGTTTCAACCTTATAGACCAAACGATGCTCTTGGTTGATTCGGCGGGACCAGAACCCTGCCAATTCGTGCTTGAGTGGCTCCGGTTTCCCGATTCCATTGAAGGGATCGCGGGAAATATCCTTGATAAGATCGCATATTTTTGAGAACGCTTTTTTATCTTCGATAGCCCAGGATTTAAAATCTTCAAACGCTTGAGGGTCGAAGGCGATGATCAAAATTCTTCCAGGTTCATCTGGACCAGGTTTGTGTGCTTGTTGATATTCTCAATCGATTTCAATAAGTGTTCCCGGTTTGCACGGGTGCTCAATAGGTATTCAGTTTCATCCTGAATTTCTTGCACGGTAATTTCAATTTCCCTATCGTGGTAAGTATTCTTGATTGCCTTGATGAGATTGGATGAGAGCTCTTCAGCCCTTAATCTGTATGTGGAATACATGCTAGCTCCTTAGTATACACTCAGCAAGTTCGCTCTTTCCATGGTTGATGTCAAGTCCGAAAGATCCCTACCCAGTACTCCAGTTTCGGTGAGCTTGCCTGAAAACGCTGGGCGACATGCCGGTGGTTTTCTTGAAGAAGCGTGAAAAATAGTATTGATCCTCGAACTCGAGGGTAGCGGCAATTTCCTTGATGGGGGTATCCCTTTCCAACAGGCGGACCTTGGCCTGGGCAGTCAGGAGATCAGCCCTGTAGCGTTCGGGTGGGACACCGTAGGTGCGGGCAAATTCACGGCGCAGGTGGATATAGCTGTAACCGGTGGTCTGCGCGTAAGAAGCCAGGCTGAATCCACCCGTTCCGATTCCGGAGGCTATGCGGCGCCGTATTTCCTCCAACCGTTCCCTGAGGGCTTCGCCCTTCCTGTTCAGGGTTCTGGCGGGCTGTCGGGGTGAGCAGGCGGCACGGGCGATGAGGTCCAGCAGTTGGGCTGAAAGGCTTTCAACAACAGCGTTTTCCTCGGCCTGACGCAACAAGGCGGTCCAGAGTGATTCGTACCATGCCGTTTCGGCCATGACGAAAACAGGCTCACTGGGGGACAGCAAGCCGTTGGCAAGGTAGGTGTCGGACAGGTGGCCTGAAAAGATGCACCAGTATTCTTCCCAGCTTTGGCCAGATCGGGGACCGTAGGAATGGGCGACGCCTGGGAATAGGAAAAAACCTTCGCCTTCGTGGATTTCCAGTTCCCCTGTTGGCTGGGTACTGAAGTAGCCCGCACCACCTACGACGTACACCAGCGCGTAGGATGGGAGGGTGCGGGGGACATCGAAATCGTTCAGCTCACCGCTTTTCTGAAGATAGCCAACCCCGGATGGCTCCAGCCCGAGTTTCCTTGACTGCAAGGAGTTGTTGAAAAAATAGTGCCGGTTCATGCTCAATGATCAAATAGTACATCACCCTGAACAAGCCGTCCATTTATTTTTCGGAAAACCCAGCTTAAGGTGGTACCGCTTGTTAAAAGGAGTGTGAAATGAGTGTTGGTATGCCGCAAAGCCCGCGTAAGAACCTGATACGGACCATGAAACGGCAGGGATTCGATACTGTTCCTGTCGATTTTGACTTTTCGCCATCCCAAACCGCGCGCTTCAAGGCCGAAACCGGCGCTTCAGATCCGTATGAATACTTTTCTACACCCCTGCGCTGGCTACGCCTGGGTTTTACCACGCCAATCGATGACAGAAAACGTTGGTTCGATCCTGTGGAACTGACCGAAGGAACTTACTTCGACGATTACGGCGTGGGGCATAGTCCCGGTGGCGACCAATCCTTCCACTTCACCCAGATGAGGCATCCCCTGAAAGGGGACCGAAGTTCCGAAGAAATCCGTGACTATCCCCTGCCACGCATGTCTGATGAGGGACCGGCCGAGTTGGGCAAGCAGGTTGCGGCCCTCCATGCAAGGGGGCTGGCTGCCGGTGGGGCCTTGGCCTGTACCGTGTGGGAAAGCGCCTGGTACCTGCGCAGCATGGAAGACCTGTTGGCCGACATGATGGCCGGGGACGAGCGGGCGACCGTGCTTCTGGACCGCGTCACGGAGCTTGCGCTTGGCATGGCAACTACCTATGCGGAGCAGGACTGCGACGTCCTGCAATTGGGCGACGATATAGGCATGCAGAACGCGCCCATGATGGGCATGGAATTCTGGCGCAACTGGCTGAAACCCCGGCTTGCCTCGGTCATCGCCGCAGCCCGGTCCAGAAAGCCGGACATCCTTATCTACTACCATTCCTGCGGTTACGTCCTGCCCTTCATCGATGACCTTATTGAAATTGGTGTGGATATCCTCAACCCCGTCCAGCCCGAATCCATGCCCTTTCCGCAGGTGTACGCCAAATGGGGTAAGCGTCTTTCCTTCTGGGGAACCATAGGCACCCAGACAACGCTTCCCTTCGGCAGCCCCGACGATGTACGCCATGCGGTGCGGGAAAACCTTGCCCTCTGCGGTGAGGCCGGCGGCATCGTGATCGCCCCCACCCACGTGCTGGAACCGGAAGTGCCCTGGGAGAATTTCATGGCCATGCTGGACGCCGCGAAAGGCTATTGATGGCGGACGTCTCCGCCTCTTCATGATTCCTTACGCCTCATCGATTTCGCCGGCGGTCCTGTTCCCCAGCGGATCCTTGAAGCGGTATAGAAGCAGGCCGACTATGATCATGTTGATGATGCTCGCGGCGGCGAACAGATTCCATTGCGGGTTTCCCGAAGCGACGCTGCCCACGTAGGAGTGGAGCTTGATGCCAATGGTATACAGGCTGTCGTCGGACAGAAAAACCAGGGGTACCAGGAAGCCGTTCCAGGCGGAGAGGAAGGCCGCCATCATGGCTGCGGCCAGGACCGGGGCGGAAAGGGGCGCCAGAATACGCATGAGCCAGGCCTGCCAGGTCATGCCTTCCAGTTCGGCTGCTTCTGCCAGGCAGCGTGGCAGGTTTCTGAGGTACGCGCTGATGGTGAATAGGGCGAAGGGCAGGGCGTGGAACAGATAGACCACGACGATGGGCACAAAGCCGCCCAATAGGCCGAGGGTGCGGAATACGACGTACAAGGGGATGAGGGAATGGATGCCTCCGGTCATGCCGAGGGCTTCCGCGAAGCCGAAAACCCTGGCCGTTTGTTCCGGCCGCGCGCGGGACAGCAGCCAGGCAGCGGGAAAGACCACGATAGGTACCAGCAGGGCCGTCGCTCCGGCAACCACCAGCGTGTTCAGGAAGTAGCGGAAGATGCCTTCCTCCCGGAGGACGACGAGGAAAGGCCGCAGTGACAGGAAGCGCGGAGCGAAGCCGTCGATGTACACCGCCGATAAATCGGAGAACGCCAGCCAGACGGTGGTGTACAGCACGGCTGCGGCTGATGCAATTGCCGCCAGCCATGCTCCGGACTTGAGAGCGGTCCACAGGACCTGGGCGATTTTTCCCGACGGCTTTGCGCTGGTCGAAGGGTCCAGGTTGCGCATGCGCCGGCGGTACGAAAGCCAGAAAAGGGTGGCGACAATGATGAGTCCCCCCACCGCCGTGGCGTACGCGGAGGGGACGCCGTAGTCGTCGAGGTTGCGGAAAGCATCGTACAGAAAAATTTCCAGGGTCGTCGTCGCCCCCACTATGTGGCGTTCGGTGATGCCTGCCCGGAAAGGCGGTCCGCCAGCGGTCATGAGGAAGGGTACGTTGAATTCCTTGAAGGATTTGACGAGTTCCAGGGCACCCATGATGTATACGGTGGAACGTACCTGCGGGAAGTGTATCCAGCGTGTCATCGTCCAGCCGGAAGCACCGTCCATGGCCGCACTTTCCAGGGCGGCGCGTGGAAGCCTGGAAAGGGCCGCGTAGAAGGCGAAGGCTGAAAGTGGCGCGGCCAACCAGATGTTGACGGCCAGGGCTGCCGAGAAACCGGCGACCGGGTCAGTGAGCAGATTGAGGTCGAAACCGAAGAGCACCGAGATGACGGACCGGCCTCCGCTTCCGTGGATGAGCATGCGCCAGATGGGTACTGAGATGAAGGCCGGCACACCCCAGGGTACAAGCAGGGCCGCAAAGAGCAGTTTGTGGCGGTTTCTGGCTTCCAGCAGCACGATCGCCAAAATGAATCCGACCATGGTGGAAAGCAGCGCGGAGAGGATGGCCCAGACCGCGCTGATGCCAAAGGACAGGAAAAAGGCCCTGTCCCTGATAAGATCCCGGTAATTCTCCAGGCCGGCGAAGCTTCTGGCTCCCCAGATATCGTGGAATACGCTGTCCCAGGCCGCCGCCGCGAAGGGTAAAACCCCCACGACGGCAGCGATGCACAGCAAGGGCAGGACCAGCGCGTAGGTCGCCTTGCCGGGACTGAAGCCGCGTGGGGTCATGGGTTCAGAACTTCAGGCCGATGGACGTTATTTTCTTGGCATTCTTGATGTCTGCGGGCAGCCTGGCCGCGTTCTTGTCCCAGACCAGGACGAGGGGGAACTCGTCGTCCCCGACCCCGGCCCCTTCCTTGTACATGCCCAGAATGATATCGCTGTTTCCATCCAGGTCACGGGAATCCAGGGTCACCTTGAAACCGTCCGACGCGACTACTTCCACCTTGTAGCCCGCTTTGGCCGCGGCCTTGTCGTAGGCCAGGATGTCGGTTCCCTGCCTGTGGGGCGCGTAGGAGGGGTCGTCCGCATAGGCGAGGGCCAGGTACAGCGGAAAGCCCGTATAGGTAGCCGCTATTCCCTTGCGTTCAAAGTTCACTTCTTCCCGGTGGCAGCTGACGCAGGACTGGACCGTGGAGCGGTCGATAATCTCGGTCCTCTTGCCGGTCAGGGTAAGTTTGAAATCCTTGAAGTCCTTTTCCTTCACGACTATGCGCTTGACCATCTTTACAGAAAGGTGCCCGTCGATGTCGGGCGTGCCGGGTCCCACTTTTACCGTGCGGATGAATCCCGGGTCCTTGGGCAGGTAGTCGCCATCCATGCGGAAGGCCAGAATCCAGAGCCCGTCTGCCTCGTCCAGAATTCGCGACCCGGGATAGGTCATTTCATATCCGTCCATGGCGATGAAGGTGATGGAATCGTCAGCAGATACATCCATGTAACGGCTGAGGACTTCTCGCAGTTTGACACCGCCGTAGCGGTTGGCGTATTTGGTGCCTGCACTGGTGGTAAAACTGCCGGGGGCTTCGATGAACGCGGGATCCTTCTCCAATTCCGCAAGGGTAAAGGCGGCTTTCTTGCCGTTTATATCCAACTCCAACGAAAATGCCGAGGCTTCGGAGGCTGTTTTTGTGGGCGCGAGGCTGGTGCCTATGGATGCTATCTCGCGTACCCAAAGGTTCTTGGGTGCGTCACCCACGACCATGGGTTTATCGAGGGGCTTCCCGTTCTCCGTATCCGCAAGGATCAGGGCGTCGCTGGATATATCCGCCGTGCTGAACGTCGCCGAATAGCCATCGGCCGCAGTAAGCGTTACCTCGTAACCCTTTTTCCAGAGGGCTGCGTCGAATTCGCGCTTTTTTGCGTCATCATCCACCAGCGCCAGGACCGCTTTCAGGGCCAGGCCCTTGTAGACCAGTTGCTCCCCTTTGCGCTCAACCTTCTTTTCCGTGTAATCCTTTCCCGTTGTCTTCATGGCCGCATAGTCCGAGGCCGCGAACCAATCGTTCCGTGCGCCTGTTAGCTCGATGCTCCAGGCCTCGTTGTTCTCCGCTTCCGACGCCCCGCTGGTGGCATCCACCGTCTGGGCGAAGGCGTTCATCCCGGCGATTACCATTGCCGCACATACGACCGCAATCCTCAACTTTCTTCCCATCATGTCTCCATCCTCCATTGCTATTGCTTCAAGTTGGCTTCTATAAGCCTTCGGGCTTCACCGAGGGCTTCATCTATGGTCATGGAACCTGCAAAAACAAAGCGTAATATTTTCCACATGATGTTTTTATATGTCGAATACGCTTCCGTCGCGGGTACGGTGACGCCGATTTCGTAGCTGCGCTCGAGCTGGGGAAAATATGCATTGGTCGTTCGGACGAGTTCCCAGGCCTCGCGATTGGCGGGGAGCTTGGAGACGGAAGTCGTAAACCTTTGCTGGACCCCGGGGCCAGTCATGTAGCTTGCCAACCTGCGGACGGTAAGGGGTGAACGGCTCGACCGGGTGATGGCCAGGCCCTTGAAGTCCAGAAAGGGGGCCACGGGTTTTCCGGTACCAGGAACGGTGGGGTAGGCTGCCACTCCGAAGGGTATCCCTATGCGTTCGAATTCTGGGATGGAATAGGAACCGGTAAGTATCATGGCGGTTTCTCCCGCCGCAAAACGTCCTACCATGGCGTCCCGTTCAAGGACGGCCATCAGGCCTTCGTCGCGCTTGCGCAGTAGCCAGGCGAGGGCCGAGCGCGTTCCCGCATCGTCGGGCCTTACCGTGCCGTCCGCGTCTTCAATACCCTGTTTCCCAAAGCCGAGGGCAAAGGGCAAAATCCAGTAGGCCGAGTAGGCGTTCCAGGCCAGGGGCGTACGGCCTGTCCGGGCAATGAGTCTCGATTCAGCCTCGAGTTGGGCCAGACTCCAATCCCTAGTGGGCGGGGAGGTCATCAAGTTCGGATTGTAGAAGACCAGTTGGGCGTCGAAGTAGAAGGGCAGCGCCCAGTTGCGTCCTTTCAGATTGAAGGCGTTCCTCCCCTTATCGACCAGGGAGGATGCGTCAAACCCGTCGAGGGCCTGGAGGGTCGATGCGGCGGTAAGGGCGGGGAGGTCATCGGACTGGATCATGACGAGATCCGGCATGCGGCCGCCGCCCCGCTGGACGGACAACAGCTTCGTCCGCACATCGGGGACGTCCACGGTTTTGGCCTTGACCCCGGTAAGCCGGCTCCAGCGTTCTATTTCGTTCTTGAGCTCTTTGACACCTTCCCAGGAAACCCAGATTTCCGGCGGCCGGTCCCCTGTACGCTCGCCCGTCACGTCGATCCGACCGACACCGTCGAGGGCCTTCCCGTCAAACACGACACCCCACACTCCGCCGGGTCTTTCAACCAGCCAGAAACGGTCGAGCTTTTCGGCCAGGTCGCCGGCGTTCCAGAGTATCGA
>CAXNJE010000095.1:0-12532 GCA_964202565.1 Breznakiellaceae bacterium | reverse complement strand
TGCCCACGATGGCCGGACCCTGGTGGATGCCTATGCCGATGGCGTAGCCGGTCTTGGGCATGTTCATCTTTTGTGTGTCCACCTGGCTCATGGCGCCTATCATTTCGGCCGCGGCGCTGACCGCCCGGAACGCGTTGTCCTCGTAACTTATGGGGGCGCCGAAAATGGCGAAGATGGCGTCGCCGATGAACTTGTCGATGGAGCCGCCGTATTTCTTTATGACCTCCACCATCACGCTGAAGTGCTTGTTCAGAAAGCCGACTACCTCTTCCGGGCGGTTGTTTTCCGATATGGTGGTGAAGGAACGGATGTCGGAAAAAAGTACGACTATGTTGCGTTTCTCGCCCACCATCAGGGCTTCGTCGCTCTTGCGTTCAAGCAGGTCGTTGATGACTTCCGCGGGGACGAATTTGGAGAATACGTGGCGTATCTGGGTTTCCAGTTCCCGGATGTGTACGAACAGGGACGAGTTCTGCAGGATGGTGGCGGCTCCGGCCGCGAACACCCCCAGGTTTTCCACTATGGGGTCCGAAAAATAATTGTTGGATAAATTACCGATATGCAGGGTTCCTATCACTTCCGCTCCGGTGCCAACCAGGTTGCAGTGGTAGTAGGAACTGATCTTCCGGCCGTCCAGCCGGAGCTTGTCAAAATCGGTCCGCCCCTCCATACCCAGATAGACGGGCTCGATGCCCTCCAGTTCGGCTGAAGGGAAACAGGCGTAGAAGTCTTCGCCGCAGATGCGCAGGAAATCCTCTGTCTCCGCCCGGTACACCCGCTCCGTGGGGAGGGCGAACATCAGGATGTCCTTGGGCTTCCTGACCATGAGTACCGCCAGGTGGGGTTCGCACACCTTGGACAGCAGGCGCAGGATTTGTTCTGCGGTCCCCTCCAGGGATCCCATGGACTTGCCCGCCTCGGCCAGCAGGTTCAGCACTGTGGATCGGAAGAGCTGGGTATCCATGAGGGCTCCCAGGTTTTCCACGATACGGTCCCGGCCCATGCCTTCGGAGTCCAGGCGTATGGTAACCTCGTCGTAGGGTGGGTGTTCGGACAACGTTTTCACCATGCCCAGGAGCATTTCCAGGTTGTCAAAATCCTTGTTCACGAAGGCGTTGGCGCCACAGGAAACGGCCCAGTATTTATCCTTGTCCTCGGAAAGGCTGGTATGCATGACTATGGGAATGTCCCTTACACCCCGCTTGCTTTTCAGCAGCCGGCTGGCCTGGTAACCCTGCAGCAGGGGCATCTCCACGTCCATGATGATGAGCGAAGGCAGGTGGCGGTAGGCCAGCTCCACTCCTTCCATGCCATTCCTGGCGCGGACCACGCTGAAGCCTTCCCTGTCCAGGGCGTCTTCCAGGACACCGGCCACCAGGTCGCTGTCGTCTACCAGCAGTATCAGTTTTTTCTCCATGCCCTTCCCCTCAGCCTATCAGGGCCTTGACGGTCTCCACCAGGTTTTCCCGCTCGAAATCGGACTTGACGATGAAGGACGTAGCCCCGGCGTTCCTGAACTGGCGGCGGTATTCGGCGTTCTCGTTGGAGGAGATCACCACCACCGGCACGTTGGCGTAGGCCTCTGTCTTGCGCAGGTTTTCCACAAAGGTGAGCCCGTCCATCCGGGGCATGTTTATATCCGTGACGATCAGGTGGTAGTGCTGTTCCTTGAGCTTCTCCAGGCCATCAATGCCGTCCACCGCGGTGGATACCTGGTAATTCTCGAGTTCCAGTATGGACTTTTCTATTTCCCTGGTAGTATGGGAATCGTCCACCACCAAGACCCGCTTGGTCTCCCGGCGGGCGGAGGAAAAGCGCCGGCGGGTGTCGATGTTCCTGATGCGCTTGCAGCGGTTCATCAGCTCCGGCACAAACAGGATGGTGATTATGTCGAAGTTCTCGTCAAAGACGATGCCCTGCAGGGCCGAGAGGCTTGCGAGGTTGGCGGGGGTGGGCTTGTAGATCAGGGTGGTGTACTGGATGATGGAATCCACCATGATGCCCATGATCTCGCCAAAGGCTTCCACCACGACCACGTAGAACTTGGGGCGGTCGAAGGGATCCCCCTCTTCCTTGCCTAAAAGCACCGACAGGGGGTACAGGGGCACCACAATATTCCTGAGCACGAAGCCGCGCCGGTTCAGCAGGTCCAGCACCTCGGTGGGTTTGATGATGATCACTTCCCGGACGAAATTGGCCGGGATCAGGAATTTCTCGTTCGCCGCAGCGACAAAGAAACCGTCCACCGTGGCCAGCGAAAGGGGAAGGGCAAGGACGAACTCGGTGCCTTCGCCGAAGACGCTGTTCAGCGTGATCTTGCCTTTTATCTTTTCAATATTGTGCCGTACGATATCCAGCCCCACGCCCCGGCCGGAGAGGTCCGAGATTTCCGGCTTGGTGGAAAAGCCGGACATGAACAGGTAGGCGTTGAGCCCCGGCTCGTCCATGGCTGCCAGGTCCTCCGCCTGGGTGGGGTACAGCTCCATGGCGCGTTTGCGGATTTTTTTATAGTCCAACCCCTTGCCGTCGTCCTTTATGCGGATGACGATATGGCCGCTCTCGGCGGCGCAGGAAAAGCTTACGTGGCCCACCGGGTCCTTTCCCATGGCCTTTCGTTCCGCCGGGCTTTCTATGCCGTGGTCGATGGCGTTTCGCACAATGTGCACTATCGGGTCGTAGAGTCCTTCCAGGATGAATTTGTCCAGCAGGATGTCAGTGCCCTTCAGGGTGAGGGTGATCTCCTTTTCCAGGACCATGGCGGTCTCTTCCACCATCTTGCCCAGGTTGCCCAGTATCAGCTCCAGGGGGAGCATGCGCAGCGAGAGTATCTCTTCCTGGAGTTCGAAGGTGTTCCGCTCCATGAGCTCCAGATCCTCGTTCAGTTTTTTGCGTATGTCCTTGACGAGGTGCCCCAGCTCGACCATTCCATCCTTCTGCCCCGCAACGCTGGGGGAAAGGTCCCGGACGGTCTCTTCCAGCTTGGCGACAAGATCCTTTTCTTTCCTGAATTGGAACTGTTTTATGATGAGGTTGTTGAGGATCTTCACGATGCCGTCGATGCGGGCCAGGTCTATGCGGATGGTCTCCCGGTTGCGTTCCTGCGCTGCCCTGGACCCCTGGCTCTTTGGGGGTTCCCCCGCTGTTTCTGTGGGCGGTACCGTGGCCGCTGGAGTTGGTCCCGGTGCAGCTTCCGTGGGCTTTACCGTAGCCGTCGGCGGAGCGGCTTCCACTGATGGAGAAGCCGGCCGTGCCTGCGCGCGCAATCCGCCGGGGACCTCCAGCTTGTCCAGCTTGTAGGGTTCTACTGAATAGACCTGTTCGAATACTTTCAGGAAGGGGCCGGCGTCAAGGTTTTCCTCCGCGCTGTCGCCGATGGACACGCCGTTGCGGCGCATGGCGTCGGTACTCAGGAACACGAGGCGGACTATATCCTTGGAAATGCCGTAGCGCCCCTCCTTGATCCCCTTGAAGACGTTCTCGAGGCCGTGGGCAAGGGATTCGGTCACGCTGAATTTGAGCATCCGGCTGGAACCCTTGATGGTATGGAGCGAGCGCAGCAGGGTAGTAAGTGACTCTTCCCTGCCGGGATCCTGCTTGAGGTTCAGGATTTCCGTGTCCACCACGGTGAGCTGTTCCTTCAATTCGTCCAGGTAATTGGCGATGAAGGCGTTTCTATCTAGAGCCATGGGCCGCTCCTCCGGATTGCAGTTTGCGTATCCACCCGCCGCACAGGTCCAGGAAATATTTTGCGTTGAACCCTTCCAGCAGGAATTGGTAGCGATATTCATTGCGGGTGATATACCCCTGGATGGAGGTGGAACAGGCGGAGAATTCCCGCACCGCTTCCGCTGCCTCGGAATCCTTGAGAAGGAGGGCCAGGTGGAGCCGGGCGGGCCAGAAATTACCGTCCAGCTTGATTGATTCCCGCAGGCGGGCCTTGGCCGAATTCTCATCGCCCCCAGAGGCCGCAAGCATGCCCCGCAGGTAGGCCGAAAGGGCGTTGGTTCCCCAAGCGCTTTCCCCTTGGCGGATGAATCCATCCAGGAGTTCGAGTTTTCCGGCATTCAGGCGGTAGACGGCCTCCAAAAAATGCAGGGCCGCAGGAAAGGCCGGGTCGTCGGGGGCCGAATACAGGGGGTTGTTCAGCCGGAGGCTGGCTTGTTCGGCTATCGCGTCCACCGTTGCCGCCTTGGCCGGCTCATGTGTGGCGGTACTTGCCCTTGGCCTGAAGCTTTCATCCGTAACCTGGATGCCCTTTCTTTTTTCTTCCTGGTTCTTTTTGCGGAACAGGAAGCAGCCGTCCCGTTCTTCCAGGGCAAGTGCCGGATGGGCCAGGTGGGGTATCTCGCTGGAGGATACGAAGAGGTACCCTCCTTCGGCCAATTTTACGCTCACGTAGCCGAGTATCCGTTGCCTTGTTTCCAGGGGCATGTACATCAGCACGTTCCGCAGGAACACCAGATCAAGGCTGTCCGGAATCTCCGGATACAGGGCCTCCGCCAGGTTCACCCTGCTGACTTCGATGCGTGAAAGGAATTCCGGCCTGATGGCGATTGCGTCTCCGGTTCGTATGATGTGGCGATCCAGAAGCTGGTGGAAGGCTTTCCCGTCCTCCCGCAAGGACAGGGCACCGTACCTGCCGGCTCTGAAGCGGGCCAGTACCTGGGGGCTGATATCGCTGGCGTAGACGCGGGCTCCTTCGGGACCGTAGAGCGAATCGGCCAGGGCAGCCAGGGAAAGGGCTTCTTCCCCGGTGGAACAGGCGGCGCTCCAGATGCGCAGGGGCGCGTCCCCTTTTTTTCGTCTGGGAAACAGTTCAGTCTGCAGGAGTAGAAAATGTCGTTGTTCCCGAAAAAAGTAGGTCTCGTTGATGGTGACCGCGTCCATGAAACCCTGGGAACCAGTACCCTCGACGTGCCGCCTGAAGCCCTCGTAGTCGATCCCATCACCAAGTCCTGCCAGGTATTCCCTGACGGCGCGGTGCTTGGTCTCGGGCAGCCGTATCCCGGTGCGTTCCAGTATGTATGCGAGTACCCGATCAAAGTTGCTATCGGTGGTGCCCGCCATGGTCACGAGCCTCCCTGCCTGGTCCTGCGGGTGAGGGCGACCAGCCTGGAGGCGATATTGGACAGGGGGGTGATCTCGGAGGCGGCACCCAGCTCGATGGCCGCCCGGGGCATGCCGAAAATGGCACAGGAGGCCTGGTCCTGCACCAGGGTATACCCGCCCCGGTCCAGGATGTCCCGGCAACCCTGGGCTCCGTCCCTGCCCATACCCGTCAGCAGAACCCCAATCAAACCCGGGCCGTAGGTTTCGGCGGCGGTACGGAACAGCACGTCCACCGCGGGCTTCTGGTTCTGCACCTTGGGGCCGTCGTCCAGCACCAAGGTGCCGGAGCGCAGGGCCAAATGACGGTTTACCGGACCCACCAGCACTGTTCCTGCCTTCAGCGGACCGGAGTCTGGGCCAGCCAGACGGACGTCCAGGGGACAAACCTCATCCAGCCACTTGGCATAACCTTCGTCGAAACCATCCTCCAGGTGCTGCACCAGGGCTATTCCCACGGGAAAGTCCGCCGGCAGGGCGCCAAGGACTTGGCGTACAGCTACAGGCCCTCCGGTGGAAGCCCCGATAACCACCGCCCTTACCTCGGAACGATCCACGGCGCCCGGTGCTTTCCGGGTGTTGCCCGCGCGGCTTCCCTTCTGGTTCCCCGGCGCGGCGAGTTCCAGGATTTTCTGGTAAAAGGAGGCCTTGAAGGCCGGATCGTTAAGGGTATCGATCTCTGGCTTCCGCAGCACCTCGCAGGCCCCCGCCGAAAGGGCCTGGAAGCCAAGAGGACTGTCGGCGGAACCGGAAAAGATGAAGATGGGAACCGGACGTTCGGCCATGATCCGCGCGGTGGCGCTCACTCCATCCATGATGGGCATGTCGATATCCATGATGATCAGGTCCGGCTTCAGCGCGAGGTTCTGTTCGCAGCCCGCCAGGCCGTTGCTTGCTTCCCCGGCTACCTGCATGCCCGGGCCTTCGGCTACGAGATCCCGCAACACGTGGCGCATCAGGGCGGAATCGTCCACCACCAGGACCCGGATCATGACGCGCGCTCCGTCGACTGCGCTTCCTGGGCTGGCCAAAGCGAATTCAAAACCAATTTCGCGGGGTCGATGACGTACTCGATCTTATCATCGATGAACCGGCAGGCTGAAAGGCCATGGGCAGCCAGGGTGGCGTTCAGCCCCTGGGGCAGCAGCCTGAAATCCTTGTAGGCGATTTCCCTGATGGCCCCGTCCCCGCCCACCCGGAAGGCAAGGGCATCCCCGGCACAGTCGGGAAAGTGCTCGCTCAAAAAATTGGCTACAAGGGAGGCGCCCTCGCTGCCGAAGAGCTCCAACCGGGCTATCAGCGCCACCTTGATGGTCCCCTGTTCAACCAAGTGGAATTGTTCGCGCAGAAGCTCATCCAGATTGAACATCACTACATTCCGTCCTTCGAAAGGCAACAGCTCGCGCAGATAGGGACACAGGCCGAGGGAAGCCGCCGTATCCAGCTCCTGGGGCCTGTCGCGGTGGATGGCGGCGTAGAAATGGGCCCGTTCCATGACGAAACCGAGTGAGTCCAAGTGGAAGGACACGAAGTTTTCCCCGGTACCACTTGAAGAAGTTTCCTGATTTTCAAGGGGCGCCAAGATCATCCGCCAGTCGCTTGCGTACGGCTTCAACGGCCACGATGAAGACATCCTCGGTACCAAGACGTACGGAAGAGGAGAAATAGCCCCCGTCCTCGCCTTTCTCGGTAATGGGATACACGTCGGTCTCGGGAACCTTCACTATCTCGTGGATGTCCGATACCAGGAAGGCCAGTTGGTCGCTGCCCAGGTTCAGCACGAGGAAGGCCCGTTCCTTGGTTTCTTCCTGCTCAAAAAGGACACTCAGATCCACCACGGTGTAGGGTTCTCCATGGCGGTTTATGAAGCCCCGTATGTAGGGCGGCACAAAGGGCACGTAATGGATGGGCACGTCGATGACGATTTCCCTGATGACTGTGGCGGGAACGGCGTAGCGCTTGTTCAGTATCCCCGCGATGATGAATTTATGGGAAACCAGCTCGCCATCCTGCACCTTGTCGCTGTCCTTGCCGGTTGCGGCCTCCCGAATCTTGGTGACCAGTCCGTCCTCAGCCATGGGAGCCCACCTTGTAGGTCTGGACTATGCCCTGCATGCCGTTGGCCATTTCCTTGAGGGAACCCGCGAATTTTACCGTCGCCTTGGTGGTGGCCACGAAATTGTCGATGCCTTCGGATATCTGCCGCAGGGTAAGCAGTATCTGCTCGAAGGCCGTCACCTGCTGGCTGATGGAGAGGGCGATCTTTTCTGCCGAGGCGGCGGATATCTCCGAGGACGAGCGTATGTCCCCGAACATGTTCCGCAGTTCCTCGGAGATGGAACCGCCTTCCTGGATCCTCGTGGTACCTTCTTCGGAAGCGATGATGAGGTGGTCGGAGGAGTGCTGGATCTCGTTGATCTTGTTCTTGATCTCCCCGGTGCTCACCACGGTGCTGTCCGCCAGGCGGCGTATTTCGGCGGCCACGATCTGGAAATTCTTGCCCGCCGGGCCTGCGGCGGCGGCTTCGAGTTCCGCGTTGAAGGCAATGATTTTTGTCTGGTCGGCTATGCCGTTGATGATGTTCACGATATCCCAGATGCTGTTGATCTTTTCGCCCAGCGTCTTTATTCCCCGTATGGTGCCGTCGTTGCTGGAACGGATCTCGCGCATCTTGTCCAGGATGAGGGAGACCTTCCTATCCCCCTGTTCCACCACAGCTTTGGTGCTGTTGGCGATGGCGCTCACCTCGCGTATCCTTCCGGCTATGCTCTTGGACAGCTGGTCCGAATCCTCCATGGTACTGACTATTTCTTTTACCGCCGCTGCCTGCTGGTTGGAGGTGCTGGTGATCTCCTGGGAGGACACGGAAAGCTCCTGCACCGCCATGAACAATTCCGACGACGAGGTTTTCAGCCGGGTGATGATGCTTTCCATCGCACCCACAAGCTCGTTGAAATTGATGGCCATGGTCCCGATCTCGTCGGTGGACTGGATGGGCACACGGCCGGAAAGGTCGCCCTGGGCTACCGCGTCCGCCAGCTTCCTCATCAGGGTTATGGGTCTCGTCAGGCGCGAGACCAGCAGGTAGACCAGTATGTTGGCCACCACCAGGGCTATCAGGGCGGAGATGATGCCGAACCTGAGGGCACTGGCCAGAAGGCCGTTTATGTCCTCGTAGTAGACCTTTGCGCCTACGATCAGGTCCAGGTCCGCATAGCGGGTAAAGCGGGTCAGGCTCTTATCCTTCGCGCTCTCCCCCGCCAACGAGTAGCTGATGAGCCCGTCCTGGAGCTCGATCATCTGCCTTGCGTAGTAGACGCCCTTCCCATCCTGGTCGTCGAGGATGTTCTTCCCTTTAAGGGTAGGGTGCATGAGCAGGTTCCCCTTGCCGTCCATGACAAAGGCGTAGCCCCTTCTCCCTATGCGGATATCCAGGAGGGTCGCCTCCAGCGACGAAAGGTCCAAAAGATTGAAGAATTCGCTCTTGTAGGAGGAGGCCCAGATGATGAGGTCCCAGGGCTCAAAATAACTCATGCCGCCGGCCTTGGCCCGGGCGACGGTTTCCCCCGTATTTTTCCAGTCGTATTCCAGGTAGCCGTTTTTCATGGCCGTGGCTTTTTTCATGAATTCGTGGCCGCTCGCGTCCGCTCCTGGGGTTCTGGGGTGGATGGCAAGGACGCCCTTGCCGTTGACCCCGGCCAGGTACCCGGTAACGCCAACCTTGCCCCCCACCGGGTCAAGGATCAGGTCCGAGACACGTTTGCGGGCCTCGTCTTCGGTTATCTTTCCTTCCTTGAATTGGGTGTAATAAAAGGCAACCATGCCTTTTACGGATTCGGCGCGGCCGATCAGGTAATTCCGTACCGAGGAGTTCACGTAGGTCCTGACCAGTTCGACGATGAGGGACGTGGTCTGGTCCAATTCCTGGGTATACTTGTTTTCGATACCCTCCTGGAGGGTGGCGAACATGCCTGTCTGGAGCCCCGCGACTGCCAGGATGAAGATTACCGCGAACAGGACCTGTATTTTTCGGTTGAGGCTTCGGAACAGAAAATTCCCTTTCCCGGATTCTCTTTGCCCGGATTCATCTTTCATGATCTCTCCTCTTTCTTTGGCCTTATTCATCCAACTCGGTATACGTATTGTCCCCATTCCGGAGAAGGATCTTTCTCTGCCCGTCGGAAAAGCCTATGCGTTCCACCAAAAGGTCGATGCGGGCCTTGTCTTCGGCCGCCATGGATTCGAAGAAGCAGCCACTTTGGAACTGGTCTTCCCGGGGGCCGTCTCTTTTGGACCAGCGCACGCCAATTGTTCCTTGCGGATCGGGCTTGCCATCGCCGAAGGGCTTGGGAACCCGTATGGAAACCGGAATGCTGCTGCCAGGCACGAGGGGAGTGGAACTGAGGATGAGCATGCCATCCTTGTGGATATCCCCCAAGCGGCCAAGGGGCTTCCCCGAAGCGCTGTCCATGATTTCAAGGTAGACGATAAGGTGCCTGCGGGGGGCAAAACGCTGTTCCATGGTCAGGACTCCCCTTCCTGGGCTTTGGAGAGCTTGCGCATCTCTGTCACCATCTCCGTCAGGTGGCGGGCAGTATCCGTTATCATGCCGGTGGATTGGGCCACGTCGGAGGCGCTATGGGCTATCTGTTTCATGGTCATGAGTATCTGTTCGAAACCGCCGGTCTGCATGCGTATGCTTTCGTTGATGGACTGGGCCGAGCGGGACGCGTCCTCGGAGGATTCCTTGACCGAGTGGAAGGCTTCCTGGATTTTCTTGGAATTATCCCAGCCGGACTGGATGGCGCGGGTGGTGTTCTCCGACGATTCGATAAGGTTTTTTGCCGCCCGTTCTATCAGGGTCGTCTTGTCCCGAATCTCCGCGGTGGACGCTACCGTGTTGTCCGCCAGGCGGCGGATTTCCGTGGCAACAATCTCGAAATTCTTGCCCGCAGCACCCGCCGAGGAAGCCTCCAGCTCGGCGTTGAAGGCTATGATCTTTACCTGGGTGGCTATGGAGTTGATCATGCGCACCACGTCCCAGATGGTCTTGATGTCCTCGTTGAGGGAGCGGATGAATTCGATGGTGCTGTCGTTGGCCTTGCGGATGGACTCCATGGTCTCCAGGTAATTTTCCATTAGCCCCTCGCCCAGGGTTACCGTATCCAGGGTCTTGACGGATTTCCTGTCTACCTCTCCGGCCCGCTCCGCCGCTGTCTTGCCCAGCCGGTCCGCGTCCTCCATGGTGGAGACAACTTCGGCCACCGCGGCCGCCTGCTGGTTGGACACGGAAGAATTCTCCTGCGAGGTGGTGGAGAGGGACATGGAGGCCGTAACCAGGCGTTCCACTATCTGGCTGATGCTGTCGGAAAAGGTGCGGTACCGGATGACGTTCTGGTTGACGTACATGGACAGCCGCCCAAGCTCGTCAAAATTGATGATATCGATCTGCTGGGTAAGGTCGATGGCGCCTTCGGTCAGGTCGCGCATTTCTTTAAGTATGGAATTGATCTGGAAGCGGTATTCCAATTTCGAGAGGAAGATCGGCAGGATGCCGACGGCGATGAGGATCAGGAAGGCCGGACCTGCGGATTTGAGGAAGGGCACCAAAGTTAGTTCCTTCGTACCCGATGCATAGTAGAACGCTATATAGGATGCATAGACGACGATGAAAAGCACCGCCGAAATGGACGCGAAATGGTCCTTGTAGGTGGAGAAAAGATCCCGTTCCCCGCTACGCATCTCGGTGATGTGCAATTCCCGTTTGGATTCCTTCAGGATGAGGTTGATGGCGAAGGTGACGTAGAGCGCCGAGACGAAGCCGGTGGCGAATTTTGTCAGCAACCCGAAAAACAGGGGTATGCCGCTTTCCGCCTGCCATCCCTTGATCGCATAATAGACCAGGGTACCGGTGGTCCAGGCGATCATCTGGAACAGGATGATCATCCAGGGCATGTTTATGGCCGCTCCCCGGGCCTTGTCCGGATTGTCGCCCTTTTCAAGAAAGCGCAACAGTGGCTGGAGGGTCCCCATCACCATGGAATGGAGCACGATGGAAAACAGCAGGAACAAGCCCATAACCGTGGGCTTGAAGGCCAAAGGTATGCGTTGAACCAGCGTATACCCAGCCTGGTCGTATTTTACGTTGTATACTGCGTTCAGGAATTCGCCCAGGATCAGGAAAAAGAAAATGCCCCCGAACATGGAAATGATTATGCGCAGCCTGATGAGCGTGACCTTGGACCTTGAACTTGTATGTTCCATTACCTACCACCTATAAAACAGTTTAGTCAAATAACTCCAAAACACAAGGGTAGGGTGTGTTTAATGGTACTTTGTGTAAGCTGGTCCTGTTACGTGACTTGCCGTATACTGTGAACGGGAGAAAAACATGAACCAAAGAACCCGCAAGATAACGACAATCGTCGCTGCGATCGCTTTGTCTCTCGTCCTAAGCTCCTGCATTCCCGGTGACGGCAAGTCCACAACGATCAAGCCCGCAGGCTTCTTTTCGGGAATCTGGCACGGCTGGATAGCCCCCGTTTCCCTGATCACCGGCTTGTTCAACCATAAGATCCGCGTCTACGAACAGGTCAATACCGGCTGGTGGTACGACTTCGGCTTTTATATCGCCCTGGTCGGCGGCTTTGGTGGCATTGCACTATCGAGGCGGGTCAGGCGGGACCGCTAGACGCATGCAAAAGACACGTTCGCAGTCCGTACCGGTATGACCCGGCAAGAAATAGAGTTGCTCGCGCCCGTCGGTTCCCGGGAATCCCTTGCGGCGGCCCTGAAGGCTGGCGCCGATGCCATCTACTTCGGTGCCGGCAGCCTTAACATGCGCGCCCGAAGCTCTGCCGTTTTTGGGCTGGATGACCTGCGTGAAATCGCGGTCACCGCCGCCGGGAAGGGCGCGCGTTCGTACCTCACCCTGAACGTGGTCCTCTTCGACGGGGACCTGGACGAGATGCAACGCATCGTGGATGCGGCCAAGGAAAATGGAGTCAACGCGATCATCGCCTGTGATGTGGCCGCCATGGAATATGCACGTTCCATCGGTATGGAGGTGCACCTCTCCACCCAGGCGAATGTCTCCAATTTTGAGGCCCTCCGCTTTTATTCCCGCTGGGCGGATACGGTCGTCCTGGCGCGGGAGCTCAGCCTGGACCAGGTGGCCGCAATCTGCGCTTCGATTCGGGAGAAGGAACTCCGGGGACCGTCGGGCGATCTTGTGCGCGTGGAGTTGTTCGCCCACGGGGCCCTGTGCATGGCGGTATCGGGTAAATGCTACCTGAGCCTCCACCGCTACGGTGCGGCTGCCAACCGGGGCGAATGTTACCAGAATTGCCGACGCGCGTACATTCTGAAGGACGCGGAGACAGGCCAGGAAATGGAAGTCGCCCATACCGATGGTAAAGGCGGCGAT
>CAXNJE010000094.1:0-12561 GCA_964202565.1 Breznakiellaceae bacterium | reverse complement strand
TCGAAGACAGGTTCCTGAGCTTGTTCTTTTTGGCCTTGTCGGCGGTAAAGCTGGAAAAATCCCTTTCTCCCACCAGCGAAGCCGCGGCTTCGCGCATTTTTCCCAGATCGAGGGTTTCGCCGACCCGCCAGGACCGGTCTGTCATGAATGGGTCGCCCACGGGTCCTTCGATAATAGTCAGGCGGTAGGTCTTTTGCCTGGCCAGGTAACGCGCGTGGAAACGCGGATCCGCGGGGGTCATGGAGAGGGCGGCGATATCGGCGGGCAGATTGAGGTTCAGTGCGATGAACACCGCGGCTCCGTCAGTACCGGCCGGGAGCCGTATGCTCGCGACCTGACCTTCGGCGTGGACACCGGCATCGGTACGGCCCGCCCCGACGACCATCAGCTCGTCGGCTGTGGGGACCGGTCCCCCGTGCCTCGCCTGGGCGATGGCATGGGCAAGGGCTTCCTCGATCACACCCTGGACGGTCCTGCCGTTACCTCGTTGCCATCCCTTGAATTTGGTTCCATCGTAGGCCACGACCAATTTAAAGCATGCAAAGTCCTGATTGCTGTTCACGAGAGGGAGCATATCGATCCTTGTGGGTTTGGGATAGCTTTTATTAGGGGGATTGGTATAATTTCCCCCATGATTGAGTACATCTCGGCGGGCAATATCGACGACAGGGTATTGTCGCGCACCGCCAACGCCCTGGCGGCGGGAGCCATCGCAGCCTTCCCCACCGACACCAGCTGGGTCCTGGCCTGCTCGCTTGCCTCCAAAGAGGGCATCCGGCGGCTCAAGGGGCTGGCCGGGGTACGCGACGAAAGACATTTTACCCTCATCTGTTCCAACATCTCCCAGATAGGCGATTACTGTTCTTTGGACAACACCCGCTTCCGTTTGGTGAAGCGGCTGTCCCCTGGCCCCTACGTATTTGTCCTGCGCACCCTGGCCGGTACGGAAAAAGCCCTGGATATCAAAAGGAAGGAACTGGGGGTCCGCATTCCCGACCATCCTGTATCTTTTGCCCTCATCAACTGCCTGGGATCACCGCTCTACTCGATTACCGCGAAAAAATCCATGATCAACCCGGATATCCGGGACGAGGAAGAACCCATCAACGACGAAGAACACCCGTTCATCGCGGAGGAGGAACTCTTCGAAGGCGGCTGGGAACTGGAAGCCATCCCCGGGGTGGAGTTCATCCTGGATACCGGCGAGGAACGTCCCCGCATCCTGTCCACGGTGCTGGACCTTTCCGGCGACGAACCCCGGGTCCTGCGCTCGGGCGCGGGTGACTGGCTCCTATAGTTTCGCCTCCAGCTTCCTGGACAGTTCCTCCACTGTGGGGATTATGGATGAATACTCGAGTTGCCCGTTCAGGTACAGGCTGGGCAGCTGCTTCACGCCCATCCGCACACAACGGGCGATATTGTCCTTGATGGTGAACTTGAACTCCACCAGGTCCACCTTGTCGCCGAAGCGCTTGACCGCTTCCTTGGCCGATTCCAGCATGTAGCCACAGGCAGCGCAGGTGGCTGAATCCAGCGTGAACACCTCGACGAGGGGCTTCTTGAGGTTCTTGTAATCCGGGATGACCCCGGTAAAGACCAGATCGGCGGCATGGTAATTCTTGATCATCGCCCGGGCTTCCTCGGGTTCGCGCACAGCCTGCCCCGCTGCCACGCAGTTCTCGATGGGTGTGTCGTAGGGCATGTCGCAACCGGGAGCGACTATCCAGTTGCCCGGCGTCAGCGTATCCATCAGGTCCACCACCGCCTTCATGTTGTCCTGCTGGGTACCCAGGAGCATGACCGTGGTGAGGGGCAGGTTCCCACCGATGACGATGTTGTAGCTGTCGGTTATTTCCTTGGCCTTGGCCAGGTTGACGTTCTCGTCCACCGAAATGCAATCAGGCCTGGTCTTGCACATGGGTTCGATGTTGGCGGTGGCGTTGCCGCATACGAAGAAGGAACTGTACGCGCCCTTCGCCTTGATGGCGGCAAAAAGCTCCGCAAAGGGCTTCTCCATGAATTCGTTGAAATGGGCAGGCGAAATCTGGCTTATGAGGGGGTCCACCACGGCGATGACATCCATGCCGGCTTCAATGTAATAAGCGGCAACCGCTTCTACCGCACGGCGTGCGTAATCGAGCAGGGCATGCACATAATCGGGTTCAGTCATCATATCGTAAAATATTTCGGTACCCCGCAGGTGCGAGGCCAGGGTAAAGGGACCCGTGATGAGTCCGTACAAGGCGGTCGTATTTCCGACTTTTTCCTTCATACGGCGCATGACATCAAGGGAGAGGGGGATGCGGCCATCGGTTTTGGCGGGTATTTTGGTGGGAATGACGGTTGTATCGGCAAGGGGGTGGCTCGCGACAGATGGAGGGCCGTCTTCGGACCATACAAGTTGGCAATCCAGGATCTCGGCTTCGATCTGAAGGTCGAACATAACCGGCTGGCCGTCGGGACGATACAGGCGGTTCACTTCCATCAAGGCCTTCACCAGCGTGTTGGCATCGGTAAGCACCTTTTTGGCGCTCGCTCCGATCAGCTTTCCGGCGTGGACACCCGCAAAGGGAACCCAAGGCGCCCGTGGTGCCGGTTTGTGATCGAGTACCGCTTTAATCAATTCCTTGCCTTGCATGCCTTGCTCCTGACAATAAAAGTCATATTTGAGAATCTACAACGTTCATCAACGTAGTAATATGAATGTCCGAACTAATTAATCACGGTGCCCGCAGGGGGATATGCAATGGTAAACGGAACCGCCCGCACGAACGGGGCGGTATCCGCATCCAGTCAGATTATAAGCAGAGAGCGGCGGCTACTTCGGCGGCGGTAGCGGCGTCGGGGGAATACTTGTCGGCCCCGATGGACGCACAGAAACTGTCGGTGACGGGGGCTCCGCCAACCATGATCTTTACGGTTCCGCGGATGCCGGCTTCTTCGGCGGCCTGCACCACATTCTTCATCTGGACCATGGTGGTGGTGAGCAAGGCTGAGCAGGCGATGATATTGGCTTTCTCGGCCTTGGCGGCTTCGACGAAGCGCTCGGCGGGAACGTCGGTACCAAGATCGACGACGCGGAGTCCGGCGCCTTCCATCATCATGCCCACGAGGTTTTTGCCGATATCGTGAAGGTCTCCCTTTACGGTTCCCAGAACGACGGTTCCACGGGCTTTGACGCCGGCAGCCACCAGAAGGGGCTTCAGCAGCTTCATGCCTGCGTTCATGGCACGGGCGGCGATGAGAACTTCAGGAACGAAGACTTCGTTCTTCTTGAATTTCTCGCCGATGATGCTCATGCCCGACATGAGTCCTTGTTCCAGGATATCCTTGGCGACAACTTTTTCGTTGATGGCCTGTTGTACCAGGGCTTCGACGTCTTTCGCACGACCCTTCTGCAAATTCTGGGAAATAAGACTAAAATCGACCATATTCATCTCCTTCGTTTCGGGTTGATCCTAGGGTAACAATACGGGACAAGTTCCAAGGTGTATTGTATTTATTTTCGGTCGATTCAATTTTTTTAACATAATCGAGAAAAAAATCATGTATAGATATCGGTTTGATGGATTTCTTCAACTTCGAGTGGCCTGCGCCCACCCGATTCGCGGTAACGCCCTGGCGACACACCCATGATGCGCTTGAAAACCTTGGTGAAATAGCTCTGGTCCTCGAAGCCTACCTTGCCTGCGGTATCGGCCAGGCTCAGTTCGGAACCAGTAAGGAAGATGGCAGCCCGCTCTATACGCAGGCGGTTGACGTGTTCGGAATAGCTCTCGCCCAGTTCTTCCTTGAATACCTTGGAAAAGTACGCCGGTGATAGCCCCGCATGGCCCGCGACTTCGGGAAGGGAGATATCCCCGGTATAGCGCTCCCGGATGAAACGAAGGGCCCGCTTGATGGCAGTAGCGTGCTTGACCGTACGAAGGGAAAAGGTAAGGTGCATGAAGCGGCCAAGGATGGAATCCAGCAGGTACGCAAGATCCTCGGTGGAATCCAGGTCTTGGAAGCGGCGAAGGTAACGGTAATTCAGGCCCAGGATCTCTTCCGGTTCCGCGCCTGCCTCCATGGCAGCCCGGGACAGGAGGACAAACAGCTCCAACCCACGAAACTTGATCGCATCGAAGCGGTGGGCGTTGGAAAAGAAGACCGAGCCGAGCAGTTCGTTCAGGATACGACGGCTGGCGGGCTCATCACCCCGACGTATGGCGAACAGGAGTTCCCGTTCCTTTTCGATGGGGTACGCGGGAACCGGCTCGCCGGATGCGGCCCGGCGTTTGATGGAGTGTATTTCTTCGGATATGCGGGACTGCTGTTCGGTCTTTCGCTTGGAATCCTCGAATTTGGGGGAATCGCCCTCCGAGACTTTTTCGGCGGTCATGGCCAGCAATTCGGCAAGGGACCGGACCCTATCGGCCGAGGCTTTGGGGATGCGGTCCACATAGGCCAGTATGGCCGCATCGGAAAGCTGGTCCGAACAGGATTCCTTCATCGCCGAGATGGCCTCGTCCCTGTCGATGGACATGACAGGACCGCCCACGAGGGCTCCTGCAGGCAGGCCACCCGCGTAGAAGGGGCTGGTCCAATGCAGCATGCTGATGGGGCAGAGGTAGATATAGGAACCGCCAAAACGTTCGGCCTGCAGGCTTCCGTGCATGTGGAGTTCCAGGCAGGAAGCGTCGAGGGGTTCCGCAGGATCCTCAGAAGAATCCGGAGCGATGCCATGCCTGGCTGACCTGCGCAGCTGGATTGGCCTGAGTGAGCGGCAGGCGTCGCAGGATGACAGGACGGAAGCGGGGTCGGCGGGTTTGCCGGCCGCATCCAGGACTATGCAGGAGACTCCGGTGGCCACCCGGTAAATCTCGGCGGCGCTTACGGCACGTTTGAGGGCGCGGGCGGCGGCTTCCCCGGAAAAAGCGGTCATGGGGCGGTGGGCTCCCGGGCTTTTACGGCCGGAAGGACAGCGTCGGGAGCCGGAAAGAACATTTCCTCGACGAAGCGTTCGCTAAAATAGGGCAAGCCGGACAATTCCAGATACTCGATGGAACTTGCCAAAGCGGATATGCGGGCCAACTCGTCCTTGTACAACAACATGCGTACCGCGCCGTGGCCGGCGGCGTTGCCGACGGTTTCCACCTTGGGAAGCAATTCCGGGGGGATGAGGCCGATGACGGCGGCGGAATCGGGTTGCAGGTAGCTGCCGAAGCCACCAGCCAGATAGACGCGATCCACATCGTCCGCCGTGGCTCCCCTCGCGCGCAGCATGGAGGAAATACCGCCGGCTACGGCAGCCTTGGCAAGCTGGATCTGGCGGATGTCGCCCTGGGTGAATTTGATGGTGGCTCCCTTGTATTCTACCAGCGGGTAACCGCATTCGGACCAGCGCTCGTCGAGGGCACCCGTGTCGTCGGCTATACCGGCGCGGATCAGGCAAGCAGCCGCATCGATGATCCCGGAACCGCAGATGCCTATGGGGGGCTCGTCTCCTATGGTGGTCCAGCCGAGTACGCCGTCCTTCCACTCAAGCTGGTCCACAGCCCCCACGACTCCACCGGTACCGCAGGATATGGCGGCGCCCTCAAAGGCTGGCCCCGCCGCGGTGGCGCAGGCAAGGACGCCGGTCTTGTCGCCCAGGGCCATTTCCCCGTTGGTGCCCAGGTCGAGGATGAGCGCCAGGGCATCCCGTTCTTCCAGGGCGACTGCCCGGGCTGCGGCTACCAGATCGGCACCGACGTAACCGGCGACGGAGGGGGCCAGCATGAGTTCGGCCTTCGGGTAGGGAAGATCGTAGTCCGTGGCGGGGGAACGGCGCAAGTCCAGGAAAACGGGGGTAAACGGAGCCACGGCGATGCCGGAAGGATCCACCTTGGCAAAAAGATGCAGCATGGTGGTGTTGCCCACGACGGAGATCTCCCGCACCACTTCGGGCTTCGCTCCGATCTTGGCGAGGAGCTTGCCACCCAGCTCGCGGATGTCTCCGCGGACGAGTTCGGCCAATTCGGCCAGACCGCCTTTTTCGCGGCTGGAATAGTCGATGCGGGCGATCACGTCGGCACCGAAAGCCCGTTGCCGGTTCAGCTTGGAAGCGGAAGCGATGACGCGGGCGCAACACTCATCCTGGGGAACGAATTCGATCAGGTAGGCAGCGATGGTAGTCGTACCGATATCTACGGCGATGCCGTAGGCGCCTTTTTCCTTGATTCGCGGATTGGGCTTACCGGACAGGGCCGAAAAGGATTCGCGGATGACCGCACCGCCACTCGACACGGCGGGTGCGAGGGTAATCGGACCGACGGGGATAATCCGGCAGGCGAGGCGGACACCTTCGGCAACCGCAGGGGCGCCAAGACGACGGATTTCTTCGGCATCGGGGGTGCCGGCATCGCCGGAAACGACCAGCACACGGCATTTCCCGCAGGTACCTGCGCCGCCACAGGGCGCGTCCAGGAGGGAGGGATCTACGCGCCTGAGCGCCTTGAGTGCTGAATCGCCCGCTTCGGCCAGGCTCGATATGGTTGTGCCATCGTGGGCTGCAAAACTGACCAATTTTTCAGACATGAAATCCTCCGCTGAATCCAATGTACACGTTTTGGATGCTCTTTCGCAACCGTCGTCATTCGTATATCTTGGCGGGACGCACTCGACAGGAGGACTACCATGGCTCTTTCCTTGGGCATAGATACGGGAGGAACCTACACCGACGCGGTGTTCTACGACGATGAGAGGGGTGTCACCGCCCGGGCAAAGGCCCTGACCACCAAGGACGACCTGCTGCGCGGAATAAGCGCGGCGGTCAATGCCTTGCCGGAATCGGGGCTTGCCTCGGTCTCGCTGGTCTCTCTTTCCACTACCCTGGCGACGAATTCGGTCGTTGAGGGCTACCGGGTCCCCGTGTGCCTTATAATGATAGGCTGCCCCGACGACCTTCTGGAACGCGAAGGCCTTGCCACAGCCCTTGCGGGCGACCCGGTCATCACCCTGGCGGGCGGCCATGATTCCGGGGGCAACGAGCAGGAAGAACTGGACGAGGCTGCCCTCGTCGCAGCACTCAAGGACAACGGTCGCGCAGAAGCCTTTGCGGTGTGTTCCTATTTTGCCGTCCATAATCCATCCCACGAACTGCGCGTGATGGAACTTATACGGGAAATCACCGGAAAGCCCGTTACCGCCGGCCATGAACTTACCAGCAAGCTCAATGCCGCCCGACGCGCGGTAACCACCATATTCAACGCCAGGCTCATCCCGGTCATCAGCGAACTCATAGCTGCGGTACGCAAGCTGATGAAGGCAAAGGGCCTGAACGCGCCTCTCATGATCGTAAAGGGCGACGGATCCCTCATGTCCGCCGCGATGGCCGAACGCCGCCCGGTGGAAACGATCCTTTCCGGCCCCGCGGCCAGCGTTGTGGGTGCCCTGCGCCTGTCGGGGGAACGCCTGGCCCTGGTTTCCGATATGGGGGGGACCACCACCGACATAGCCCTGGTAGAGAACGGGATGCCGCGCATCGCGGTGAACGGCGCCGAGGTGGGCGGTTTCAGGACCATGGTGGAAGCCGCGTCCATACATACCGTCGGCCTGGGCGGGGACGGCGAAGTACTTTTGGACAAGCAAAAACGCCTGAGCATCGCACCCCGCCGCGTCGTTCCCCTGAGCATACTCTGCTCGCTGCATCCATCGGTGAGGGAAATACTTGAAACCCAGGCGCGGGCACCGCTGGAACGCATCTCGAACACTGACGGCCGCTTTGCCGTTTCCATGCGCCGCGCCGAAGGCAGCACACTTGCCTCGTTCACTGCAGGCCGGAAGGTCCTGATGGAACGCATCAGCGTGGGTCCGGTGCCGGTAAGCGCCCTGCTGAAGGAAGCCGAATCGGAGTTCATGATCAAAAAGGATATGGAGGCCCTGGCGAATATGGGCTACCTGCAGTATTCGGCCTTTACCCCTACCGACGCCGCCGTACTGCTCGATCTGGACAAGTCCTGGCCCAAGGAAAGCGCCCGAGCCGGAGCACGCATCATGTTGCGCCTGCGGGACCGGAAAGAAGCGGAAGAACCGGACATACTCGCCTTCTCTGCGGAAGTCCGAACCAGGGTAATACGGGATTCCGCGCTGGCCCTCGCCCGGGCCTTCGTGGCTGAAACCCTGGGAATATCAGGTGAACGTTGGAAGGGCGTGGAAACCGTGCTGGAACACGAATGGTCGCAGGGGGGCGTTACCGCAACTGCCGCTCCGGCTTCGGCCTCTGCGCTCAGACTGTTCCCCCGGCTGGATATTCCCATAGTTGCCATCGGAGCACCGGTGGGTTCCTACTACCCGCCCCTGGCCGAATTGTTGGGCACCCGGGTGGTAGTGCCGCCCTACGCAGACGTGGCCAACGCGGTGGGCGCTGTCGCGGGCAGCGTGCGCAGGAAGGCCGAGTTCACCATAGTCCCCACGGAAGACGGATTGGGCTTCAAGATGCTGTCCACCGACGGGAACGAGGATTTTGAGGATTTCGACGTCGCCCTGGAAGCCGCGAAAACAGCTGCGACAGCGGCGGCTTCCACCAAAGCCCGGGCCGACGGGGCTGCATCACCTTCTGTCGAACTTACGGTGGATGTACGGAATGTACCTACGGCCCATGGCGGTGAGCTCTTTGTGGACGCCTTGGTGGTGGCGGTGGCAACCGGACGGCCCGCTCCAGCAATCCTGAGCCCAGACACCTGATACAATGCATCAATACGGTACGCGGCGCACCCTGGGTGCCAGAAAAGAAAGAATCCTATTCGAGTATGAGGAGTATGCAGCATGAAATGGTTTGTCCTGGCTGTCGCAGTCGTGATGTACGCGGTCGTGGTCGCCTTCCCCCACAAAAAATCCTTCGCCACCCTTGCGGCGGCCGGACTCGTCATCATCGCAGGCGTCATCCCCTTTGGAGAAGCCTTCGGGGTGTATGTAAACTGGAACGTGCTGATGATCTACCTTGGCAGCCTGATCATCGCGGAACTGTTCATCTATTCCCGCGTGCCCGCTTTCATCGCCGACAAGCTGGTGGAAAAATCGCCAAGTGTCGGGCTTGCCATTGTGTTCATACTGATGATGACAGGCCTCATTTCGGCCTTTGTCGAGAACGTGGCCACCGTACTCGTGATGGCGCCCATCGCCCTCGCGCTCAGTTCCAAGCTTGGAATCGCACCCACCTACTTCATGGTGGGTTTGGCCGTCATGGCAAATCTGCAGGGTACGGCAACCCTGGTAGGCGACCCGCCCTCCATGATCTTTGCCAGTTACGCGAATTATTCCTTCAACGACTTTTTCTTCTTCCAGGGAAAGCCGTCCATCTTCTTCGCCGTCCAGGCGGGAATGTTGGCGGGAGCGATTTATTTTTACCTCTACTTCCGCAAGGCAGGTGCCGGCAAGGTGGACCTGCCAACCGAAAAGATACTTTCCTACGTTCCCTCCATACTCCTTCTGGTGATGATAGTGGGACTAGCACTGGTATCATTCTTCCACTCCGGAGTCTCGCTGACCGCAGGGCTGTTGGTGATGGCTCTGGGTGTGATCGGTTTGCTGTGGTACCGCCTCGTCATGAAGGAGAGCCGCGAAAAGATCGTAGCGCTGGTACGCGGTTTGGATTGGGATACCATGGCCTTCCTCGTGGGAATCTTCATCGTCATCGGAGCGGTGGACTCGGTGGGTCTGCTCAAGGATTTCTCGATATTCCTGGAAGGGATAATCGGCACGAATGTGTTCCTGGGCTTCGTCGTCATCCTGGGAGTCTCGGCGCTCATTTCCGGTTTCGTGGATAACGTGCCCTACATCATCGCCATGCTCCCCGTAGCCGCCGCCTTGGGCAAGAACCTGAGCCTGCAACCCGAATTGTACATGTTCGCGCTTTTGATCGGCTCCTGTCTGGGCGGCAACCTGACACCCTTCGGCGCCTCGGCCAACGTCGTGGCGGTGGGAATACTAAAAAAGCAGGGCGTACAGCTTGATTTTGGTAAATGGCTGAAAATCGGCGTACCCTTCACGCTCATCACCATCACTGCCTCCGCCGTATTCCTGTGGTTGGTGTGGCGCTAGGGGGAAGGCTTGCAGGGAACCATAATCATGGACTCCGGGTGGAACGAGCGTAGATGAGCTACGTTTTCGATACGAATATACTCGTATACTATCTGAACGGTTCGTTCTCCCAAACGGAACAGGAAACGCTCGACGGGATGTTCAAGGCATCCTTCCAGATTTCGGTGATGTCGAAACTGGAACTCCTGGGTTGGAAGGGGCATACAGTCGATTCCCTATCCCGAGCTGGCGCCTTCCTTGCCGATGCCGTGATCATCCCTGTTGATACGGCTGTGGCCGATCGCGTGGTTTACCTTATGCGGCATTATGCTATCGCGCTCCCCGACGCGATAATCGCCGCCACCGCGATCGAGACTGACAGCATGCTGGTAACCAGAAATACGGCCGATATGGCTAAAATCCGCCAAATGAGGGTGATCGATCCGTTCAGGGGGTCACCCCCCCTTCCGTTCCCCGAATAGGTGGCGCAGCTTGTCGACGGCTTCCCGCAACTCGGCTATCTCCCGCGTGTCAGGGTGGGCGACGCAATAGTCGGCTGCGAATTGGTCACCTGCTTTCCACAGGCGGTTGATGGCATCACGCTCGGTATAGAGGAGCAGGCCGATATCCTGCCTGGGCCCGCTCCGTCTGGTAAGGCTCGGATCCTGCCGGATCTTTTCCGCCAGCTCGTCGAAAAGGCTGATCATTTGGTTACCTCATATTCACCGGCGACAGACGCCAATACGAACTAGCGGCACTCGCCGGCCTGGAAGCGCAGTTCATAGACTGATCGCAGCGCAAGTATCATCGATCGAAACCGGTTCACAATTCCGCTAGCAGTCCTTCGATGCCCTCGTACACCTTGCAGCGCTTCAGGATCTTTTTGCTTTCGCTGAATTTATTTTCAGCAGCGAGCTGCCGTATTTTCGCCTGCCATTCGTCCTGCCTGACACCGTGGGCTTTCATGGAAATAAGCAGAAAATGGCAGAATCGGCCCGAATACAGGAATTCCTTGAGCACCAAAGCGGTGATTTCCGGCACGTGAATATGGCGGACGACAAGTTCCGTAATGGGGAGGGCGCTGTCGATCCAGTCCTTGTTCAGCTTTCTGAGGAAGTCCAGAATCAGCAGTCTTGCATCGGGTTCGGTCGAATCCCAATTCGCCATCAAACCTTCAAGCACGCCGGCCTTTGCCTGCAGGTCGTAGGACGGCGACCATTCATGGTAGGAGTCGTATTCACCCGCTTCTGTCATGTTGATCTGGGCGGTCACTTGCTGGGCAGTCACCATATTCGGGTCCCCCTCCACGTTTCTGACGTACCACATCCTTCCATCGCTGAAATCCGGTTGAAACTTCAGGTAACGGCTGGCCGGAAAAGAAAAAATAATCTTGCCGTCGCTGAACATGAAATATTCAGTAGGAACCGTACTTTCACCGCTTATGGTCACCCTGGCTATTCCGTCGTAAAAAGTGCCGCCCGAAACCAGGCGCAGAGGCGGTTCAAGATCGAGGACCCGTTGGCCGGAACTGTCGATATAGAAAGCGCTGAAATCATCGGTGACTACTGGTGCAAGCCCATAGGAAAATGAATCCGCTCCGCAGAAGGGCGATCCCGGAACCATGCCGCCATTGACGTCATAGAATACATGGCCCCCTTGGGAATATTTCGACTGGTTCTTGATATTGGCGAGGGCGAAGCCTTCCCGGAAATCCTCGGCATAGCCGAGCTTGGGTGGCACGATCCATTTACCCTCGGTATTGATGTAGCCCCAAGCCAGAGGTCCCTCATCGCTGCCGCCCATCAGCTCGCTCAACGCGCCCTTAAGCTCGTCGGGGTTCCGGGTGCGCACGGCAACCGCCGCCCGGGAGCAGGAAAAACTGCGGATCTGCGCAAAACTCACGTCTCCAACCAGCTTGCCGTCAAGGTCGAGAAAGCCGTAGACGCCGCCGCTCAGCGCTACCGGAAAGCGTCCGTCGGAATGGAAGTGGGTCTGCTCCAGATAGGTGGTCCAGACCGGATCCTCCAGCACGACCGTGCCCGAAAGGTCGATGTACCCGTGGCTATGCGTGTCGAAGCCGTCCTTGTCCCGGAAATCCAGGGTAACCCGGGCATAGCCCCCGCTGAACTTTCCGCCATCCCAGAAACGCGGCTCGATGCAGATCTCACCCTGCTTGTTTATGTAGCCCCAGTGGGAGGAATAATAGCCGGTGTCGGTCTGGACCGCCGCCAAGCCCTCCGAAAAGGGCCGGGCCTTGCCGTACACGGCGGGAATAACCATGCGGCCGCTTGTGTTGATGAAGCCCCAGAGGCCCCCTACCCTTACGGCCGCCAGGTTCTCGCTGAAGGCTTGGGCCTCCTCATAGATCGGTGGGATGATTTCGTTCCCTGATCTGTCTAGGAAGCCATAACCGTAGGGCTCCTCCTTGGATTTGCTGGCCAGGCGATAAAAAAGCATGAAGGCCGTGACCGTTATCAGCGTAAAAATGCCAAGGATAAGGACAAGCACCATGAGAACTTC
>CAXNJE010000093.1:0-12568 GCA_964202565.1 Breznakiellaceae bacterium | reverse complement strand
GGGCAGGCCTTCCTGAAATTGGACGGAAACGAACGCCGCATCGACCTGGCCACCGGCACCGCCACCGACCTGATTCCCGGCCGCGCCTACGCGGGCCAGCTGGTCTTCCAGTACGAGAACTCGGGGGACCCGGAAAACATCGAGGCCTTCATCGATAATCCGCGCAAGACCGCCCGCATCAACGTGTTCGTCAAGACCGCCAGCTCAACCCTGATCGGCCAGATACAGGCGATAACCCGGGACTATATCGCGAAGAATTTTCCCGCCGGTTCCAGGGCGGATATCACCGGCCTTTCCAACCTGACCCTGGCCATACTGCGCCTGCTGGTGCAGAGCCAGGTTTCCTCGGTGCTCGCGTCATTGTTGGTGGTGTTCCTTTTCATCAGCCTGATGTCGCGAAGCCTCGTGGAAGGCCTGTTCTCCATCGTGCCGCTGGCCGCGTCGCTGATCATCAACTTCGGCCTTATGGGTCTGGCGGGTATCTCGGTGGACATCTCGACTGCCACCATCGCATCCATCGGCATAGGCATAGGCATCGACTACACTCTGCACTTCATGGAAAGGCTCAAGTCCATGCTCTGTACGCTGGACTACAGGAACGCGGTGATCGAGACCATGCGCACTACGGGTAAGGGCATCTTCTTCAACGCCTTGGCCGTAGCCGCGGGTTTCTCCGCCCTGTTGTTCAGCCAGCTGAGGGGCAATATGTACATGGGCCTGCTCCTGTCCCTCATCATGATCACCAGCTCGCTCTTCGCGGTAACCCTGCTTCCTGCCCTGCTGGCGGTGGCTAAGCCCAAATTCCTGAATAAACCCCGTCTCGCCGCCTGCGACGAGGCAGCCAAATGAAACCTTATTGCGTGAACGCCCTATATATGAGCGTGATTAAAAGGAGACCCTTATGAAACGAATCGCATTTCTTACACTGATTGTAGCCGCCGCAATGACAGCGGGAGCCCAGGACCTGGAAAGCCTGCTCGTGAAGAACGAGACCATGCCGCGGCCGCCCGCCACCGAGGGCGACATGAAGATGGTTATCGTGAACAAGGCGGGCCAGGCGCGGACGCGGGAGATAAAGGCCTACACCAAGACCGAGGCCGACGGCACCGACAAGCAGATGCTCATCTTTTCCGCCCCCGCCGACGTCAAGGATACCCGCTTCCTGACCATCGACTACGAGGCGTCGGGCAAGGACGACGAGCAGTACATCTACCTGCCCGCCCTACGCAAGGTGCGCGCCATCGGAACCTCCGGCGGCGACTCCAAGACAGGCGCTTTCCTGGGGTCCGACTTCAGCTTTGCCGACCTGGGCAGCCTGGACCGCGCGGACTTTACCGCCACCGCCCTTGGCGAGGACCAGCTGGACGGCATGAAATATATTAAGGTGGAATACCTGGCCAAGGGACCGGCCACGGTCAAGAAGTACGGATACGGCAAGGTGGTGAAATGGATCAATACCGAGAATGCCACCTCAAGGAAAACCGAGTACTATGACGCTTCGCTTAAACTGGTGAAGCGCCTGACGGTGAACGGCCAGCGCCTGATGGACGGCAAGTACTGGCAGTTCCAGAGCATGGAAATGGCCAACCTGGAATCGGGTGGCAAGACTATCTGGGAATTTGTCAAGTCCGTGAACCTGCCGACGATAGACGACAAATACTTTACCCTGCGCTATCTGGAACGGGGTCGCTGATGAAGGCCAAAAATGAGGCTCTCGCCCTGAGTCTTTGTGTAGCCCTGGCCTTCGCTCCCGGGCTTTTTGCCCAGGATTCTGAGGCCGAGGCCGGGGATACTCCTGCCGCACCCCTGTTCGATGGCGGGATTTCTGGCTGGGTGGCGGGTTCCGCCTATGCGCGCCCGGACGCCGATACGGTCTTCGCGTCCGCCGGGGTCCGGGGCGCCCTGATCCTGGACGGCTACGCCTTCGACGTGCTGGGCGTGAAACTCGCGCTGGAAGGCTATTCGAACCTGGCTGGCGCCGGGGACGATATCAATCTGGAGACGTCCTTTCCCTATCCGCTGGCCTTCGAGGCGACGGGCAACGGCCGGCTTCTGGGCTTTCTGGACCTGAAGGAGGCCTGGGCCGAGCTGCCCCTGGGCGACTTCGACCTGCGGGTGGGCAAACAGATTCTGGCCTGGGGCCTGGCGGACGGCAACAACCCCACAGACAATCTGAACCCCCGTCACATCGGCACCCGGCTGGTCTCCACCCTGGACGAGCAGAAGATGGGTACCCTCGCTGTCAATATGGTCTACAACCTGCCGTCCAATCTGGGTACGGTCCAGGCCTTGTTCATGCCCGTCTCGGTGCCCAACGATATGCCGTCGATAGCGATGGACCTGACTGTCCCTTCAACGGGTTTCATGGTTCCTGCCCAACGGGTAATAATAAAGGAAGACGAGGTTCCGGAAATTGCCGCCGGGAACATGGAAGGCGGTGTGCGGGCGCTGTTCTACCTGGGCTCGGTGCAGGCCTCCGCCAGCTGGTTCACCTACCTGGACAGGTATCCTGATTTCGATGTCGCTTCGGTGGTGACACCTGTTGTTGGCGCGCCAACCCTGATCACCACCACGATGACCCCAGTGCACAATCGTATCCAGCAGTTTGGCCTGGACGCGACCTTGCTTGCCGGGGGCTACGATTTGCGGGCGGAAACGGCATTCGCACTGACCGGGGATGTGGAGGGGTCTGACCCTGCCGCCAAGAACCCGTCAATTTCGGGTGTCGTGCAGGGTTCGCGGTCTTTCCTGGATGGTATGCTGACAGCCTCCCTCGCCTGGGCGCCACGCTGGGTGATGAACCACAAGACTCCCTCCGATTATTCGGTCAGCGCCGATCTGGAATTGGCTAAAATGGTGCGCCAGTACGACGGGCAGGCGTATGGGTTCGAGAATGCCTTCAGCGCCCGGCTCGCGGGTAAGTTGCTGGCGGAAACCCTCCAGCCGGAAGCATTGTTCCTGGCGGAACTCGCCGCCCGCGACTGGCTGGGGACGGTTTCCGTGGGCTACAACCTGGCCGACGGGCTCAACCTAAAGGCCGGAGCGGCCTTCTACGGTTCCTTCCTGGAAGAGGGCGATGGGGACCGCGAACTGGGAACCTTTTCCAACGCGCGCACCATTGACAACGACTACCTGTTCATCGAGTTGCGTTACAGTTTCTAGTCACCGAAGATCGAGCGCTTGATGCGGCGGATAAGGCTGATCTTGCCCACCGCCACCTTTATGCGCTCGCCCCGGGGGGCGGGGTCGACCACTAGTTCGACTTCGCCTCCGTTCTTTTCCAGCGCGATCGGCGCGCCGAGGGCCCGGTTGGGTTCCCCTTTCGGTCCCCGCCAGAACATTTCCACGAAAGAGCCTATGGCTATGGCCTGTTCCGCCACGCGGACCTTGCCCACGTAATCGAGTCCCTTGGCCTCAAGCTTTTCGTAACGCACCGCGGCTCCCACCAGCTGGGTGGGCGCGAGCACGACCCGGCGTTCCAGCCGCGCTGCCAATTCGTCGCGCTGGTCCTTGGGCAGGGGCTTTGCTGCCAGGGCCGCGCGCAACGCGTCGAGGCGCTCTGCCGCGGACGAAGGAACAAGGGTCGTGGCAGGCGCAGCCTGGGGCAGGACGAGCAGGGGGGCGAGGATTTCCGTCCGGGGCGTGGCCTGACTGACGGGGGTGTAGAAGGTAAAGTGGTGTTCTTCCTCTTCCAGCAGCTTTTGGGGGTCCCTCGCTTCCTTCTTGCCCGGAAATGCGATGATGTCCACTCCGGCTTTCGCCAGGGCCCGGGCCGCTTCTTCTTCCGAATCGATTTTGAGGAGATACACGCCAGGCGCCAGCTCGCGCTCGATCATCCCCGCCAAGGGCTCGGTCTCCAGTATGAAGCGGCGTTCTTCCGCCACGGTCAGCACTATTCCCTGATAGATTCCCACCGATGAATAGCGGGTGTGCCAATCGCCTATGGACCAGCGTATATTCTGCGGAATGGCCCTGCCGGACAGGGTATCGATGGTCTTGAGCATGGTTTCCGGGGAGATGCCGCCATTGAAGCCCCGCACCGCCGACTCGCGGGTGAGCTCGAACCGGATTACCCGGCCCGTTTCGCGCAGATCCAGGAAGCGGCCCAGTTCGAGGGCGTCGCGGAAGCTGATTTCCGGCGATACCGTCACGCCAAAGGCTGAATCCAGGACGAGCGCTGGCCGGTCAGGGGATGGGGGAGCGGCCGGTTCCGGTGATCTTACGTGCAGATAGTAGAGCTTTGTCTGCGCGGGGGTACCCGGAGCGGGTATTACCGCGCTTTCCGCATCGGCGTTCGCGACTGCCGGGGCATCGATTTTAACCTCCGCGTCGGCCGTCGGGGTTGCTTCGTGCAGGATGCCGGCTATGACCAGGGCCCGCAAGCAGGCGGCGCGGAACAGGGCGGGGTCGGCACCGGAAAAGAGGTCGTGCTTGCGGTCGTCGGGACCCCAGCGTCGCCTGCGGTGGGGGCGGCTGGCGTGTTCGGCGATGGTGAGCAGTTTGAGGATGGTTGTCGAGGGGTACAGGCGACCCGGGTCGATGAGCACCACCAGCTCCCGGAACATGCGCGCCCAGGCCGCAAGCCGCTCCCTGGGCACCCGCTGGCCGCCTCCCAATTCGCCTCCGCACGCGCCTGCGGCTATGTAGAAAGCCCGGTCGGCACCCTCTAGGCTGGCCAGGGCTTCCAGGCGGGCAGGGTCTACCCGGGTTTTCTCGCCCTCGTTGGCGACCACCCCAAGGGCGCGCAGGACCCCCGCCGAAACCGTGAAGCTGTCGGGGGGGAACACCAGGGCCATATCGTCGGACGCTTTCTTGCGGTATTCGCCTGTTACCTTGTACAGGTCCGACCTCCGGTACAGGAAGGCGACGACGGCGGCGAGGAAGAGGTCGTCCAGGGCGTGGGTGGAAACAGGAGTGTAAACAGGAGCGGGAGGTTCCGGCTCGACGGGGAGCGGAAAACTCGGGAAGAGTATCGAGATGTCCGAGGCGAAAGGGTCGAGTACCGCCTTCAGGGCGGGGTTGAGGGCAAGGCGCCGCCTTCCCTCGTCGTCGAACTTGAACAGGATGAGTCTTTCTTCCAGGTTGAGCAGTACCGCGTGCAGTTCGGCGAAGGACAACTCGCCTTCAAAAAACTCGGACAGCTCGTCCGCAGCGGGTTCTTCCAGGCACTCGATCGCGGCGATCATGCGTTTGTCCGTAGCATCCAGAAACGAGAGGACGGTGTCCTGTATCTCTTTCCTGCCTAAAAAACCGGAAAGTTCGTCTATGAGCCTTTGCTTGTTGAAGGGAGTGCGTATGTCGCCCAGGTAGCTACGCATCAGGTCGAAAAAGGGGCCATCCGGAAGGGTGAGCATGGCGCTCTTCCACTCCGCTATTGTCCTCTGGGGAAAGGCGCGGGTCTTTTCGTTCATGCGGAATGGGTCCCGGCTAAATTCATTTTCATGCGAGCTCCTCTGGAGTCCAGTGCTGGATGGAGTATTTGTAGCCCTGTTCGGCCAGGAATTTCTGGCGGTTGGCGGCGAATTCTTCTTCGTTGGTAAAGCGGGAGACGATGGAATAGAAATACGAATTGCGCGCTTTTGGTCGCAGGATGCGTCCCAGCCTCTGGGCTTCTTCCTGGCGTGACCCGAAGGAGCCGGACACCTGGACTGCCATGGACGCGTCGGGAAGGTCGATGGCGAAGTTGGCTACCTTGGACACCACGATGATGCGCACCCCGCCGTGCCGGAAATCGTTGTAGATGATTTCCCGCTCCGCGTTGGGTGTCTTGCCGGTGATGAGGGGTGCCTTCAGGTCCTTCGCCAGCTCCTCCAGCTGCTTTATATACTGGCCTATGACGAGGATGTGGTCGTCTGGGTGGTTCTCGATGAGTTGCCGCACGATCTTCCGCTTCAGGGGATTCTCGCTGGCGATACGGTATTTGTTGCGCTGGTCCGCCGTGGCGTAGGGTATCTTGAGGTCATCCGGCAGGTCCACCCGGATTTCCGCACAGACAGCCTCCGCTATCCAACCTTTGGCCTCAAGGTCCTTCCAGGGCACGTCGTAGCGCTTGGGACCCACCAGGCTGAACACCGCGTCCTCCGCACCGTCCTCACGCACGAGGGTGGCCGTCAGCCCAAGGCGGCGCACGGCCTGCAGTTCCGCGGTGACCCGGAAAACCGGCGCCGGCAGGAGGTGTACCTCGTCGTAGATGATGAGCCCCCAGGGGCGGGCCCGGAACAGCTTGAAGTGGGGGAATTCAGCCAGCACGTCCGGACGCCAAGTGAGTATCTGGTAGGTGGCCACCGTCACCGGCGCCACACCCTTGGAGTCGCCGGTATATTCGGCGATCTGGTCTTCCCGCAACTCGGTCTTGTCCAAAAGTTCAGCTATCCATTGATGTACCGCGGCCACGTTTGTGGTCAGGATGAGGGTGTTCGTTTTCAGGAGGCTCATGACCGTCATGCCCACCACGGTCTTTCCCGCGCCGCAGGGCAGGACGACGACCCCGTAGCCGGTGCCCGGGGCGCCGTCACCCACCACGGAACGGGCCGCCTCCAGCTGGTAGTCCCGGGGCGCGAAGGGCCGCTCGCCGAGGGCCATCGTCCGCAGCGGCACGTCCAGGGCTTCCCCCTCGGCCAGCGGGGCCTCATCCTTGACCGGCCAACCCAGGCGGATGAGCTCGCGCTTTACCGTTCCCCGGTTGGTGAGGGCGACCAGAAAGCCGTCCATGGCCGGGGTCAGGTACTTGGCCAGAACCTTGGAGGCAGCGATTTCGGCCTCCACCGCGGGCTCGTCGGCCACCAGCAGGAGCGGCGCGAGGTGGTCATCCATTTTCTGCTCGTCGGGGCTACCCGGAGCCGCATTGGCTTGGCCGATACCATTCCCGTCACCGTTCCAGGCTATCAGGCGTATCTTGCCGTAACGGGCCATGACGTCGGAAAAGCTGTCCGTGATACCCCTGGGTACAGGGTAGCGGGTGAATTCTTCCAGTGCGCGGGTGACGTCCGCGGGTACGAGGCCAACGCTGGCTGCATTCCAGAGGGAGAGCGGCGTGATGCGGTAGGTGTGTATGTGCTCCGGCGATTTTTCCAATTCGGCAAAGGGCATGATGGCAGCCCGGGCTTCTTCTGCCCGGATTGCGTGCACGTCGAGGAGGAGTGTCCTGTCGCTTTGAACGATGAGCGGATTCACCGGGTCGATTGCCATAACCCGTCTATTGTAGTCGAGAGGGGCCTCAGCTTCAATAGAAAAACGCGACATAACGTAAAGAATGTCGGTAAAACGCTCAAAACGTCGCTTTATACAAGACCGATTGGGGAATGTTGTCTTTTACAGGGTTTATTTGGGCGTGCCTATAGCTTGGCGGTAATTTTCAGGATGAGGCCGGGGAAAATGGAAACCTCAAGCCCCACCTTGAGGGAGCCGGAACGGGGAATTGCGAAACCTTCGCCTTCCCGCCGCCAAGCGGTCACCTCAAGGGTCTCGGGATTGAGGATCCAGAACTCGCGCACGCCGTGGCGTTCGTACAGGTCCCGTTTCTCTGTCTGGTCCCGCCAGGCAGTGCTCGGCGAGAGCACCTCGATGGCAAAATCCGGCGCGCCCAGGACGCCCTCGTCTATGAGTTTTGCCTCGTCGCAGACCACCACCAGGTCTGGCTGGACCACCGTCTCGATATCCCCGAAGTCCTCATCGGCCTCGGGTAGGTATACATCCAGGGGGCTGACGAGGGGCATGCAGGTCTTGCCCTCGAACCAGATATTCAATTGAGTGATCAGCAGGCTTACCAAACGCTGGTGCTGTCTGCGCGGGGCGGGACTCATGGAGTAGGGGACGCCGTCGATAAGTTCCCAGCGCTCGCCCTCGGGCCAGGTCTGGTAGTCGGCATTGGTGTATCGTTTGGAAGTGTCCAAGGCTGAGGAGCCCATAGTCTCGTGCTTCATGGTATCAGTATAGCATGAAAGGTGGGAGCCGTCATGACACTTGTTTGTTGACATTTTTGGACAGGCGGCGCTAAGATGGATAATTGTCTTTGCCAAGGTATTTTTGTCAGACCAAAAAGGACCGTGCATGCAATTATCAGTCAAGGACGCCGCGCTCATCCTGAATGTTTCAGAAAAAACCATCTACCGCTGGATCAAGCAGTCGGCCATCCCCTCCTACAAGATCAACGAACAGCTCCGCTTCAACCGGGCCGAATTGCTGGAATGGGCCACCTCGCGCAGGATTCCCGTCTCCGCCGACATCTTCAAGGAAGGCGACGCCGGCATCCTTCCCCTGCCAAGCTTCGCGGAGGCCCTGAAGGCAGGTGGCGTGGCCTACCGCATCAGCGGAAAGGACCAGGCTTCGGTTTTGCGGTCCATCGTGGACATCCTGAAGCTGCCAGAGGAAGTGGACCGGGAATTCCTGTTCCAAGTCCTGCTGGCCCGGGAAACCCTGGGTTCGACAGGCGTAGGCGACGGGATCGCGATTCCCCACGTCCGCAACCCGGTGGTCCTCCATGTCTCCAAGCCCACCGTGACGCTCTGCTTCCTGGAAGACGCAATCGATTTCAACGCCATCGACGGCAAGCCGGTGAACATCCTGTTCACCCTTATCAGCCCCACAGTCCGCGCCCACCTTCACCTGCTTTCCCGTCTGGGCTTCCTTTTGCGCAACAGCGGGTTCAAGGATGCGCTGAAGCGCCAGGCCTCCCGCGACGAGTTGACGGCGATTCTGGAACGGACCGAGGCGTCGATTCCGGTATCGCCGGAGAAGCCGTCGGACAGCGGCGCAGACAGGAACCAAGGCGGTAAGGACTGATGAAACGGCGGGGTGAGAGATGAGTCTGGAGCTTGTCGTCGCCGCCATCGCGCTTTCCGCACTGAGCGGGGTTCCCGGCCTGTTCATGGGAGCGACGTCCGTGCGGGGACAGCGCTTGGCGACGATCCTGATGGTGGCCGGTGCGGCATTGGGACTTTCGGGAGCCCTATCTCCACTTTTCGGCCTTCCCGTAAACCCCGAAGCCTTGGGTGCTTTCCTCCGCCTCGACAGCCTGAGCGCGTTTTTCCTGGTGCCCATTTTCCTGATGGGCGGACTGGGTTCCTTTTATGGGTTGGGTTACTGGCCTGCGGGGGGGCATGCTCGGAATGCCCACAAGACCCAGCTTTTTTGGGGCCTCCTTACCGCGGGCATGGCGACACTGATAGTCGCGAGGCAAGCTTTCGCCTTTCTGGTTGGCTGGGAGTTCATGGCGCTTTCGGCCTTCTTTTTGGTCTCCACTGAAGATCATCTGCCGGACAGCCGGAGGGCGGGCTGGATCTATTTCATCGCCACCCACATAGGAACCCTCTCCCTGTTCGCGTTCTTTGCCTTGTGGCGGCGCGCGACGGGTTCCTTTGCCTTTGATCCCGCACCGGGTTTGGTCGCGGGGGCAGCGGACGGGCTGTTTTTCCTGGCTTTGCTGGGTTTCGGGCTCAAGGCGGGCATGATGCCCCTGCATTTCTGGTTGCCCGGCGCCCACGCGGCCGCACCCAGCCACGTTTCCGCCTTCATGTCCGGGGTGGTCCTGAAAATGGGCGTCTACGGACTTGTCCGTTTCGCGTCCCTGCTGCCCGATCCTCCAGTCGCCTGGGGCATACTCGTCTTGGGGCTTGGTGCGGTAAGCGGTCTGCTGGGCATAGTGTTCGCCATAGGGCAGCGGGACCTGAAACGCTTGCTGGCCTACAGCAGCGTGGAGAATATCGGCATCATCCTGATGGGCCTGGGGCTCGCGCTTCTGGGGCGGACCCTGCACCGCGCGGACTGGGTCGTTCTGGGGATTGCCGCCAGCCTGCTCCACACTTGGAACCATGCCTTTTTCAAACCCCTCCTCTTCATGGGTGCCGGCGCAGTGGTTCACAGAACACATACTCGCAGGATCGACAGGCTGGGCGGACTCGCGAAGCTGATGCCCCTCACCTCGTTGCTTTTTCTTGCCGGTTCCCTGGCCGTCTGCGCGCTTCCGCCTTTCAATGGCTTCGTGAGCGAGGCCGTACTATACCGGGGGCTGTTCGCGGGCGTAGCCTCCGAAGGGATAGCCGGAGCGGCGGCGGCCGTTGTCGCCCCGGTGCTGGCGGCCATAGGTGCCCTGGCAGTGGCGGTTTTTATAAAAGCCTGGGGTGGGGTCTTCCTGGGTACAGGACGGACTGCGGACACTGAAAAGGCCCACGAAGCTCCCTGGACCATGCTGGTGCCCATGACGGTCTACGCCGCGCTTTGCGCCGCCATCGGTCTTGCACCGGGGCTCGTGGCACCGGTACTGGACCGGGTCATCGCGTGCTGGATGCCTGAATCCATGGGCGCTCCGGTACTACCTGCAGTCGCAAGCCTGCTTCCCCTGAAAGCGCTGGGGATTGCTTCCTTCTCCTTGGCTGCAACCATCGTGGCCGTCGTACTTGCCGGCCTCCTTGTAAACACGATCTTCCACCGGAAACCACGAAGGGGGCTTGGGACCTGGGATTGCGGGTACGCGGCACCCCACTCGCGCATGCAGTACGGAGGCTCTTCCTTCGGCCAGCCGGTAGTGGCACTTTTTTCATGGCTGCTCAAGCCCCGCACTGGGGGCAACAAGGTGTCTGGCGCTTTCCCGCTCCCCGTGACGATGCGCAAGGCCGTGGATGATGCGGTGCTCGATCGCCTGCTCGTCCCTGCAGCCCGGTTTTCGCTGCGCCGTTTTGCCTGGATCAGGCGTTTCCAGCAGGGACAGACCCAGCAATACCTGCTATATATACTCGTAATCATGGTGCTCATGCTGGGTGCGCTGATACCGGTGGGCAATCTTGTGGCCCGCGTCTTCGCCCGATGAGCGGAGATACCCATACCGATGGAACGGCACATGGCTAGTCTGGTCCTTATACTTACCGCAAGCGTCCTTTTTCTTCTTAGCGGTTTTCCCGCGTATCTGCTGCCACGGCGCCTCGCACTGGGGCGGCGGATTGCGACAGCATTGATGCTCTGCGGAAGCGTCCTCGGCCTGACCGGTGTCGTCCTCGCGCTGGCCGCGCCCGCCACTCCGGTTCTTCACAGGTCCTGGGTTCTCCCCTGGGGCAATTTTTCCGTCCGCGCCGACAGCCTCTCGCAGATATTCCTCCTCCCCATATTCACGCTTCCTGCGCTTGCATCCGTGTACGGTTTGGGATTCATCGGTAGAGGAGCGCGCTCTGAGACGCGGCGGCTGGGTCTGGCCTTCGGTGTCCTGGCGGCGGGCATGACCGTGACGGCCATCGCAAGGGACGGGGTCCTCTTCCTGATCTCCTGGGAGCTTATGGCGCTGGCGGCCTATTTTGCGGGCTCCGGTGACGCGGAAGACCCGGAAGCCCGGAAGGCGGGCTGGATCTATCTGGTGGCTACCCACGCCGGAACGCTTTTCCTCATCGCCCTGTTCGCCCTTTGGTACCGGGCTACGGGCTCTTTCGCCCTGGAACCGAACGCGGAAGTGGAGCCAGCCATGGCGGGAGTCCTCTTCGTGCTGGCCCTGATCGGTTTTGGTTTCAAGATGGGGCTGATACCCCTCCACGTCTGGCTGCCCGGTTTCTACGCCCACGCGCCGTCCAGGGTCGCGGCGGTGCTCTCGCCGGTGATGTCCAAGATGGGCGTCTACGGGCTCTTCCTGGTTACCGTGCTGCTTCCCGTGGGCGAGCCTTGGTGGGGCCAGACGGCTTTGGCCGTCGGCGCCCTCACCGCCGTGGGTGGCATTGCCTTCGCGGTAGCCCAGAGCGATGCCAAGCGCCTGCTCGCCTACTCGAGTGTGGAAAACGTAGGCATCATCGTGATGGGGCTAGGGCTTGCCCTTCTGGGCCGAGCTTCCGGCCGTGCCGACTGGGTGGCGCTGGGCGCGGGCGGTGCCCTCTTCCACGTGTGGAACCATGGCCTGTTCAAGTCCCTGTTGTTTTTGGCTGCCGGGGCCGTGGAAAAATCGGCAGGAACCCGCAATATGGAGAGACTGGGCGGCCTGGCGGCAAGGATGCCAAAAACGGCTTTCCTGTTCGTCCTTGGGGCCCTCGCCATCTGCGGCCTGCCGCCGCTGAACGGCTTCGCCAGCGAGTTGCCCATCTATATCGGCCTCTTCTCGACCCTGGGCCTGGATGGAGGCGCCGCCCACCCCGGCGCGGCGGTGGCGGTGGCTGCCCTGGCCATGGCAGGCGCGCTCGCGGTAGCCGCTTTCGTGAAGGCACTGTCTGCCATTTTCCTTGGAAATCCGCGAACGACAATCGTCTCTCAGGTACGGGATCCTTCGGCCGTCATGCTCGTTCCCATGATTCTGACTGCCCTGGTCTGCGTGGCGCTCGGAACCGTGCCCTTCCTCACGGTGCCAATGCTGGACCGCGCCCTTGCTGTTTGGGTTTCAGGGGACACCCTGCCGTCCCTCGGCACTGTCGCTCCCTACCACGCCATCGGGTTGTTGGGTCCGGTACTGGTGGCCGCCATCGCCCTGTTCGCCCTTGTCGCCATGGCGGGAAAGGCGCGAAAACGCGGCCTGCGCGGAGCAAGCGGAAACCTGGGCACCTGGGATTGCGGCTACGCCGAACCGACCACCCGCATGCAGTACACGTCCTCGTCCTTCGGTCGT
>CAXNJE010000092.1:0-12672 GCA_964202565.1 Breznakiellaceae bacterium | reverse complement strand
GAACATGTAGCCCTTTACCCAATCCTTGAAATAGGCATTGGTGACCGGTTGGTGGAGGGCGAGGCCGGGAAGGTCGTCGAGCCAGATTTTCTGCAGTTTCATGTAGATGGCTTCGGCTTTCTTGGGATCCAGCTCAACCTGGCCCTGGTCCAGGAGGGCATCAGCTTCGGCGTTCTTGTAACCCGTGCGTCCGGCGTAAAGGCCGCTGGAATGCATGTAGGTGTACATGAAGTTGTCCGGATGCGGATAGTCGGCACCCCAACCGATGTAATAGATGGGCATGGTCTTTTCGCGCTGGATCTGGACGAAGGTGGCCCATTCTATGGCGCGTACATTGACCTTGAACTTGGGATTGATCTTGGAGATGTTCTCGGAGAAGAGCTTTGCGGTCTGCTCGCGCACCTCGTTACCCGTGTTGTACAGGAAGTCGAACTCGAAACCCAGTTCCCAAATCTTTCCGCCAAAGGCCTTCTTGAAGTATTCGGCAGCTTTGTTCAGGTCGTAGGGCAGGTTCTTGAGGGTCTTGTCGAAGTAGGGTAGTCCGGTGACGTGGGGGGTCGCGACCGCGATGCCCGTACCGTCAAGGATGTCGTTCAGGTAGGTTTTCTCGTCGAAGGCGTGGGCAAAAGCGAGACGGATGTTCTTGTCGGCGAAGAAGTCGGTGGGAATGCCCTTGCCGTCGAGCTTGCCGGAACCTACGTAGGGATTGTCCTTGCCGTTGATGTTCTGGTTGAAGTTGATGCAGCGTACGCCAAGATTGGTCAGGTCCTTGTAGACTTGGACGCCGGCTTCCTTGTTCATCTCCGCGTAGTACTGGGGATCGACCTGGACGGAATCCGCGTCGCCCTGCAGCAACATCAGCTTGCGGGTGGACCACTCATCCACGAGCTTGAAGATGACTTTGGCCATGGCGGGTTTCTTTCCCCAGTAGCCTTCGTTGCGGGTCATGACGGTCTCGACGCCCTTCTCCCACCTGTCCAGCTTGTAGGGGCCGGTTCCGGATGCGATCTTGTTCAGGATTTCGGCACCGGCGTTGGGGCTGTTCCATTTTTCCCAACCGACCTTGGAACCATTCCAGTCGCCGTTCTTGATGGCGAATTCCATATCGATGACTGCGGCCCAATAGCCGGAGAGTACCGCCAGGAAGGGCGGGAAGGCGCTCTTCAGGTTGAAGATGACATAGTCACCGTCCACCTGGATGGCTTTTTCGAGATCTTCGGTCTTTACGACGATCTTGCCGTCACCGTCGCGGGAGCCACCCAGACCCAACAGGGGCTGGTAGAGCATCCACATCGGTCCGCCGTCGGGATCGGTGAGCATGTTGCGCAGGAAGGAGTAGCGTACGCCTACCGGGGTGAGCTTGCTGCCGGAGTGGAAGGTTACACCCTTGCGGATCTTGAACCGGTAGGTTTTCCCGCCGTTGACGATTCCGCCGTTCTCGATGGTGGGGACCTGTTCGGCCAGGACTGGCACAAATTTGTCGGTGGCTTGGCCATCGTAGAATACGAGGGTATCGTAGATGTTCTGGATGATACCGCCGGAGGCGTTGTCGTAGGCGCGGGCGGGATCCATGCTTTCAGCGTCGCCGTAGCTGGCGTAGATGAAGGTATCGGGATTCTTGATTACAGGGGCGGCTTTCGCGGGTGCAGCGGCTGCTGGTGCCGGCGTTGCTGCGGGTGCGGGCTTCTGCTCTTCTTTCTTTCCACCGGCGTACAGGCCGGCAGCGACGGTAAGGGCGAGAAGAACGATAGTAAACTTCTTCATGTGTGACTCCTTTCGGGAATACTTTATGTAACGGTAGCCCAATACTGGCTATTCCGCAAGTCCCGATCTAGAAATTATGTTCTGTTGGATTCACCTGTCAAGGAATATCTTGGCATCTCTCCACGGTGTGATGGAAATGCCGCGATGGACCATGGCTTCTTTTCCCGCGTATATGAGGTGTAGTTTATCGGGTTCCAACCCAGCCAGATAGCCCCAGGCCTGAAGGTTCTTTAAATGGTCGGGCCGGAAAGTGGCGCCCGATTTTATCTCGTAGGCCTGGACCGAATTGCCGCAGACTTCGATCAGATCAACCTCCTGCCCACCGGGATTCGACCAAAAGAACCATTCCGAACGCTGCGGCGCGGAGGAGCTTTTTTTTATCAGGTCGCTTACCACCATGGTTTCGAAGAAAGGTCCCCTCAAAGGATGGGTTTCCCATTGTTTTTCCTCTGAAATACCCGCCAGGTAACCGGCGAGGCCAACATCGTAGAAATATAGCTTGGGACTTTTGATCAGACGTTTTTGGAAATTCTCATGCCAAGGGGGCAGGAAAAAAACCAGGAAACTGGCTTCCAGAACGGAAAGCCAGTGTTTGACGGTGGTGTGGGATACATCCGCATCCCTTGCCAAATCCGAAAGATTCAGCACCTGTCCAGTACGGCCCGCGCATAGACGAAGAAAGCGGTGGAAGCTTCGTAAATCCTTTACCTGGATCAATTGGGTGAGATCCCGTTCCAGATACGTACTCACATACTGGGCGAACCATTCTACCGGATCGAAAGGCCGATCATACAGCGGTGGGTAGAATCCCTTGAATAGCCATTCTTCCATTCTGGAGGGCGTGCCGGAAATGCCGGATAGTTCGCACGAGTCGAAGGGCGTTTGATGCAGATAGGCAGCCCTTCCGGCGAGGGATTGCACAATTTGGGACTTGAGGAGGGGCTGATTGCTCCCCGTCAGAAAGAAGCGTCCCGGAACGGGGTTTTCATCCACTACGGCCTGCAGCCAGGACGGCAACTGGGGGAAGCGTTGGGCTTCATCTATGATGGCCCGCCCACCCGGAAAATTGTCAAGAAATCCCCGAGGATCATCCAATGCCTTTTCCAGGACATCGGGACGTTCCAGATTGACATAGGGCAATTCCGGAAATAAGGCCTGGATTACCGTTGTCTTGCCTGATTGCCTCGCCCCGGTGATGACCACTACCGGGAATTGTGTTGCAAGGCTTCGTATTCTCGCTGCTGATGCTCTGGCTATCATAAAGTGCATTATATGAGAAAAACGTGTAAATTGCAAGTTGAAGTTTCAATTTGCAGGGTGATCCCCGGGGACTGACCATGAGGGTGCGGTAGGGTTGTCGCCTCAAGACTTCTACATTGATAAGAGGAACTCCCTGATATTTTGGTGAATGATCCCTTTTCTCCTAACCCGTTGATCCTCGTCAAGGGTCAGAACATATTTGGGATGGTTGTCCTGAATTTTCTCCAGCGGTGCGTATTCGCGTTCGATAACAGCGTCGTATACGGTTGACTATGTAGGCCTTTTCGAGAAAACCGATATAGGGAAAGCATGAATGCCCGGCATTCCGCCATAACGCAGGAAACGACGAAATTCCGCAGCTTCGTCGCCTGCAAGGAGCGTCGACTATGGTTCTATTTTATCGGTTATACAAGAATATTTGTGATTAGTTGTCATTTATTTCCGGTATACAGGAGCATTTTGTTCATCGGGGTCAGACAATTAGGGATACGGCAACGGAGTTTTATGTATGGGGTCTGAGCCTCCGGGCTGGTCGGTTGATGCGCTTGGAGCCGATAACGTGGTCGAAATCATCCGTGGCCTTTTTTCTACTCATAAGCCTTCCACACCTTCTGGATGCGAGTTCCATTCCTGGTTTCCGGAGCAGTCACACTGCGACAACCAGGGGCTGAATCAGTTCGATACGGGGACCGATGGCTTGTGCGGCATTCCTGCTTATACTGTTCATTTCATTAATATTTACGCAAGTTGACGAAAAGTAAACTTACGGCTTTCACGTTCTGTCCCATGAATACGGCAGCCGGGGTCTGACCCTGAGGGGTGCGGCAAATGCTCAGGCAGGGTCTGACCCTGAGGGTTGCGACAACAGGTCGTGAGCGAAGGGAACCGCGAGTCCAGTCTGGATCAGGATCGCTTTCAGGTATTTCTCCGACATCTGCTGGCAATGATACACCACGATTTCATAGGGAAGACCGCTGACTATCATCGAATCCAGCTACATCCACCTCAACTTGGATGATAAGCAGCCATGGCGGAGTTTGTACAGCCTCTGCTTTTCATCATGAGCAACCGTCGCCCTGGGGGTCAGACCTCGGTTGTTTCTTCTTCGGATAGACCGGTGGCCTGGCATATCTGAGAAAGGGGAATCCCCAGTTTCTTGAGCCTGCGCGCAATGGCCAGCTTTTCAGCCTGCCCTCCTTCTGCCTTGCCCTGGGAAATGCCCTGGGAAATGCCCTGGGCTTTGCCACGGGCTATCAGCATCTCAGCGGTACTCATGATATCCTCCTTGAGCCAGGTGTCAGTCAAAAACTGGTTGATGGCATTGAACAATTCTTCAGGGGTGAGGCCGGAACTGGACAGCAGGTAGAGTTCGATTTCCTTGAAGGCCGGATCGTCCTGCATCACCCTGTCCATGGTACCCGCCAGCCGGCCCAGGGCCTTGAGTGCCAGTTCCATCTGCGTGCGGGCATATTTCATGGCCCACAGGGCGGCAGCCAATTGGGGCGGATGATCCAGCTCCCCGTCGGGCCGGGTGGTCAGGTTGAAGATCTCGCATTGGAAAGCGGGGCGATAGGGCTTGAGGAAGTCCGGGTAGCCTTCTCCAAACAGGGATGAGATATCCGCGGCGATGGTCCTGGTTTCGCCATGATAGAACAGTATTGGTATGATGGGCACCAAGGGCCTTCCGGCCTCGGCCCGGGCGTCGCGGGTCCAGGTTTGCACCATGTAACGCAGGATTTGGAGGAGCGCCCATTTGTCGGTGTAGGATTTGTGTTCCACCAGGATGTAGATGTGGGCATCCTGGCCATGGATTCGGACAGCTGCCGAAAGATCGGAGAAGTGCTCCCGGTGCTCTTCGTCGATGAAGGTGCCGTCGGCAATGTCCAGGGAGCCGATATCCAGCTGGCTGAATACCTCCGCGGGCAAGACGGTCTCCAGAAAGGGGATCAGGTTTTCCGGACGGGAAAACCAGGACTTGAAGAACTTGTCATGGGGGTTGTGAACCTCGACGCTCATACCAGAAGGATACCCAGACTAAGGCGGTGAATCAAGTTGGTCCTGAGGGTTCCGACCCGTCCCCCACGCGGGATCGCCTTGTGCTACTGCATCGGCGTCCCGCCTGATTTCCTTTCTTGTCTTGAAGGTATTGATTTAGCCGCCCAGGAGGCGGCCGATCTCGTCCATCCTTTCCGACGCCGAAACAAGGGTCAGATCCTCAAGGCGGATCCCGCCCGAGGGTCTGATCCTGAGGGTTGCGAAACTTCCGGATCAATTACCATAAGGTTGCTTCCTTTTTTCAGCCTGTCTACGTATTTTCCCCGGATTCCGGAAGAAAAATCATAGTCGTCAAGCATTTCATCCTCATTGTCCGGCATTATTGCTGATCCCATTCGAATAATAAGGCCACGATACCAACCTCTAGCTCTGATTGTACAGGCAATAAGTAAATTTGCGAAAGACCTTCGTACTTGAAGAGTCAGTGGCCGAGTCGATGGGACGCAAGGAGTCTCGGGTGAAGGATTGACCCTTTGGGGATGACCGCAATCGTAACTGATCCCAATGCTGTACCCAACCTCCGGCTTACCGCCCCTCTCTCCGCCGTTGACGGCCCCTTCGGCTCCGCTTATAATTCGCGCGGGGGTAACCCATACCATGGAAAGACTGAGCGCCCGATACCGGGATCGTATTATAAGGATGATGGCCAGCGCAAAGCTGGATATGACGGTCAACGAGAGCAACGTGTATCAGGAGGCCAATCCTGCTATTTTGCCCTTCATCGATGGCATGATTGAGGAGCACTTACAGCCTGGTTCGGAGATACGCAATGCCGGCCATTTGGCTGAATTGTTCGAGAAGGCCAAGTCGGGCGCGTCGTGCCTCCTTTTATTGGAGCATTACAGCAATTTCGACCTGCCGGTCTTCATGTACCTGCTGAGGCGGGCCGTTCCGCACGGCAACGAGTTGGCCGACGCGGTCATCGCCATTGCGGGCATGAAGCTGAATGAGACCAACCCCGTGGTCTCGGCCTTTACGGAAGCCTATTCCAGGATCGTCATCTATCCCAGCCGCTCGCTCAAGGATATTGACCCCCAGAAAGCCCACGACGAATTCGTCAGGAGCAACGCTATAAACCGCGCCGCCATGAAGGCCCTGAACGAGGTAAAGACCCAGGGAAAGCTTATCCTGGTGTTCCCGGCGGGAACTCGCTTCCGTCCCTGGGCTCCCGAAACCAAGCGCGGCGTTCGCGAGATCGATTCGTACATCAAGTCCTTCGACTATATGTGCCTGGTGTCCCTGAACGGAGATATCCTGCGAATCCAGAAGGGCGACATGGAGGAGGATCTGATCTGCGACGACAGCGTCCTGATCGATTCCAGCCCCGTGCTGGAATGTTCCGCCTTCCGCGAGACCGCCAAGGCCGCCGCCGCCGGGGACGACGACAGGAAGCAGGCCGTGGTGGACGCCATAATGGCGCGCCTGGAAGAAATGCATGTGAGGAACGAGGCCCTGCACCCTAAGAACCGGCAGGACGGCAGGTAGGAGAATATTCCGGTCATAAACTGCCACCCTCGGTCGGAATCATTGGCAGGTATGATCGGAATACACAGGTTGAAGCAGTTATGTTACGGTTTTTTCATCTCTCGGATATTTCTGACAACTTGATCATGAGTACTTTTTCCAGATCCCTTCTCGAATCAACAATGATTAAAATATTGACTTCATTTTTCCTTACGGTAAAAATGATTCGATAATTACCTTCAACTATTTGTCGATACTTTATTATTCCTTGCTGTTCCAATTCCGGTACAATTTTACCTCTTTCAGGAAATCTTTTTAATTCATTTATTCTATTTTTTATATGTATGTATAACCCTTTGGCATATTCTGGATTCTTCTCAAAGTGATAGCTTACAATTGCTTTAAGATCATTTTCGGCAAAAATAGATACATTGATCCCATATTCCTGCATCTACATACCCAAAGACATTTCTATATCGCTGAAGACATCTCCTGCCTTCCTAAAATTCCCATTTTCTATTTCCTTTTCAGATAATTGAAGAATATTCATGAGGTTAAAGGCATCCTTGATATTTTGATAAGATTCGATATCAACCAATACCGCTTTCGCCTCACCATTTTGAGTGATAACAATGGGATTTTTTACTTCTGAAATGTATTTCATCATATCAGCGGCATTTGTCTTGATATAAGAAATGGGCTTGATATCTTCTTTCAAGTTCAGCATCATACATGCCTCCAAGTCTTTTAAATATACTATATAAAGACTAAATGGTCAACTCACCCCTTTTAATGGATATTTTTCACTATCATAACCATGAAGGTTATTCAACCCGGAAGCCAGGTCTCATCCCGCTACTTGGTGTGGGCCTGGATTTCCGCACGGCGCTTTTCCGCGAGTACCTTGATGGATTGCTTGAAGTCCGGGTACTGCTCGACGACCACATCGAATTGGTCCTTTACGAGGCGGTAGAGGTCGCAGAAGCCGGCGGCCTTGATGGTGGCGGTGCGGGGCATGCTGAGGAGCAGGGAGATCTCGCCGAAAAACTGTCCCGCGTTGAGGGTCGCGTAGGTGGTCTTCTCGTCTGCAGAGAGCACCAGGACCGAGCCCTTGCTGATGAAGAACATGTCGCGGCCCAGTTCGCCCGCCCGGACGACGTAATCTCCCGGCGTGAAGACGACCGGCTCGAGCTGCAGGATGATGTCGCGGATGAGGCTCGCGTCGGCTTTTTCGAACAGGGGGACCCGCTCGATGATTTCCTTGTTCAGGTGCAGGGCTACCGATTCCTTGAGAGCCACCGGAAGGTCGTGCAGGAACTCGAGTTCGTCGTAGCCCTTCCGGGTATCCCACAGGTAACTGTAGTAATTGTTGATCTTCCTCATCAGGTGGTCGGGGATGTTCCGGTACTTGAGGAAGGAATTGATCTTGTCCAGCTTTTCCCGGTACTGGCTTTTGGCCACGTCGATGTTGGCTATGAGGCCGGCGATATTACCGATTACCAGGCCGTACATGGCTGCACCGAATAGTTCTATGACGATGACGAAGAGCATCTGGTTACTGCCCTTGGGTGTTATGTCGCCATAACCAATGGTGGCCAGGGTCGTTATGGTCCAGTAGAAGGACGCGATATAGCGGTCTACGGGTGGCCAGCCGTCGGGGTTTCCGGAAACCAGGATCCAGAGGCAGGCTATGAGGTGCGCGGCCATGAGTATCCAGAACACCAGCATGGCCAGCCTGAATATGGCCGGGTTGATGACCGCCTCGCCCACGTCCCGCAGGGTCTTGTTGACCCTGAGCAGCTTGAGCAGTGGAAGGAAAAACAGGATGGCGGGGATACTGTCCGGCAGGAATCCCGAGTTGCGGAGGAACAGGAGGGGCAGGGCTGCCAGGATGTCGGTGATAAGGCTTCCCCTCAGGTATTTGAGCGTCCGCAGGCGCAGGTCGGTGATGGGGGAGCCCTCGTGCTCGTAGACGGTCTGGAATTCCAGGTAGATGTCGATGGCGAAGACCAGGGCCACCAACAGGGACAGGTTGGGTACGAAGGGTACGGAAAGCGGATAGACGATATACAGCGGGACGAAAACGCCGTTGAGTATGGCGAGGGCTGCGGCGAAGAGGTTCCAGTAGCGCTTTGCCGGGTTTTCGGACTGTATCATTAATCAATATATCGAATGATTGCAGGATAACCATGAGGGCTTGTCGCGGCAAACAAGGCCTTTCCGGGTCCGGGGCGGAGCCCCGGCGAAGGGGGAGGGCGGGATCGCCGTAGGGCTGACCGCAGGGCAGCACGGAGGAAGCCCGCCCGTGGGGGAAGGCATTCCCCTACAAAAAGACTGTCCGACCGGCTTCTAACGGCCGCGTTTTCTCCAGCGTATGTAGACTTGGCGGCCGGGGCCGCTTTCAAGGGCGCGCTCGTCCACCTCGAACTGGGCTATGGCGCGGAACATGTCGCCGAGCTTGCGGAAGCCGTAGTTGCGGGGGTCGAACTCGCTGGAACGGTTGCTCAGGTTCTGGCCAACGGCGCCCAGGTAGGCCCAGCCGGATTCGTCGGCCAGGTCGTCCACGGCGGTGCGGAGCAGGGTGAGCAGTCGGCGGTCCACCTTGAAGTCCTTCTGGGCTTTGGGGGCGGGCTTGGCCTCGTCCTCGTCGGATTCCTCGGCCTGTTCGCGCAGGATTTCCGTGTAGATGAACTTGTCGCAGGCGGCGACGAAGGCCTTGGGGGTTTTCTTTTCGCCAAAACCGTAGACCGTCTGGCCACCCTCGCGCAGGCGGGCTGCCAGGCGGGTGAAGTCGGAATCGCTGGAGACGATGCAGAAGCCGTCCAGGCGTTCGGTGTAGAGCAGGTCCATGGCGTCGATGATCATGGCGCTGTCGGTGGCGTTCTTGCCGGTGGTGTAGGCGAATTGCTGGATGGGCTGGATGGCGTATTCGAGGAGCCGTTCCTTCCACTGGCGCAGGTTTGTGCTGGTCCAGTCGCCGTAGATGCGTTTGACGCTGGCGACGCCGTACTTGGCGACCTCGTTGAGAAGGCTGTCCACGATGGCGGGTTGGGTGTTGTCGGCGTCGATGAGCACCGCGAGTTTGGATTGGTTGCGCACGACGGCGGGCGCCGTGGATGAAAAGGGCAATAAAGGCATACGTATATGATACTCCAATTCGCCTGCGTGCGGAAGCCCTTGACGGTTTGATGAAAGATTGTTATTTTAACTTATATTAAAATGTTTTAATCTTTGTTAGAATGGGATGGAAAATGGCCGCCAACGAGGGAAAAAGGGACGAGGGAAAAAAGGAAGACAGCAAGCGGGTGGACGCCTACGACCGGCGCAGGCGGGAGATCCTGGACGCCGCGCTGGGAATTTTCGGGAAAAAGGGCTTCGACGGCCTGACCCTGGAAGCCGTGGCGGACGCCATGGGTTATACCAAGCCCGCCCTCTATTACTACTTCCGCAACAAGGAAGAGATACTCACCTCCCTCGTCATCGATTCGCTGCGCGAGGCCCGGGACCGCATGCTGTGGATTACAGAAGAGCTGAAAACGCCCCGCGAGCGCGTGCGGGACCTGATCAGCTATTACGTGGACCAGAATTTCAGCCGTCGCGGTTATTTTTCCATGCACCACCACATCAAGGGTTTTCTTGAACGGGCACTGGGCGACGCGGACCGGGAGGAGATAGGCCGCCTGAGCCAGGAGATACCCCGGCTGATCATTTCGATGATAGCCGAGGGCGTGGAGACGGGAGAGTTCAGGAAGGAAGACCCGGCCATGCTGGGGAGTGTCATTTTCGGCATGCTTTCGGGCGTGCTCATGCATCTGGATATGCCGGCCCTGGCCACGATGGACGGGGACCGCCTCAAGAATACGGTGTGCGACATCATCGTAAAAGGAATTGAACCATGAAAATTTCGTTCAGACCCCTCGCGCGCTTCGTAGCCCGCAAGCCCCTGGTCGTAGTCGCCCTGATCGCGGCGGTCACGATTGGCCTGGGTTCGGGCATGGCGCGCATCGCCGTGGACACCGACATGACAGACGATATCCCGGACACGGTTCCGGAAAAGATGTTCTACGACCAGGTGGGGGAGATTTTCCCCTCCGACGATTTCCTTATCGTGGCGCTGACGGATTCCCGGGGGGCTTTCTCGGGCCCGGCCCTTGCGGAGGTCAAAAGCCTGACGGACACGGTCCTGAACCTGCGCGGAGTCAAATCGGTGCTGTCCCTGAGTTCCGCCGGCCTGATACGCGGGACCGAGCAGGGGCTGGAGATTGAGGAAGCCATGCCCGCCCTGCCCGTGACGGAGGCCGAGATCGCGGCCTTCCGCGCCCGGGTGGAGAACGACGACATGGTGGGTGCCCTGTTGGGCAAGGACGGCAAGTCCACCGCCATGATAGTCACCCTGAAGGACGGCATCGACGCCGAACCCCTGCCGCGGGTGCTTGTAAGCCTGCCGAAAGCCGCGTCGGTCTCAGCGGAGGCCAAGGCCGCCCTGGCCGGCACCCTCGCGGCGATTCCCGGTACCAAGAGGGTATACAACCCCGACTCCGAATCCGACCGCTACGACGCGTCCGTGGGCTTCAACCTGGACCTGGGGGCTGACAAAAAGGGCACCGAACTCTTTATGCTGGAAGCGGACGAGGGCGCGGACCTGGTGGCCATGACGGCCGCGGCCAAAGCGGCGCTGGCCTCTGCCGCTTCAGGTGCGGGTTCTGGTTCCGGTGGCATTACCGGGGCGAAGGCCAGGGCGGTGAAAACCCCGGTCACCTTCTACGACCGGGTACAGGCCGCCATCCGCATGTCGGACAAGAAGACCGACGGACCCATCTACGTGTCCGGTTCCCGGGCGGTGAGCGGCATCGTGGGGAGGTTGTTGATTACGGACCTGTCCATGCTCTTTCCCATCGTCATCCTGGTCATCGCCCTGGTGCTGTTCCTGAGCTTCCGCAGCCTGCGCGGCGTCCTGTTGCCCCTGGGCAACGTGGTGCTTTCGGTGGTGTGGGCCATGGGGCTTATGGGCCTGTTGGGCCAGGACCTGACCATGGCCACCATGATACTGCCCATCATCCTGATAGCGGTGGGGACGGCGTATACCATACACGTGCTGAACCGTTATTTCGAGGAATTGGCCAACACCAAGGACAAGGCCGTCGCCGTGGAGGCCACTTTAACTCACGTCGCGCTGCCGGTGTTCCTGGCGGGAGCCACCACCTTTATCGGTTTCGGGTCGCTGATCGTCTCTTCCATAGACGCGCTCAAGATGTTCGGGGTGCTTTCCGCCCTGGGCATACTGTTCGCGCTGATCCTGAGCCTTACGCTGACCCCGGCGCTCATGGTGCTGCTGCCCCTACCCAAGGCCAAGACCATAGAAAAGCACGGGAAGAGCCGTCTGGCGGAGCTTCTGGCCGGTCTGGGCCGCTTCGTGGGAAACCGCCCCATCCCCGTGCTGGTGGTATCCCTGGTGGTGGTCGCCTTCTTCGCCCTGTTCACCCCGAGGGTAAGCTTCGAGACAAATACCATCAACTCCTTCAAGAAGGGCAGCGAGGTACGGACTTCCTCGGACTACCTGAACGAGAATTTCACGGGCATCACGGTGATGACTGTGGTTGTGGCGGTGGACGAGGAGGGTGCCATCCTGGACCCGGCGGTGCTGCGCGCCATGGACGGCTTGCAGGACCGCGTGGACGCGCTGCGGGTGGTGAAGGGCAAGGGGTCGAAGGGCATTGTAGTGGGACCGGAAAGTACGCTCTGGAAAGACGGGGAACCGATAGTCGGTGGGTCCCAGTCCATAGTCACCTTTGTGAAGGGCATAAACAAGGCGCTGAACGCGGGTGACGAGGCCTTTGAGAAGGTACCCGACGATTTCACGCCCATACCCGTCACCACCGAACGCTATTCGCTGGCGGGTGGCGTGCTGCGCGAATACGATTACGACACGAAGGAATTTTTAGCCGAGTACGCAGAGGGTGCCGACTTCCGTGTCGAGGGTGGGCAGGCCTTCCTGAAATTGGACGGAAACGAACGCCGCATCGACCTGGCCACCGGCACCGCCACCGACCTGATTCCCGGCCGCGCCTACGCGGGCCAGCTGGTCTTCCAGTACGAGAACTCGGGGGACCCGGAAAACATCGAGGCCTT
>CAXNJE010000091.1:0-12738 GCA_964202565.1 Breznakiellaceae bacterium | reverse complement strand
TGAAAGAAGCCTTTTCACTAGCTTTTCGTCCTTACTCATTTCTATATAATACTCCAGTATTTAAATAAAAGCAACTAATATATGGTTGCAGTTTTGACTTGTCTATTCATTCTGGCCCGAAGGGTCTGTATAACATTAGCTTAACCTGGAAGGCGTAAATTGGCGCGGTTTGTGCGCAAGCACATAACCGTGACAATAGCCGACTCAGGTTGAAGCTGTTGTTGGAAGCATTCTTCATATTCTTATTTATTCTTCAATTCTTATAATATTAGAGAAATCGTTTACAATATTGTATTGATCAAATATTTCACTAATTTGACCTCGATGGTGTGTTTGATGATTAAATAGATGTAGTAATATTTTCCATATAGATCGTGTAACTATCTTATTCTCTTTATTATTCCAAGATATCTCTTCTTTTAGATTATTATCTGTTATGTCATTGCATAATTGTATTATTGCATTATCTAGTATTTTTCTTTTATCTTCAAATGATTCTATTGAAGAAAATGGATTTTTATAATCTATTGGTATGTCCCATATTATTGAATCTGAAAATATTTTTGAATTGATTATATTTCTTAAATCATAAATCCAGGATATATCAACTGAATAAATATGAAAGAGTATTTCATTTATACTTTTAAAATGGTCATTTATATTCAAATTATAAAGGTTTCTATTAGAATTCTTTATTAAATTAATAATTTCTTCATTTATCAATTTATTACATCTAGCATAGTACTGAAATATTTTTATCACCAATTACTCCTATTATCCATCCATTCTTATGGAGATGTACTAATTTTTATTATTCGCGCCCGCAGGGTCCTTCCAACAATAATTAGACCTTTCTTCCCAAAGTGGCATAGCTACTTTTATTTCATGTAAATTTACCGGCGTAAGATCAGGACGAAATGATTTCTATTACTTTCAGCATATAAGCTTCCTTCTTTTGCGATTGTCCTAGATGGGGTTTTATACCGATCGGTGAATGGCAGGGAGGGTCATAGGGTGTCGGCGGGGCTGCGGACGCCGGAGGGGCCGCGGTTTAGGACGTGGGTGTAGATCATGGTGGTTTTTACGTCGCTGTGGCCCAGGAGTTCCTGGATGGTGCGGATGTCGTAGCCGCTTTCAAGAAGATGGGTGGCGAAGCTGTGGCGGAAGGTGTGGCAGCTGGCGCGTTTGGTCATTCCGGAGGCGAGGACTGCATCGCGTACGGCGCGTTGGATTATGCTGTCATCCATATAGTGTCGGCCCTGGTTTTGGGTGCTGGGGTTGGTCCAGCGGTGTTGTTGGGGGAATACCCATTGCCAGGCCCATTCGCTGGCGGCGTTTGGGTATTTCCTTTCGATGCCGGTAGGTAGGAGTACTCGTCCCCAGCCTTCGGACAGGTCCTGGTCATGGATTTTATGGATTGTGGCGAGATGCTCCTTAAGGTTGCCTTTAAGGGTGGCTGGGAGCATGGTGATGCGGTCTTTGGCTCCCTTGCCGTTGTGGATGACGATCTCATTCCTGAGCAGGTCGATGTCCTGGACCCTCAGGCTGAGGCATTCCTGCAGGCGCATGCCGGTGCCGTATAAGAGTTTTGCCACAAGTAGGGGGGTGCCGTGCAGTTTGTCCTGGATGGTTCGTATTTCTTCCTTCGTCAGTACTACAGGCAGCCTTACTGGTTTTTGGGCGCGGATTACGTTGCCCAAATCGCCGAGGGGGTGGCAGAGTAGGGATCGGTAGAGAAAAAGCAGGGCAGCGAGTGCCTGATTTTGGGTAGAGGCGCTAACCTTCTCATCAACGGCCAGTTTGGTCAGAAAAATGTTTATCTCACGTTCGCCGAGCTTTTCCAGGGCATGGGGCTGGTTAAAGCTTGCAAAGCGCTCAATCCAAGCCGAATATGCGGCTTTGGTGCGTGGGCTGTAATGCCTGGCTTCCAGGGCTTCCTGGTAGCGGCGAAGTATATCTGATTCTGCAGGTGGAGGTGGAATCGTTTCCTCGGCCTGGAACAAGCCTGTATCGTATAGATTATGCAAGAGCTGGTCGGCATGGTCCTGCGTGTCGGGGATAAGCCAGATTCCACGGGTGTCATCCCAGTAGCGGCGGGGCATTTGTCGTAGGGCGGTAAGGAGTGCTGGATCCCTAGGAATCTGAACTGAGAGACGATTTTTTTCCGCTCCGGATATGGTTATTTGCATGGAGCGAGTATAGGTCGGCGCAAACAGGAATGAAAGAAGGGGCGTTGATTTTTACAAAGTATTTTGCTGCGGAAGATGCTTTCCAGGTTTGGGCGGCTTGTGTTTAGGGCATGGCTTTCCCTTATCGGATCAGCTCTGAAATGTGACGCCCTCGTGTTGCCGGAACAGACTACGAAGAGCGGGGTCATTTTGTAAATGAAATGACTCGTATTGATTAGTACACGTCTACTGTATACCAGAAAAGGGGTTTTTGCTTGTGAAAAAAGTTAATTTCAGGATCATGGTTCTCGGGTTTTATCGGATTTGGTGCTTTTCTTAAGCGTTTTTATACAGCTGTTTTATCAATAAGCTAATAAAGCGACAATATATGATTGACAAGTGCGAATAAACGATATAAAATGCCAGTATAAAATTCAAGGAGCAGGGTGATGAAGAGCGGAAAATTGGGGCTTGCCGTTATCGGATCGGGGAGGGCGGGGCTGATCCATGCCCGTAATTTCGCGGCGGGGATCGAGGGTGCTTCGCTTGTCGCCATGGTCGATCCCTTTGCGGATGCCCTGAAGGCCGCCTTGGGGGAGTTGGGGCTTGAGAAGGGCTACGGCGATTACCGCGACGCGATTGGCGACCCGGAAATCGACGCCGTCGTCGTGGTCACTCCCACTGTCTACCACAAGGAAATCGTGCTTGCCGCCGCTGCCGCAGGCAAGCACGTGCTGTGCGAAAAGCCCATGGCGATGGACGCCGACGAGTGCCGAATCATGAATGAGGCCTGCGCGAAAGCGGGTGTCAAGTTGCAGATAGGTTTCATGCGCCGCTTCGACCGGAACTTCCGGCAGGCCAAGGAGGCGGTGGATCAGGGTCGCATCGGCGAGGTGGTGCTGGTGAAGTCCCTCACCCGGGGGCCAAGCGTACCCCAGGCCTGGATGTACGACATCGCGAAGAGCAACGGTCCCCTGGCCGAAGTGAACAGCCACGATATAGATACCGTGCGCTGGTTTGCCGGCAGCGACATAACCGAGGTGTACGCCATCGCGGGCAATTACCGCTGTCCGGAAGCGCGCGACCAGTTCCCCAATTTCTACGACAACGTCATCATGAACGCCCGCTTCGCAAACGGCATGCAGGGCAGCATAGACGGGGCGGTCTCAGTCGGGTACGGGTACGACGCCCGGCTGGAAGTCCTGGGTACCAAGGGCGTGCTCTTTGTCGGCGGCCTGGCAGATTCCTCCCTGGTGGTATGTTCCACCGGTGCCGATCTGGTGAGCCCCGCAGTGAAGAGCTGGCGCAACCTGTTCATCGAAGCCTACAAGGAAGAGGACAGGGAATTCATCGAATGCATACGCAAAGATACCGAGCCTCTCGTTACCGGCAAGGACGGCCTGGAAGCCGTTCGGGTCGTGAACGCGGGTAACGAATCCATAGTCGGTAAGCGCCCGGTTCGGCTCGGGTGAGGAGTGGAAACATGAACATGAAAGCCATACAGCTGTTCGGCAAGGACGACCTGCGGGTGACGGAAATCCCCGTCCCCAAACCGGGCGAGAATGAGATGCTCATCAGGACGGGTGCATCCCTCATCTGCGGCACCGACGTGCGCATGTTCAAGAACGGCGCGAAGCTGGCGCCCCTCACCTTGGGGCATGAACTGGCCGGAACCATCGTCGAGCTGGGGTCCGCCGTTCGGGGCTACAAGACGGGTATGCGGGTGGCGATTGCGCCCAACTACGGTTGCGGCGTGTGCGATCGCTGCATAGCAGGGGATACCCACCTGTGCGACTCCCTGTCCGCCATAGGGGTCACGCTGAACGGTGGCTTCGCGGAGTATGTGCTGATTCCCGCCGCGGCGGTGATCCAGGGCAACGTGTCGCCCATCGGTGACAGCGTGACCTTTGCCGAAGCGGCCATGGCCGAGCCTCTTTCCTGCGTCTACAACTCCTACGAAAGGTCCAATGTCAGACCGGGCGATGCGGTGCTCATCATCGGTGCAGGTCCCATCGGCCTGATGCACGCGAAGGTATACAAGATGGCCGGTGCGGGCGTCGTCATGATCAACGACGTAAACGAGGAACGCCTCGCGGTGTGCAAGAAGGAGGATCCCTTCTTCGTGACCCTCGGTCCGGACAGGGTCAAGGAGAGGGTATTGGAACTCACCAGGGGAAGGGGAGCCGACGTGGTAGTCACCGCCGCCTCCGTAGCGGCCGTCCAGCAGGCCGCTTTCGAACTGGCGGGACTGAACGCGCGGGTCATCTTCTTTGGCGGCCTGCCGGCGGGCAAGGAAATCGTCCCGCTGGACACCAACGTCATCCATTACAAGATGATCACGGTAACCGGCACCAGCAGGCAGAACCTGCGCCAGTACCGCATCTGCCTGGACCTGATCCGCCAGGGCCTGCTCCCGGTGGCAAACATCCTAACAGCCAAATTCGGCCTGGACGGGGCGGCCGAAGCCTTCGACCTCTCCGTGCGCGGAGCTGGGCTCAAGACCGGCTTCGTGCTGGGTTAGGGGTGCTTCATGGCTGAAACGTATTTCGTCGGCGTTGACATCGGAACCCAGGGCACCAAGACCGCAATCCACTCGCGCACGGGTTCCCTGGTCGCGGAGGCTTTCTGTGCGTCGGAACTGAGGAAGCCGGGACCGGGCATGGTGGAGGAGGACCCCGAGCGTCAGTTCGCCTCGGTCTGCTCCACCATCAAATCCTGCATCGAGAGCGCGAAGCTGAACCCCGTTGACATCGCCTGCGTGGCCACCGACGGTCAGATGGCAGGCACCATCGGCATAGGAGCCGACGCCAGGCCGGTGACCCCCTACGATTCCTGGCTGGACACCCGCTGTTCCCCCTGGATCGAGAAAATGAAAGAGCGCGCCGGAACCGAGGTACTCAGGAAAACCGGCAACATGCCCAGCTTCAACCAGGGTCCCAAGGTCCTCTACTGGAAGCACGAATTTCCCGCCGAATACGCACGCATAAAAGCCTTTGTCCAACCCGGTTCCTACGCTGCCATGCGGCTGTGCGACCTGGGGATAGGCAAGGCCTTTGTCGACAACACCTATCTGCACTTTTCAGGTTTCGCCGACAACGCCGCGGGCGCCTGGGATGCGGGCCTTTGCCGCGAGTTCGGCGTGGACCAGGCCAAATTGCCGAACATCGCCAAGCCTTCGGATATCGTTGGCAAGGTGAGCGCCGAAGCCGCCGCCCTTTCCGGCCTTCTCGCCGGTACGCCGGTGGCCGCCGGTCTGGGTGATACCGCCGCCTCCTTCCTTTCCTGCGGTGCCACCGAACCGGGAGTGTGCGTCGACGTGGCGGGAACGGCTTCGGTCTTTGCCACCACCAGCGCGGCCTTCGTACCCGATCTCGCTTCCGGTGTGATGGGTATTGGCCGGTCCGCCACGCCGGGACTCTGGCACCCCTACGCGTACATCAACGGCGGCGGCATGAACATTCTGTGGTTCGCGGGCATGATCGCCGCAGGAGAAAAGTCCGGCAAGCAAATCGATTTTGGTGACCTCGACGCGCTGGTCGCGTCCCTCGAGCCCCTGGCAGATGACCCCTGGTTCATTCCCCACCTGGAAGGCCGCGTGATGCCCAGCGATCCTGGCATGCGCGGCGCCTGGGCGGGCCTGCGCTGGAGCCACGGTCTGGACCGGCTGTACCGGGCCGTGCTGGAAGGCGCGGGTTTCGAGTATGCCGTATACCTCGCTGCGATACGCAGGCTGTACCCGGAACTGGAGCTCAAGGAAATCCGCATGACCGGAGGCGGTTCAAAGAGCCGTGTCTGGACCGCTACAAAGGCCGATATCCTGGGGTTACCCTTCAGGACCGTGCGGGGATCGGGCGGAGCTCCCATGGGTTCTGCGATGCTGGCCGCTGCTGCTGTGGGTGCCACGGCTGTTGGCGCCGAGGCTGTTGGCGCCACGGGCAACCCGGCGCCGCTCGCGCGGGAATGGCTGGCTTACGGAGACGCTGTCCATCCACGACCGGAACGGAAAGATTTGTATGCCAAGCGTTTTGCAAAATACGAACGACTGCTCGCGTGCCTCGCGGGCTTTCCCGGAGACAAGGAGGATTTGTAAATGACCGTTTCGGAATTGACGGCGGCTGATAAGCCGACATTTTATTTCATCGGCATGACGACGGGAAAATCGTCCATCATGAAGGTGTTCCCCAAGTGGGCGGAGCATCTGGGCTTGGGCGACGTTCCCATAAAGGGCATCGACTGCAAGTGGCACGATGATCCAGCTGTGTACCGGACCGTGGTCGACTTCATCAAGAAGGATCCGCTCTCGTTGGGCGCCCTGGTCACCACCCACAAGCTGGACCTGCTTGCGGCGGCCAGGGACCGCTTCGGCTACCTCGATCCCTACGCCGAATTGCTGGGCGAGATTTCCAGCATCTCCAAGAAGGATGGCATGCTCTGCGGCCACGCGAAGGATCCCTTTACCAGCGGGTATTCCCTTGACGCCTTTGTTCCCGCAGGTCACTGGAAGAAGACCGGCGGAGAACTCTGCATTCTGGGCGCGGGCGGCTCGTCCCTGGCTCTTACCGCCTACATCATGAAGCAGAAAAAGAGCGATGAATGGCCTTCCCGCATCGTGGTGACAAACCGGAGCGCACCCCGCCTGGAAGAGATGAAGCATATACACGCAAAAATCAATCCTGGCATCCGCATGGAATACGTGCTGGCGCCTGTCGCCGCCGACAACGACACGGTAGTGGCCGGACTGAAACCCCACTCGCTGGTGGTCAACGCCACCGGCCTGGGAAAGGACGCGCCAGGTTCCCCCCTGACGGACAACGTGGTATTCCCCCAGAATGGACTTGTGTGGGAGTACAACTATCGCGGCGAACTGGTGTTCCTTGACCAGGCCAGGGCGCAGAAAGAGAGGCGCAACCTGTATATCGAGGACGGTTGGGTATATTTTATCCACGGCTGGACCCGCGTCATCGCCGAGGTGTTCCACATCGACATTCCCACCAGCGGCCCCGGGTTCGACGCCCTGGGCAAGATTGCGGCAGCGGCCCGCTGATCCCAAATATCGCAAGGAGAAAAAGCATGCAATTGCACGAAGGCACCAGTTTCATCCATCCCTTCCTGGTAGAGTTCGACCTGGACGCGGGCATAATGAAAAATCACAAAGGCCATACCGTACGGAAGGCCTCCGCCATGAAAGGCCATTACAAGGACGAGGCAGCCCTCGACCGCCTGATCGCGAACGGGGATCCCCTCCATTACGAGGTGTTCGAATGCCTGCCGCCGGAAGAATACGGCCAGATCTTTTTCTGCATCTCCAAGCTGATGCCCGGAAAGGTGGGCGACGAATACTTCATGACCAAGGGCCATTACCACACCGTCGCACACACCGGCGAACTGTACCTCTGCCTGCGGGGCGAGGGCTACATGCTGATGAAGACCGCCGACGGCCAATTCGACGCCCAGCCTTTCTACCGTGGGGCGATGGTCTATTGTCCCCCCTACTGGGCGCATCGCTCGGTCAACACCGGAAAGGAACCCCTCATCTCCTTCTGCTCCTACAACGCGGAGGCCGGGCATAATTACGGCGACATAGAGAAGGAAGGTTTCGTGAAGCGTGTGCTGGAAGTGAACGGGAAACCGGTCATCAAATAAGGAGGCCGATATGAAAACCGTCATTGTCACACCGCGTTCCCTCTCCTCAGGCGGGCATCCCCTGCTGGAGAGAATCAGGGAAGCAGGGTATGGAATCTCTTTTCCGGCTCCCGGTGCCCAGCCTACTCCTGCCCAGCTCGCGACGGTGCTGGACGGCGCCGTCGGCTGGCTCGCGGGGGTGGAGAAGATAGACGCCGCCCTGCTCGCCTCTGCCAAGGACCTCAAGGTTATTTCCCGCAACGGCACGGGTGTGGACAACATCGACCTGGCCGCGGCTGAAAAACACGGCATCGTCATCCGGCGGGCCGAGGGTGCCAACGCGCGTGGTGTCGCCGAGCTCGCCTTCGGCCACATGCTGGCCGCTGCCCGCAGGATACCGTTATCGGCAGAGGCCCTCAGGGGTGAGGCCTGGACCCGGGAGAAAGGCTTCGAACTTGAGGGGAAGACCCTGGGCCTCGTCGGTTGCGGCCGCATAGGCAAGCTGGTTGCCCGTTTCGCCTTCGCCTTCGGGATGAAGGTCCTGGCCTACGATCCGTACCCCGATTACGCTTTCGCGCTTTCGGAAGATTTCAAGTGGATGACGCTTGATGAAGTCCTGGCCGGTGCCGATGTCGTCAGCCTCCACTGTCCGCCCCGCGCGGACGGCAGCGCCGTCATCGACGCGCTTGCCCTTGCTTCCGTGAAGAAAGGCATCGTCGTCGTCAACACCGCCCGCGAATCGGTCGTGGAATGGGTGGCCATGAAAGCCGCCCTGGATTCCGGAAAGGTCAGCTGGTACACCGTGGACGCCTTCGACCGCGAGCCGCCGGAGACCTACGAGATTCCCAGGCACCAGCGGGTCATCGCGACGCCCCACATCGGTGGCTTCACCGACCAGAGCATAGACCGGGCCACAGAAGTGGCTGTAGTCAACCTGCTGGCCTCCCTGGCGGAAGTCAAGGTGTAGCCATGCCAAAGCCGCCAAGCCCGATCAGGCCGATCAGTCTGAAAATCCATCCCGCCAGCCAGATTCCCGGCAAGCGGGGTGCTGCTTCCCCGGCACCCGATGACCGGGATTCCACGCTCCATGCCTGGTGGTTGGGCCAGGCTGGTTTCCTGTTCGAAGCCTGCGGCCTGCGCATGCTCATCGACCCGTATCTTTCGGATTACCTGGCGAAGAAATATGCGGGGAAAAAATATTCCCACATAAGGATGAGTCCGCCGCCGATACAGCCCGAGGCATTGTTCGATATTGATTTCGTACTGGCCACCCACGGACACACTGACCACCTGGATCCCGGTTCCATACCCGTCATTGCAAGGAACAATCCGGCCTGCCGTTTCATCGTACCGGAATCCTGCCGGGCGACCGCCCTTGAACGGGGAGTACCCCCGGAGAGCTTGGTCATGGTGAATGCCGGAGACAGGATCCCGCTTGGCGGAGGTGCCGTCCTTTCGGCGATACCCGCCGCCCACGAACAGCTGGAAAAGGACGCCGCAGGGCACTACCTTCACCTGGGGTTTGTTTTTGACTTCGCTGGTTTAGTGGCCTGGCATTCGGGCGATTGCTGTCCTTATCCCGGCCTTGAGGATACACTCGCGGGGTTTCGGGTTGATGTCGCCTTCCTGCCGGTAAACGGCAGGGACGCGGAACGTACCGGCAACGGTATAATCGGCAACTTCAAACTCGACGAGTCTGTGGATCTCGTTCTCGCGGTCCCCATGGCCTTGGGCCTTGGGCACCACTTCGGACTTTTCGATTTCAATACCATAGATCCTGAGGAAGCCCGGCGGTATCTGGCCACCAGGCTGGATGCCAGACAGCGTTTTTCGCTGGTGGAACCAGGAAGCATGTACGGGTTTTCATCCCAAAGGGTGGAGACATGAAGAAGGAACAGGTTTTTGTCGAAGAGCGCAAGCAGGCCATACTCGATTATGTGAAGGCGCGCAAAAAGGCCGGCGTCAATGAACTGTGCGAGAAATTCGGCGTCTCCAGCGCGACCATCCGCAACGACCTGCGGGACCTGGAGCAGAACCGACTGCTCGTGCGCACCCACGGCGGCGTGATGGTTCAGGGGCAGGCCCGCTTCGAGCCAGTCGCGTCGGAAAAGACCGTACATCACGTGGATTCCAAGCGGCACATCGCCCAGGCCGCGTTGCGCATGGTCGAGGACGGGGATACCCTCGTGCTCGACACGGGTTCCACTACCCTGGAACTGGCCTTGATCCTATCGGAAAAACGCAATATTACGATACTGACCAACGACATAGCCATAGCCGCCATTTTGGAGAATCACCCGACCGCGGTGGTCCACCTTATTGGCGGTATCATCCGCAAGGGCTTCCACTGTACGGTGGGCGGTGCGGCCCTGGAGAATCTCAGGAACCTGACCGTCGACAAGGCCTTCATGGCCGCGAACAGTTTTTCCCTGGAAAAGGGTGCCAGTACCCCCGACCTCCAACAGGCGGAACTCAAGCGTCTGATGATATCCATCGCGACAAAGGTATTTTTCCTCGTCGATTCCTCCAAGTTCGGCCGCAACTCCTTCGCGGGTTTCGCTCCGCTGGAAGTCATCGACTGCCTCATCACCGACACCGTCTCCGAAGAGGACAAAACCGTACTAGAGGATAAGGGGATCGAAGTAACCGAAGCCTGCCCCCAGCCAGCTGAGGGTTGCGCCGAAGATGGCATACATAGTGGAAGCAGCTGAGAGAAAGCAGCTGATTAGAATAAGGAGTAGGAAATGAATGAAACATTGCAGGCCATAGGCAAGGTCGGCATCGTGCCGGTCATCAAGCTTGAGAATCCCGCGAACGCCGCAGCCTTGGGCAAAGCACTGCTGGAAGGTGGACTGCCCGTCGCGGAAGTTACCTTCAGGACTGCCTCCGCCGCGGAATCCATCAGGATACTCCGCAAGGAATTTCCCGCCCTTATTGTAGGTGCCGGGACGATCATAACCCTTGCCCAAGCGGAAGCCGCCGTTGCCGCCGGAGCCACCTTCGCCGTGACCCCGGGCTTCAATCCCAAAATCGTCGAATTCTTCCTCAAAAAAGGAATGATCGTCGTGCCGGGTGTGAATTCACCCACCCAGGTGGAGATGGGGCTCGAGTTGGGCCTGGACGTCCTCAAGTTCTTTCCTGCGGAGGCCTCGGGGGGCATCAAGATGCTCAAGTCCCTGTACGGCCCCTATGCGGACGTAAAATTCATGCCCACCGGAGGTGTCGAAGCCTCCAACCTGGGCGCGTACCTGGCGCTGCCCAACGTCGTCGCCTGCGGTGGCAGCTGGATGGTGAAGGACGACCTGATCAAGGCCGGCCGCTTCGCCGACATCGCAAGCGCCTGCCGCGAAGCCGTGGAGCTGGCAAGGGCCTCCCGGGTAAAATAATCCAGGGATACCCTGCTGAAACCGGGCAGGGTATTTTCAATGGGTTCATGCTTGCCCTAAACGGCCTTGCGATCCACCGTGTCCGTCCTCTGCAGGTACGTGAGCAGGACTATATTGAGGGCTACTGGCAGGCTGAAGACGAGGAAGGCCTTGTTGAACCCTGCCTGGTCGATGACCATGCCGAACAGCGTGGGGCTTATCGCGGAGGTTATCGTCATGACCCCCATGAGTATGCCAAAGAGCTCTCCCTTGCCCAGCTTTCCGCCCAGATGGGGCATCAGCAGGTTCTGGTTTATTACACTGGCACCACCGAAGAAGCCCAGGATGGCAACCATTACCGGATAGACCAGCTTGGGAAGGTCCAGGGCGAAGATCAGTATGGATATGGCGATAAGGGCTGAAGCGACGGTGAGGACTGCGAAGTAATTAAAGTGCTTGGATAACTTGCCTGCCACCAGGCAACCTGCGATTCCTCCGGCGAAGTAGAAGGCTGTGCCGTAGGCAGCAGAGCTTTCCATGAAACCGAAATACCGCACGAAAATGGTGGGAAGGAAGTTGACCACCGCCGTTACGCTTATGACCCTGAGTATGACGCCGAGAAGGAAAAGCACGAAGCGGCGCAGCGTGCGTAAACGTTCCTTCCGGTCGGCTTCCACGTTGGCGCCGGTTCCGGCTTTTGCGGAAACGCCGGTGTCCGCAGTTTTGGCCACCTTCGCGTAGGCTGGGTCTGTGGAGGATAAAAAGGCCAAGCCCATGATCAGGGCGGGGAGTGCCGTAATCAGCATGACACCCCGTATGCCTATCCACTGGAACAGGAAGCCGTTCACCAGATACATCAGCAGTATCGCGCCGGTGCCGTAGCTTTCGTACACGCCCATCACCTGGCCTTTGTTGTCAGGGTAGACCTTGTCGATGATGGCGTACATCACGGGATGGAAGGTGCTTACCCCCACCGCGGTGATGGAAATCGCCAGCAGGAACAGTCCCAGCGATGGGGCAAAGCCAGACGACGCAAGCCCCAGGGCTGCCAGGAGAAAGCCGAAGCCCAAAATTTTTCGGGGTGAAAAAAGGTCGGACAATTTTCCCATGACGAAGGAACCGGCGGCCGTTACAACCAGATACACGGTCAGGATGCCGCCCGCTTGGGTATAGTTCAGCTTGTACCGGATAAGCAGCGTGGGCAGGACCAGGGGCAGGATGAACCAGAACAGGTCGTTGGCACTATGCCCCAGAAGTTTTAATCTCATGCGCTCTGTCTAGCCTAAATTCACACTTTTGTCAAAAGCCCCCACCTGCACGCGCGTTTGCCAGGTGGCGTGGGCTACCCGGGCTTGGAAACCTTGAGGGGCTCAGGGCAATTGGGTCTCAAGCTCATCTTAAACACTTTGCAGGCATTTTTGTCATTTTCATGCGCGTAAATCATTGTATTATATAGACATCATATTTTCAGGAAATATTTATGTGGTGCCAATAATATCAAGTACTAACTAATAATAATCTTTACACTATATGGATATGCATGATATTATAGTGGTGCATGGAGGTGCGCCATGTTCCTGCGG
>CAXNJE010000090.1:0-12789 GCA_964202565.1 Breznakiellaceae bacterium | reverse complement strand
GCTTCAAGAGCGCCCTGCTGGGCCAGCGCGGCGAATTCGACTATGAAAAAGGGGCGGTATTCTGGTACATCCTGTACCGGGAGCTGGGCGACAAAATATGGCTGGAAGTGCACCGGCAGATCGCCGCCGCCGGCCGCTGGCTGGACTACGCCGCCATCCGACAGATTCTGGAGTGGCTGAGCGGCCGGGACTTGGGAGCACTGTTCCGGGGCTGGGTGGAGAGCGGCCAGGGGCTCTATGATCCATTGGATGTCTTTATGGACAGCGATGGCGACGGTCTGCCCGATCTGGATGAGCACTTGCTGGGCACCAATCCGCAATCGGCGGACAGCGACGCTGACGGCCACGCCGATCTGCTGGAAATAACCATGGGTTATAGCCCGGTTGATGCCCGGGACAATCCGGCCGGCTCAATTATTCCCGGCGGCCCCGCCAGGCAATGGCAGCGCTCCGGGGTGCTGCGTTTAAACGATGCCCAAGGCGATGCCCAGCCCTACGATTTAAAGTCGGTCGACTACTATCTCGACATAGCCAATCGGGAGCTGCTGTTCCGCATTGAATGGCACACCCCGGTTTTTGGTTCTCCGGCTTTTAGGGACCAACCGGCTTTCACCCAGCTATATTTCGGCAACCAGCGCAAGGCCATGGACTGGCGGATCGTAGCTTGGACCAACGCCGACCCGGCCAAGGATAGAGTGGGCGCTTTCGTCTACGATCCGTCGGCCCGGAGTGTCGGGCGGGCCGGCATCAGCTCGGTGCGGGCGGGCGAAGCGCTGGAGCTGTTGGTGCCGCTTGATTTTTTCGGCACGGCAACTGAGCTGTGGTTTGCCCTGGATGGCGGTGGCGGGGGCGGCCCCAAAGACCAGTTGGATAATAACCGGGACTGGCAGGTCATGGTGGCCGTGCATGATGGAGTATTGAGGCCGAAGCGTCCATGGCTGCCTATATGGTGAGAACGGCCGCCCGGCTTTTAAGACCGGAAATGTGACAAGCGAGTGGTAGGAGAGTCCCGGCATGCCCTGGCATAAATGCCGATGCAGTTATTTGCCGGGGAAAAACGTCTGCTTCGGTTTGTCCGCATGAAGATCCTCCGGTTTTTTCCAGTCCGTTTCCATCCACTCCGGTTCCATGCACAGCCAGAGCTCGCCGTCGTAGGCCAGCAATTCTACCTGGTAATATTTCCCTTCGTTGGTAAAGGTATTCCACGCAACATCACCGATCTTCCATCGTACAGTACCATCGGCGTTTCGGTCGAAACTTGACTTTGCCCCAGGAACAGTTTTTTCATCAGGAACCGAAGTCTTGGCGCCATCGGCCGACCTGATGCGCTCGGGTCCCACCCACTCGTTCCAGGAACTGCTGTAGCCGTCATAGCTGACATGGTACTTTCCGTCCTTCTGTTCCAATAGGCGGCCGCCATACCAGGTGCCCCGCCATTCTATCTGGACCGGATCATTATTCCTGAAGGGACTGGCAACCTTGGCTATCGGAGCAGGTGCGGATCGCTGGCTGAATCCCGGAAGGTCCGATGCGATACGGGCCGCTTCGGGCTTGCGGTAGTTGCGGGAAGCGTCATGGTGCTGGCCAAGCACCCCGATATAATCGGGCGAAACCATCGTCCAGTAATCCCGCCACAGGGCAGACCGTTGCGGCCAATCGACACACAAATAACGACCGGCTTCGGCGTGTACTATCTGTGCCCGGATAAAAATGCGCTCGTTGGTCCAGTCGGTCAGTATCCAGTCGCCGATGGCCCAGTCCTTTTTTAATGGTATCAGCTGGGCCGGCGGCAGAAGACGGACGGAAGAAGACAGGGACCCAATGGAGACTTTATATTGGGTCCCGCTGCGTTCCACAATATTTCCAACGTGATAATCATGCAGTTTTACCAGCACCGGATCGCCAGGCGAAAAGGTTTGGGCTGCGAGTATCTGTGTAAGAAATAAAGCTCCGAGCGCGGCCAGCAACAAAACCCGCTTGTGATGACCCATGTGCTCCATCCTTTATGGTTGTCTGAGTACGCGACTTGCAACCACTGCTGGTCACTTCAAGCCGCTACGAGCCAGGCGGAATCCCGTATCGGAAACGCTGCCCGCATTGTCCGGCGAATACCAGCCCCGATTTGTCGTAACCAATTTGAGCCCAAGATCGTACCAGCTGCCGCCCCGCCAGGTTTTGAAACGGCCTTCGCCGGGGTTGCGGTCCGGGCCTGCCGGATTCTCCAGAAAAGCGTTGTTTTCAAAACCAGGATAGCGATAGAACCAGTTGATGCACCACTCCGCCGCGTTGCCGCTCATATCGAAGAGACCAAGGGCATTCGGCCGGAAGGAAGCGATCGGGGCGGTGTACACAAAGCCGTCGTTATAATCCTGCCAAACCGGATGCTGCGGATAGCTGCGGTGATACGTGCGATCGGCAATATTGCCACTGACCTGGTCTTCTTCTCCCCAGGAGTAGCTTAGTTCCTTGCCACCTTCGCGGGCAGCGAATTCCCATTCGGCTTCGGTGGGGAGGCGATAGCCGGTTTTGGCAAGATCAAAGCGTTCCAGGTTGTCATCGAACACCAACGGGACGCCTTCCAGCATGCTGCGGTACTTACAATAGGCAACCGCCGCATACCAGGAAATACGGACCACCGGATGGCGGCCATAGTCCGGGTCAATCGAAATAAGACCGTCCCGGTATTGGAGCCGGGGAAGTTCTCCAACTTGGGCTTCCGGACTCCAGGTAGTATGCAGAAAACGGGCGCTTTTCCGGTCATATAATTTTACCGTTCCGAAGTCAGAGCCTTCAACCTCCACAAGTTTCTGGCTGATTGCCCAGTTGTACACATCGGCAAATTCCTGATTGGTAAGTTCGGTAGCTGCCAGCCGGAAGCTGTTCACCCGCACCCGATGCGGCCAGTGGTCATCTGTGCCTGCCAGATCCCCGGCCCGCCCCATCATGAATTCTCCACCGGGAATGGCGACCAAGGTAGCGGCCGGAAGGGGCGCGACAGGAGCCGCAACCTCAATGCGCGTCCCGACACCCTGTGCCCCATCTTTCTGTGGAGCCGCCGCTGGACTGAGAGGCTCTTTTGCCTGACATGCCAATAATAGCCACGTGTGCAGCAGGGCCAAGATGCATAGCCTTATGGTTTTCATGGCAGTTATTCCTTATGGTAATGCCATACATATAATGATCCCGCGATCTATCCAAATAGAACTAAAAGCGGGCAAGGTATTAAATACCGTCGCCTTTCCTTTTAAAAACAACCTTCCCCACGCGATCGATATGTGATCTGAGTTCGGGGTTATCGATCCTGTGTTTAAACGCAAGGTCTATCTTCCAGGGCAAAAGCAGGTCATCCAGTTCATTTTCAATTTTGAGGAGTGTCTGAAAGTCGAGAGTTGGGGCTTCAAGGCATAGGTCAATATCGGAACCGGCACGGAAGGTCCCCTTGGCCCGGGAGCCATAAAGAATGACGCTTTCCACTTGGGGTGCTGTCGTCAGGACACGTACGATCTTATCCAGCGCTTCTTCCTGGATTCCGAATTTCATGCTTGTCCGGTCCGGGTTTCCATCGAGACGAGAAACTGTCTGAACGAGGCCCAATACCTTTTATCAATGGCGTCCTCGATTTCCAGAGCCGTTTCAAGATTATAGGTGTGTGAACTCTGGTTCCGGCTCTTGATCATCTCCATCCATACCTCGCCGTCCTGTACCAGTCCCATCCGGAAGGCTTCCCGGGAGGCATCCCTGGATCCACTTATATCACCGTTACCTTGGTATTCGAACCAGTCCTTCATTACATTCCATGCAAGTTCATGGGTAAATTCGAAAGCTTGTATCAATCCCTGCCTTTCAAGGTTGCTCAGCCCCCGCAATCGGAGCAATTCGATCGCCTCCTGCAAGCGGTCGAAGGCTTTCCTGAAGTTGGCAAGCCGCTGTTTCCATCGAATATCGTCTTCCATAGAAACAGTATACAACATGAATGTGTTTTATGTGCTAGAGTCGGATGCGCCTTCTGATGCCAAGCCTCATGCGACTGGAAGCTACACATGCGGACAACAGGCTACCCCGCAGGGTAACCCGTTGTCCTCAAAGTTCTAATTCAGACTGGATTTGATGATGTCGGGGTTGGCGTTGATGCGTTCGACCAGGGAGACCGAAGGTTTCGAGTCGAGGGTGAGGGAACACACCGCAGCGGCGCCGCCCATGAAGATGGCGTTGTCCATTTCCTCGATGTTGACGTTTTCGTTGCGCAGTTCGTCGAGCACGCTGGCGAGGACGCCGACGCGGTTGTAATGGCGGACCACCAGCTTGAACAGGCCGCTGGACTTGGTCTGGATGTTGACCATGTTCTCGGCCTTGCCGGTGTCCTTGTACACGGCGACTATGCGCACTACTTCATCGGCGATGGCTTCGGAGGCCTGATCGGTGGAGGCGCCGATATGGGGGGTGCAGGAACCCAGTTCGGCGAGTTCCTTGTCGGCAAAATCGGCGCTTCCGCCGGCAGGCTCATTCTCGAACACGTCGAGTCCGACCCGCAGACCCTTGGAGCGGATGGCTTCCTTCAGATCCGGGGTTTTCACTAACTCGCCGCGGGCGGTGTTGATGAATATGGCGCCGTCCTTCATTTTCTGGAAAAAGTCGCTGCCCAAAAGTCCGTTGGTCTCGGCCGCCGCCGCAAGGTGCACGCTTACCGCGTCGGATTGGGCTGCAAGCTCGTTGAGGGAAGCACAATAGCCCAGGCCCAGACTTTTTGCTTTCTCGGCAGTAAGGCTGCGGGACCAGGCCACCACGTTCATGTCCATGCCTTTGGCCCGCTTGGCCACCGCGTTGCCGATATCACCCAGGCCTACGATGCCCAGGGTGCGGCCTTTCAGGCCCCGGGCCTTGCCGTATTCGCTCTTTTTCCATTTACCCCCGCGCAGGTCAGAGGTGGCGTTGGCGATCCGGCGGTCTGCGGCTATGAGCAGGCCGATGGCCAGTTCGGCAACCGCGTCGGTATTCTTGCCCGGGCAGTTGGCCACCTGGATGCCGCGCTTGTTGGCTGCGGCCAGATCGATGGTATTCACACCTGCGCCCGCGCGGATTATGAGCGACAGGGAACTGCCCGCCTCAATCGTCGCCGCGCTGACCTTGGTGGACCTGACCACCAACACCTCGGCATCGCCGATGGCGGAAGGCAGGGTTTCGGCCTTCACGTCGGTATTCACCACAACCTTGGCTCCAAGCTTCTCCAATTCCGTGACTGTTTTCTTTGAGAGTGAATCTACGATGAGTATTTTCAAGTGTGTATCCTCCGTTAAAGGTATATACAAGTTTAGCCCCCGAAATCCCATCCGTCAAGCTTCCTGTCATTGCTGCGCGGTTTCCTCCTTTTCATCCGCAACCGATAAAAAAAGCTTGTGTCTAATTGGGATCGAAAAGGAGTCCCCATGATACGACTTGAACGACTGACCTTGGCAGAGCTCGCCATCGTCACCGCAGAGCAGCACGGCACCAAGAAAGCCTATTCATTGGTAACCGAGGCTGGCGAGACCGGAGAACTCTCCTATGCCGATTTCGGCCGACTAATCAGGGGCTTCGCAGGGGTATTGTCCCAGATAGGCATCAAACAGGGCGATAGGGTCCTGATTCTGGCGGAGAACCGGCCGGAATGGGCCATAGCCTACTTTGGAATCGCGGTAGCCGGAGCGGTAACCGTCCCTGTTTTGGTCGATTTCCTCCCGGAACATATCGGGACAGTGGCTTCCCACGCCGAAATCAAGGCGATCTGCGCTACAGCCAAGACCCTGGGTAAAATCCTGAGTGCCGGCATCGACCCATCGATACCCGTGCTTCGCCTGGATGCGATGGACAAGGAGTCCATAGGCGTTGCCATACAGGGCAAGGACAGCCGTATTCCACTCAAGGCTCCGGCCACTTTTCCGGCAGTCGAAGAGAAGGACCTTGCTTCCATCATCTATACTTCGGGCACCACGGGAAAGAGCAAGGGCGTCATGCTTTCCCACAAGAATATCGTCTTTGATGCAATCGCCTGCAGGTCCATCATCAAGACCTACCCCCGGGACCGTTTCCTTTCGGTGTTGCCCCTCGCGCACAGCTACGAATGTACCATCGGGCTGGTAATCGCAACCCTGAACGGTGCCTCGACGGCGTATCTCGACCGTCCCCCTTCCCCCGTAGCCTTGTTGCCGGCCCTCAAACTGATACGTCCTACCTTCATGATGACCGTTCCGCTCATCATGGAAAAAGTGTACCGCAATAAAATCCAGCCAGCCCTGGAAACCCATCCCTTATACAAACTTCCCCTGACCCGGGGAATCGCGATAAAAGCTGCGGGAAAGAAATTAATGGGCACTTTTGGTAATTCCCTGCGCTTTTTCGGAATAGGAGGCGCCGCCCTCGCACCCGATGTGGAAGCCTTCCTGTATGGAGCCGGGTTCCCCTACGCCATCGGCTATGGCCTTACCGAGACAGCCCCCATGCTGGCCGGGGCCCCACCCTTCAAGACAGTCTTGCGCTCTACAGGGCCTGCGATGAAGGGCGTCCAGTTGCGTATCATGGACAGCGAGGGCCGTGTCATTGCGGGAACCGGCGCTCCCGATGGTGGAAAACCCCTTGCGGAGGGTGAAATCCAAGCCTTCGGTCCAAATGTCATGCTTGGGTATTACAAGGATCCTGAACGTACAAAAGAGGTGTTCACCGAGGACGGTTGGTTCAAGACCGGCGACTTGGGCTGTCTTGACGCGAAGGGGCGGCTCTTCATCCGTGGGCGGCTAAAAGCCATGATCCTGGGAGCCTCAGGAGAAAACATCTACCCGGAGGAGATCGAAAGCGTGCTGAACGCCTCCGGCCTGGTGGAGGAATCATTGGTGTACGAAGGTGAAAAAGGCGAACTGGTTGCCCTGGTCGTGCTGAACGAAAAGACCCGCACCCTGATCGCCGCCGCGGAAGACGCGGCCGAAAATGTAGCCCATACGCTCGAAGACGCGGCTCGGTCCGTCGGAGACGCGGCAAGCGCCACGGCCACTAGGGCTGGTGAAATCCTGAACGATCTGAAAATGGGGGCCAATAAACGGCTGGCTGCGTTCTCGCGCATCAAGCGGGTGGAAATTCACCATGAACCTTTCGAAAAGACCGCGACCCAGAAAATAAAACGCTTCCTGTACCCAAAAAAACCGTCCTGAACAGGATTCCCACTGGAGAGGGGCTTTTCCGCCTCGACGCTTCCTCCAGTGGGAGCATCCCCCTTGCAATTATCCTGATTTTACCTAGCCTATGTGTATGGCGAATCACCAGAAGAATGATTGCGATCCTCTTGATCCGCATAATTGGGACGAAGCAAAAAAACGCACGGCCGCACGGGTCGAAGAAGTGTTCAAATCCCTGGAGGCCCTGCCCTTCCTGCGGCCCGAGGACCGCCGTGAATTCAGGTACTTCAAACGCCTGTTCCGTTTATCCTGCGACGAAATCCATGCCCGCGTCCTCTCCGGCCATACGGGGCCTTGGTCCGAAAAAGCGCTGGCCCTGCTAAGGACCGTGGCGGAGCGTGACTTTCCCCGGAAGAGCAGGCTCATGCAAGCCTCTGCGGGCCGGGGGAAAGCCAAGAAAGCCGCCGACAAGCAAGCGAGGATAGAGACACCCCCCTCCTGCCTCCTTTTGCCGGCGGGTCCCATCCGCGCGGGTATCTTTATCGGCTCTTTCGATCCATTCCAGATGACCCACATTGAGACAGCCCTGCGTTTTCTTGCCCGGGGAGACCGCCCCGCCGACATGGTTTTTGTGGTTCCCGAAGGCTCTTTCTCCAAACTGAAACCGGACCGGTCCGAATACGGCTACCGTTACGATATCCTGTTTCGGCAGGCAGCGGATGTATTCTCCCCCTTCATTGTCCCCCTGGATATAGGGGAGGAACAGGATACCATCGGTATCATTCGCAGGATAATCTCGCTCTTTGCCGGCCGCGAGCTGACCCTTACCCACATATTGGGCTCGGACATGTTTCCCTACGCGGCTAAGTGGTACCCCCAGGATCTGGAAGCGTGGATTCCGGCTGCCAAGGAATTCGATGTCAGACTGGACCTGGGCGTTTTCGTGGTAAAGCGCGAGAAAAAGGACAATACAGCCGCGCTGGCACGGTCGGTACGCAAGCTGGGGGTTCCCGTGCAGGTGGATCCAAAACCAATTGGCACACCCTCATCCACAGCCGTACGCGAACGAGGGGTATTCACCATCGTGTTCCCCACCGAGGCGGTGCTGGAAAAGTTGGAGGTGGTGTTCCGTTACGGCATGAACAGGCACTGGCTTACGGAGCGCAACGGACCGGACTACGAAATTTAGGATGCCAGCCTTTTTACCGAACTTCTTCCCGTACCAATTCCCGGTTAAGGACAGACAATATGAGGACTGAACCTGAAGGGACCTGATAGGGAAGTGTAAATTCCCCACCTAGATAGGGGATCTCAATCAGGCTGAGCCGTTCGCCACTGGGTAGCAAGGCTTCCAGCTTGAGCGCCAAAGGATATGGGTATTCAGGTAGTTCGCGACGGAATAGCCCAAAGACCTGGTCCTCCCCGGGGGAGGATATCTCTGCCACCACTACCGCGAGGCGGGTCTGGGAGGATACAACTTCGCCCTTGGCAGGCAATTGGGAGACGACACTGCCTTCCCCTTCGTTAGCCTGAGCGGGCCTGATAGAAAAAACAAAATTGACACCCGCGGAGCCTATGCGATCCAGGGCATCCCGAAAAGGCAGGCCCATCAGGTCCGGCACCTTGACCATCTTATTCTCGGGACCCCGGCTGACGACGAATTCCAGACGGGTGGGACCGGTAAGCTGGGTGCCGCCTTCGGGTTTTTGCGCCAGGATCGTACCTGCGGGTTCCAGGGAAAACTGGTACATGGGGGGTTCTTTCAAAGCCAACAAAGGCTTGGTGCTGGTGGAAAACAGGGTCTGGAGCTGGGTCTTCACATCGTCCAGCTTCTGGCCGATAAAGTTTTCGACCCGATCCACCACCGCACCGCGACTGACAACCAGCCGTATCCTTCGCCCTGCCTTGACTATCGAACCCGGTGCCGGATCCTGTTCCAGGATGGTACCCTTGTCGGACAAGTCCTGGGAATACCTCAACTGGATGCGCGGATATAATTCCTTAACCTGCAATTCAAGCAGCGCCGTGGTAAGATCCTTGCCCGTAAGCTCGGGAACCATGGTCTGTTCGGCTCCGCGCAGGGTGATGAAAAAGACGGTGAGGGCTACAAAAAAAACCAGTAGCAACAGGGCGATTGCGGCGCTGATGAAACCCCTGAGCCGGGAGGCGACATAGGCTTCGACCTTGTCAAAATCCATATCGAACCTGTCGAATATTTTCATGGGCCTCCGGTTTTTTACACGTTCGTGTCACGCGCTCGCGGGTTACTCATGCGTTCCATGCGGTCGTCGTGCCCAAGCGGGAACCGATCAGGTCACGGGTACCGTTCAGGAAGGACCGCCAGTCAAGGGCCTTCTTCGTCTCATATTGCAGTCGTCCAAGGGCCAGAACGCCGTCCCCCGTTTGTACCAAGATACCGGAGTTCTTGTCTATGCCCAGAACGGTACCGCTCTGGGCAGCACCAGCTGAAATTGTGGAACCGGCTGAAATAGCGGAACTGGCCATCCAAGCCGACGAGAGTGGTTTGGCTTCAAGTATGCGCAGGATCAGACCCTTAGAGGTGGTAAACGCACCCGGCCAAGGCGTAAACGCCCGGATGCGGGCATCCAGTTCCAGGGCGCCCCGGGACCAATCCAGCAAGCCTTCTTCCTTCCGCAGCATGTCGCAAAAGGTAGCCGCTGCATGATCCTGCGCTGTCGCCTGCTCCCTGCCTTGGGCAATGGCGTCGATAACCGACAGCAGCAGGGGCGCACCCTTTTGTGCGGCAAGCTCGGTGAGGGATGCGGTGGTTGCGGAATCATCCAAAGGCAATCGTTTCACGGCGAGCAGGTCGCCTGAATCGACTTCCAAGGCAAGCCGCTGCACGCTCAGAGCGGTTTCTGTATCCCTATTGAGTATGGCGGCAGGAATGGGCGCGCAGCCACGATACTTGGGTAAGCGGGAGGGATGCAGGTTTATTCCGCCCCGTGGAAAAATGGACAGGAATTTGGCGCCGAAAATATGGCCATAGGCGACAACGACCAGGAGGTCGGGCTGCAAGGCTTGAATGGCCGCCCTGGTATCGGCATCCAGACGTTCCGGTTTGAAAAGCGGGATGCTTGGCAAACCGGCAGAAGTACACAGGGCGGAAATACGCTCGGCGGCGTTCGCCACGTCGGTGGCTTCCATCCGCTTGCCCCGGCCCTTGGCGGCATCGGGATTCGTTAGCACACCCACGACGCGGTGGCGGAGCCCGGGAGCTATGGTTTCATCCAGTTCCAGGGTGGCAAGCAGTTCCAGGGAAGGGACAGCAATGGCCGGGCTTCCCGCGAACAGGATATTCATGGTCTTTAAGCCCGTTTCTTTTTTTCGTACATACCCACCAGCCTATCCCTTTTCATTGTGGATAGCCGGTCTATGAACAGGGTGCCTTCAAGGTGGTCGTATTCGTGGAGTATCACCCGGGCCAGCAATCCGTCGGCGTCGATGGTAAAGGGGCGGCCCCGCTCATTCCAGGCCTGCACCCTAACTTCGGCAGGCCGGATCACATCGGCGTACATGCCAGGCACCGAAAGGCAGCCTTCCTCGTATTCGGTGAGATCTTCCGAGGTCTGCACGATCGAGGGGTTGATGAAAACCCTCGCCTGGTCCCGGTCCAGCTGGATGACGAAGAGCCGCATGAGCAGGCCCACCTGAGGGCCTGCCAGACCGATGCCCCGGCCTTCCTTCATCGCTTCGAGCATATCCGCGGCGATGCGAAACACATCGGCGTTCAGATCCGCGATGGGCGCGGCCTTCATTTTTAGGGTCTCGTTTCCGAGGGTCAATATTTCCATACAAGTATATAGTACAAAAAAGCGATGCCCCGGGGCAAGGCCGGCCGTTATGGCGTCCGGGGGCTGGACCGGATGGCGTACAGGGACGACAATAGGTAGGAGGATACCGCCGCAACATCCGCCCGATTGGCGCTGCTTTTTACTTGCGATAGCGGAAAAAGTCCGATATACTCAAAAAGCTTTAAGGAGGTACGTACATGTTGACAACCTTGTTGCATCAGCGCCATGAGGAATCGGGCGCCCGTTTCGCACCCTTCGCCGGTTACGACATGCCCATCCAGTACCCTTCCGGAGCAGTCGAGGAGCACAGGCTTACCCGTCGTTCGGTGGGTCTTTTCGATATAGACCATATGGGCCAGATACTGGTTTCCGGGAAGGGGTCAGGAGAGGCGCTCTCGACCCTCGTATCCAACCGAATACTGGACATGAAACCCAACCAAGCCCGCTACGCCCTGCTGCTGAGCGAGGAGGCGGGGGTCCTCGACGACCTTTTCATCTATAGGGCCGACCGCGATGCAGGAAAATTCCCCGGCATGAAAAGCCTGCTCCCCCAAGGAACCTCCGTCGATTTCTCCGACGCCTGGTTCGTGGTGGTAAACGCCTCCAACCGCGAGGCCGACTACAAACGCCTGCGCGCCCTGTTGCCCGCATCAATTTCGGTGACCGACCTTTCCGACCCTGCCTACATGATAGCTGTCCAGGGCCCCCGAGCTGTGGAACTGCTGGATGCACTCTCCGGAGGTGCGGTATCTGCCACCCCCCGTTTTTCCATGACCGATGCGAGCCTGGCCGGCGTTCCCGCCCTGATAGGCAGGACGGGGTACACGGGTGAGGATGGGGCGGAACTCTTCTACCCAGCCTCCCGGGCGGTGGAACTGTGGGACGCGCTGCTGAAAGGTGCTGCCGAGCGCGGCATCGAAGCCGGACCCATAGGCCTTGCGGCGCGGGATTCCCTGCGCTTCGAGGCGGCTATGCCCCTGCACGGCCATGAAATCAACGCTTCCATCAACCCCATAGAAGCCCTGCTCTCGTGGGCCTGCGACTTCGACAAGGAATTCATCGGGAAAGCGGCATTGCTTAAAATAAAGGCCGCCGGACCGGCACGAAAACTGGTGACCCTTTCGGTTTCTGGCGGCGTACCCCGCGAAGGCTATCCCGTCCAGGACGAGGCGGGCCGCGATCTTGGCCCCTGCGTCGCCGGCATGTTCTGTCCTACAGCGGGGAGTTACGCAGCCAACGCCTTCGTGCCGCCCGACTTGGCAAAACCTGGCACTAAACTAAAAGTCATCATTCGCGGCGCTGCCAAAGACGCGGTAGTCGTGAAAAGACCCTTGTACATTCCCGCCTACAGGCGATAAAGCTTACCGGCTAAAAAGGAGCGAAACATGAAGATCGATACCGAAGCGCGTTATGCGAAATCCCACGAATGGGTCAAGAAAGCAGGAGCGGAGTTCGTAATCGGCATTTCCGACCACGCCCAGCACAGCCTGGGTGACATAGTGTACGTGGACCTGCCAAAGATAGGAGCCACCTTCGCCAAAGGCACGGCTTTCGGCGTGGTTGAATCCGTCAAGGCGGCCAGCGACCTGTACCTTCCCGTGGCAGGCAAGGTCACGGCCGTGAATACGGCGCTCTCCGACAAGCCGGATCTGGTGAACAAGGACTGCTATGGCGACGGCTGGATCATCAAAGTGGCTCCCTCCAACGCCGCTGAAATGGACGAACTTCTTACCCCTGCGGACTATGAAAAGATAGCCGAGGAGGAATAAGGTGCCCTATGTTCCCGTAACCGCCGACCAGCGGGGCGACATGCTCCGCGCGCTCGGCATCTC
>CAXNJE010000089.1:0-12812 GCA_964202565.1 Breznakiellaceae bacterium | reverse complement strand
CGTGATGGAACGGGGGGTCTCCATTGAACAATTCGTCGTGGACCTTGCCGAATACTTCCGTAGCCTGCTGCTGCTAAAAAACGGCATAGAACGGGAAGCCCTGCTGGGTTATTCCCCAGACCGCTATTCAAAGACGGCAATCGCCACCTTCAGCCCTGTCCAGGTCGAGCGTGCCGTTTCCCTCCTGCTGGATCTGTATCGGGACATGCGCTTTTCCGTGTCTCCCCGTTTCGAGCTGGAAACAGCGGTATCGCGCCTGTGCTGGCTGAATAAATGGGTATCCCCTGCCGAACTCCGTACGGCGATAGACGACGTCAGGGGGTGTCTTCTAATACCTCAATCAAACGCCCTTCACGGTCCTCCGGAAAAATATGAACGCCCCGACACTATTTCACCCGAATCCGTCACCAGCGCCGTTTTGAATTTGAAAGCCGGTGCAGCTACGGATTTTTCCCAACCCGGCGGTCTTACCGAAGGTTTCAAGCGCTTCATGGCCGACCGGGAAGCCCGTTCGGCCCCGGAGGTCCTGCCTGCCACTTTTTCCGCTTCAGCCATCAAGGCCACACCAGCCATCAAGGCGACAGCAGCCATCAAGGCCACCCAGACTCCACAGATTGTTCCAAACGACCAGATTGTTCCAAGCGACCAGATTGTTCCGACTGCCCAGGCAGAAAAAATGTCTCAGAAGCCGGAAGCCACGGTTGCGGTGGACCCGAAGGTACGTTTTCCAGCCCCCAGCGAGTATGACTATGTGGATGAGGATGACGACGATGAGGATGGGGAGGCCGCGCCTGGTTTCGATGATATAAGGCAGGCAGCGATGCCCAGCCATGAACCCCAGCCCCACGTGCAAGAAACTCCCCAGCCTGAAAAACCTGGCTCCTGGGTGGGTGATTTGAAGACCCGGGTGGTCGGTGTTCTGAAAAAAGAGCGTGGTATGCTGGCTTCCACGCTGGAAAAAACGGATGTATGGATAGCGGCGGACAAGTGCATCGTCATTCCTACTGCCGATGGATTGGCAGCGGACATGCTCAAGAAAGACCAGACCGCCATAGTCGCGGCCCTGCAGGAGATAGCGGGATCCGACCATACGGTGGAAATCACCGTGAGCCAGGGTATGGCGGCACAGAATGGCATAGGGAAACCGGGAAAGGCGGAGCTTCATCCGCAAGTTGAAATGGTACGACAATTATTCCGCGGAACCATAGTGCGGAATCCAGGAGAATAAGATGAATATCAATCCCTTCGATCTTTTGAAGAACGCGCAGGCGATCCAGGAGCAGATGGGTTCCTTCCAGGAAAAACTGGGAAACCTCAAGGTCAGCGGATCTGCGGGTGGCGGAATGGCGGAAGTGGACATGAACGGGAAGCTGGAGGTGCTGGCCATCCGGCTGGCGCCGGAAGCGGTGGACCCGGCGGAGATAGGCCTGCTTCAGGACCTGGTAAAGGCAGCCTTTACCGATGCCTCGGAAAAGGTCCGTGAGGCTATCAGGCAGGAAATGTCCGCCATGACCGGCGGGATGGCCTTGCCGCCCGGCATGATGGGGTTCTGATGAATGCGCTGGACAAGCTCACAGCATCCCTTTCCCGCTTGCCCGGGGTGGGTAAAAAGAGCGCGATGAGATTGGCATATCACTTACTCGAAGCGGATAGGGCCTACTCCCGCTCCCTGGCGGAGCAGCTTTTCGCCCTGCACGATGCCATACGGCGTTGTTCGGTGTGCGGTAGCTTCACGGAAGACGACCCCTGCGCCATCTGTACTGATCCTTCGCGGGACGATTCGCTCATCTGCGTGGTCGAACGTCCCCAGGATGTACGGGTCATAGAAGAGGCCCATGAATTCCGCGGCCGTTTCCACGTGTTGGGCGGCGTCATCGCGCCCCTGGAAGGAATCGGCCCCGACAATCTGAGCATAGCCCCTTTGCTGGAAAGGATACGGGGCGGCAAGGTTCGGGAACTCATCCTGGCCACCAATCCTACCGTGGAGGGCGACACGACCGCGCTCTACCTCCAGAAAATCATGAAAAACGCGGATGTCGAAATTACCCGCCTCGCTTCCGGCTTGCCTGTGGGAGGGGATCTGGAGTATGCGGATCGGCTCACCTTGTCGCGCAGTTTCCGGGGAAGGGTGAGAATGTAGGTTTTGGGATCCGGGCTTCGGGAGCTGGCTGGCTGGTTACAAGCGACGGTAGCAGTGCTCGATGATGGCCTCGACAGCGTCCAGCTCGAAACCGAAACCAGAGAGCAGCTTTTTTTCTTCGCTGTTTTCCCAGGACATGAACGGATTGGCGTAATTATTGCTCAAAAATGAATAGACAAGTTCTTCCGCTTCCTGGGGCACCGATGCGAAGATGGCGCGACGGCCGAAACGCCTTTCCGCCAGCACGGACCTGATCGACGCCCGTACTTTGGAAAGGAAGCGGTCCTGGTACACATCGTAGGAGCGGCCGGAAAGCTTCCTCAAATAGTCAGAAACCGAACTACCCTGCGTTTGATCGGTGCTTTCGTCACGGGAAAGGCTGGGTACGATAGCGGGGCGCAGGGGCTTGACCGGTCGTTGGATACCCGGGGAACCAGCGGCTGCAGGGCTTGATGGCATCGTTGCGGGCTTTTTCGAAGCATGCGGCACGGAATGTTCCATACTTCTCATTATCGGAACTTTTGTCGGGACGATGAGGACAGGTTCGCGTCGAACCGGCTCAAGTCGTGCCGGTTCGCGCCGTGCAGGCTCAAGTCGTTCAGGCTTGGGCCGTACGGGCTCACGCAGGAGGGTTGGGACCCGGCCAGGACGCTGCCGGATGGGTATCAGGCGGTCCCCCTGCGCGCGTGGTGGTTCCAGGGTGGGCTTCAGCAGCACCCAATTGCGTTGCAGGTACAGGTCACCCTGGATGGAATAATAATATCCCGAGCACAGCAGGGATACGATCGTGGTCAGGATTTCCTCGTCCCGCCATCTGCGGCGCCTGCCGTCCCGAATGACGGCAAAAATATCGTAATGCCGGGAGGAATGTTTGCGGGAATACAGAAAGACTACCCGCTCGAACGAGTTATCCTCCACGAATTTCCAGTACTTGAAGCAGAACGCCAGGGCCTTGTCCTCAACCTTTACCAAGGAGGGGGGTATCTGTATGCGGGAAAGGTCTGCCGCGGAAAAGCGCAGGGTGGAAAGGTCCAGGGCCACGAAGGCGGACCGGGTACTTGTTGCCCCCCGGCGGCGTTTCAACAATGCTTCCTGCCTGCAGATTTCCTCTTCCTTCCGCTTTCCTGCCGCGTCCAGCGACAGAATCATCTCTTCCTTATCCTTTTCTACCAGCCTCCGCCGTGTTTCCGCTACTTTTCCTTCCTGTTCCCTGCGCCTGCGGTCCCGTTCGGCCACCACAACATCCAAGGATTCGTTCAGGTAGGCCCGGACAAGCCCCTCGGCCCGCTCCATCTCGTTTTCCTGATAACCCAGCCGGTCGGCGTAACGGCGCAGGCGCTCGATGGCCGCGACCGCTTCGAATTGTTCCTTGGGCAACATCCTCAAAATGGATTCGGCGGCCTTTATGGTGGAATACGCATCGCTGGAATCGTAGTTGGCGGCGTGCCAGGAAAGGTATTTGATGATCCGTTTTATGTGTTCCAGCAGCTTGTCGCCCAAATCCGTATAGGCACTGTATACCAGTCCTGCGTAGGCAGGGTCGCGCAGGCGGTAAGCCCGTAGGGTTTGCGCGCGCTGGGCAACGTCGGGGTAACGGGGAGACAGCCTGGATTGGTAGACGGCGAACGCAGCTTCCGTCTTTCCAGTACCCCGGAACTCGAAATAGCGTTCGATATCGGGATCGTGGTCGGGTCTGAGTGTCGGGTACTCTGCGCGCATCAACTCGGCCTTGATCTCAGCGAGGCTCATCGTTCACGGATTATACGTTGCCGGTGAGGCTTTCGCAATCATATACTCCCTTGGAGCATTTATTTCCTTCATTCGTTAGAGTATAGTAATCGGTAATCCATCATGATGGGGAAGGTTCATGAAGAGCTTGTACAAAATAGTTGTCCTGATGGCGCTTTTCCTTCCCGCCGGCTTTATGTACGCCCAGGAAACCCGCCAATGGATAGGTGTCATTCCCTTCTCGAATTCGGTACCGGATCCGGAATCCGACTATCTAGGTTTCCAGGTGGCGGAATATTTTTCTTCTGTACTGATCGATTTCCCCAACGTCCAGACTATCAGCCGCCTCAGCATCCTGGATGGTTTGAGGGCGTGGGAATTGCAGTTATCCGGACCCGCGGATCTTGAGACGGGGGATGCGTATGATCTGGGGAAACTGCTCGACCTGAACAGGTTGATAGTCGGATCCTTCGAGTTGTCGCCGGATGGGCTTTTTTTGCACGCACGCCTGGTGGATGTAGCCACCCGCACTGCCATCTCTGACGCCGTAGTAAAGGCTCCTCCAGCCGATTCCTACGTGGATTCGTATAGACTGCTCCTTTCCATACTGGTTTCCGGCCTGCCCGAATACGAGTCATCCATGGGCGCGGATGCCCGTATCAAAAGCCATACGGATGCCTGGGGCGAATCCCCCATCGAGTATTCCAAAGCCCTCGCCGCTTCCTGGGCAAAGGATGACCAGGCCGCCCTGGGCTATCTTGAAAAGGCACTCAGCAGCGCGCGCCTCCCCTTTCCCGGCTATATAGATGCCGCAGAGCTCATGAGACAGCTTTTGGACCAGGCAGAAGACCCAGCGACGCAGGCACCGTCCATGCGCAACAAACTTGCCACGAACCAGGCGCTTGTAGAACATCTGGAGGCGATTGCGATTTATCGAAACAACCTGCAGATGTTGATGGAGCGCATAAAAGCCGGCACCAAAGCCTCCTCCTTCGTTGTTTCAGGCAATCCCACAGGGGACTTGCTCATCGAGGCATCCAATTCCTCGACGAAAATAATCCTACCGGAAACCGTGGGTCTGGAGCTCAAGCCAAAGGACCGCGTTGCCTTCGAAACCGCATTTTCCCTCCACGACGCCACCATCAACGAAGGGCAGGGACTCCGTCTCCCGGACCCGCCGGTAGGAACCCTCCTGAATCCTTCGGTATTGCGCGACGGTTTTAACCTTTCCGTTCGCGTCCTGGCTTCCCATTCGGTCCAATTCCTGGACACATCGGGAAGTCTCCTGTACGAGCTTATCTCGGAACCAAGCCCCGTCGTCTCCCTGGGCCGGAACGTCGCCCAGCTGTCCGCAACCCCGCCGGCGATCTACAGGCCCACGAGGGCACGCAATGGCTGGCTCTACCATTCGGATGGAACCCTGGAGGTGGATCCCAAGGCCTTCGCCAGCATGCGAACGGTGCGGTATCAGGTGGATCCTGCGGGTTTCAGGCTTGAAACCGCCTTCCTTCTGGATAACGACCTGTATTGGCGCAGCCTTACGGCCCACGCGTACCGGAAATTCTCCAACAGGATAGCAGCCTTGGGGGAGGAACCGGTCCCTCCCATCAAGGAAGTGCTCGTTACCGATTCATTCTACCCCGGTGATGATCCAGACCTTGGCCGGGTGCCCATCCTGCCCCGCAACAAGCGCGTCGCCGGCTATTCCCATCTGACAGGCATTGTCTATGTGGCCGAGGCCACGCCCGGATTCATCAGCGCTTCCTGGTCCGGATCCGTTTCCGGAACCAACGAGCCCCTGCGGGGAAAATCCGCCCCGAACGGGGTGCTCTATTTTGACGCGCCTGAAAGCAATACACCCCGCTATGGCAGCACCGAATTTACGGCAACCCTATCCACATCGGGTTATACCGCGTCCTATTCCACCTTTTTGGGCAATGGCGGCGGCTGGACCAGCGAAGCCCGACCCAACGAAATCGTTATCGCCGGAAAGCTCATAATCAGCGACACCGGCACGGCATTCTCCATAGCCGGGGGCAAAGCTGTCTGGGATAGCAAAAGAAAGGGCTACCCCATACTTCAGGACGATGGTTCCATCATGCTGGTTGGCGGTGATGCGACCTATAACCTCAACAAGGACAACGGCACGCTCATCTCCCAGTGGCCTTATTCGAGCAAGGGAAGGATTTTTCACGCCGAAATCCAGGACGGGATACTCTGTGTGCTTTCTGAATTTGGCGGCCTTGAAGGATTGGACATAAAAACCGGAAAACGCCTGTGGAATGCCCGCGTTACCGGAGAAAGGACCTTCCTGCTCCAGGCAGGACGCGTGTATGCGGGGAACGGCTCCGTCTACAATGCCCAGACGGGGAAGCGCCTGTTCACGACCGACGGCCGTGGCGTCGCAGCTCCCTCCATCGATGTCATCATCTGGGAGAATGGGGTCTGCACCGAACGCTTTACGGGTAAGCGCTTGTGGCGACAGACCAAGCTGCTGGGCACCCCCACCCTCTTCAACGATACCGTCATATTCGGTGGCCATACCGCGATCGGCATTGCGGATGGCAAGGTTATCTGGAAAGAGGGGATTGGTGGCGACAACGGCTTCCTTTCGGATGGCGTGCTGTACAGCTGGTATGCCGGAAGGCTATACGCCATCGATCCCGCCACAGGAAAGGGGCTTTGGTCCTGCTTCAGCGACCGGCGGGCAACCCGCATCGCGGGCGGATACCTCTACGACTCCTTCGAGGAGGGCGGCCTGGTTCGTTTCGACCTTTCCCTGCTCCGCCGTGAGCTGTCCACCGTCGAGCTTGCCGAACGAGGACGGATTGATGCCCAGCTCGAAGAGGTGGAAAAAGCCGGCTCCCGCAGGGCCGGGGTGTTCGTATCCAACCTGATCCGTACCAGACAGGATGACCTGGCCGGACTGCTCCCCGGGGATTATCTCGTGGCTTTCGACGGTATACCCGTATTTTCCAGGGATCAGGTACTCGATCTGGCTTTCGAACGGCGGAAGGCGGAAATTGTCACCCTGCGCATCGCCCGGCAGGATGCGCGCAGCTCTGCATGGAGCGAATCGGCCCTCACCCTGGGTCTCAGCGGCGTAAGCGACAGGCTGGAGCCCCAAAGCTATACTCCTGGCTTCAGCCTGGGAACCATCAGCGCGGCCAGGCTGCGGGAGCTTAAGCTGGACAGATTGGCCCGCTTCGATTCCTTTATCGTCGATTCGGTGTATTCCGGCTCACCTGCCGCCCTGGCGGGGCTTGCCGCAGGAGACATCATCGTGCAGGTCGACGCGATCATCCTGGACGCCTCATTCCTGGGGGAAAACGCGAAACGCCTTTTCACCGCCATTGCCAACGCAGTCCGCAATAAGGGCCCGGTAACACTAAGCGTGATACGCGACGGCACCAAAAAAATGTTGCCGCCCTTCAGGCCCTAGGCGGCACCGGACCTAGTTGATCAGGCCTACGGTGATACCGAAGGTGGCGACGGTTATCGCCATGGAGATTATGGGGAACCAAACCGCCACCGTGCGTTCCAGCTGGTAACCCCAATGATTGTTCTTTACGAAAATGCTGTCGCCGGGCAGTATATCGTTCTTGTTTTTCTTCTGCTTACCGTTCTTGTCAAACAGGGTGAGGGCGCCGCCGCTATTGCGTTCCGGATTGATTCCTCCGCTGCGGCTTAGGTAGTACCCGATATCGGACCCGGGAAGGTAGGGTATGAGACCGGGAAGCTGCACGGCCCCCGCCACCGAGACAGTCGAGAGTATTTCCGGCAGGAAGATGCTATCACCAGGTTCTATCTGGGTATTGTTGGCCTTGGTCTTGCCGTATTGGTCGTTGACCACGAATTCACCCACACGGTTCCGGGCGGGGTCTATGCCGCCGCTCTTGCTGATATAGTACCCGGCGTTGGCCCCGGGGACGTAGGGCACCAGACCCGGCGTCTGCACAGCACCCGCCACGGCCACTGTCAGGAGTACCTCGGGCAGGAAGATATTGTCCCCCGCCTTTATGGGCAGATCCTTGGTTTTTGGCTTGCCGTACTGGTCGTAGACCACGAAATCCCCGTTCCTGTTGCGTTCCGGGTTGATTCCGCCCCTAAGGCCTATATAGTACTCCGCCGGTGCGCCCGGAAGGTAGGTGGCGGGACCGGGGCTGATGACCGCGCCGGCAACCGAGATGGTGGAGCGCAGCTCGGGAATGAACAGTATGCTGTTTGACGGCAAGACCAGGTCCGAAGATAGATCCATCCCGGACAAGAGTGGCCTCAGGTCCAGCAGCCTGGATTCCTTCTCGTCGGCTTTGGATAGCAGGGCAGACTCAAGGTCCGCGGAAGGCAAAATGGAAGAACGGATTTCCTTAAGCACATCCGACAGCATGACCCCTTCCCGGATGAAGTGGGAAAACCTTCCGTTGCCTGTCGCCGGCGCTGCCGCCTCTGCCGGAGCGAGCGTGGGGGAAACCCCAGTACTGGCTCCCTGACCGGGGAAAGTGACCGCCCCGGTGAACCATACGAGGGAACGCCTGTCGGTCCTATCTGAAACGACGACTATATCGCCGTCGTTCAACTCGGCGGCGGTATCATAGTCCTTGGGAAGGGAGAGGTATTCGGTGCGTTCGCCCTTGTCCGACGAGCGGTTGACCCGTATCCGCTGGGTATCCGCCTGGCTGGAAAAGCCGCCGGCGAACACTTCTATCAGCTCGCGTATGCCTTCGCCTTCGAATAACTCGTAGCGGCCAGGCCGGCGCACCTCGCCCTGCACTTCCACCACTTTTTCTGCGCCATGGAAGATCACCACGTCGCCGGAACGTACGAAAGGATCAGCATCCGCGCGGTCGGAGATGGCAGCCTTGGTAAGGTCGAAACGTTCTGCCCGGCCGTTACGGGACACCCGCTCCACGTTTCTCTTGGACGAGTAGGGCGCATCGATCTTGGCCACGATCTCGCTAAGCCGGGTCAAGCCCCAGGCGGTCTCGTAGAACAGCTTGGAGGCGCCATCCCGCAGGGCTACCCGGAAGACGCCGGGGGCCACGATGGTGAACGAGGGCACGCTGTAGGTATAATTCTTCGCTATCAGTTCCTCTACTTTTTGCTTGAGCAGGAAAAAAGTCATTCCGGTGGCGTCTATCTTGCCAAAAACACCCATATCCAGGACCAGCACACCGTTCACCTGGAATTTACGCTCCACTATGATTCCCGACGATTCCCTGTACGAAAGCTGGTAGATGTCGCCGGGGGTAACGGGGTATTCGATGCTGGAGATGGCAAGCTGCAGGCGCTCGTCAATTTGACCCGCAGGGGTAGCGGCCTGTTTAGTCTGCACCTCCGGTGCGGGGGTCGATTTCGCCTGTGCAAATGCGCCAAAAGCGACCAAGCACACCAGTACCGCGGAAAACAAGGTTTTTTTCAATCAGATCTCCTTATTCAGAAGCAATTTACACAGTTGTTACTGGGCCTTGCGTTCCGTCAGACGGATAACCGGCATGCTGACGGGTTTCTCGACGGTCCCTTCGTACTTATTGAGCATCGCCTCAAAGACCATTTTAAGGATGGCCACCGGGGTCCTCAGAATGATGATGATATCCCCAAGAAGGCTGACATTCCTGCAATACGCTATATCCAGCCGGATCATCTGTTTGAAGGTAAGCTTATTCTTGCCGCTTACCTGCCACAGGCCCGACAAACCAGGCAGGGTGTCGAATCTATGGGTATGCCAGCGAAGGTATTCCTGCGCCTCGTAGGGGATACAGGGGCGGGGACCCACGAGACTCATATCGCCCTTCATGATATTCCAGAGCTGGGGCAGCTCATCCAGGCAGCTTTTCCTGATCGTCTTGCCACCGGGGATGATCCTGGGGTCGAAGCTGTCCAGCTTTTCCATCGGGACATCGCCGTCCTTGATGAAACTTTGGGCGTGCTTGCCATGGAAACCTTGATTGTTGTCGTACTTCATGGTCCTGAATTTCCAGAACGTAAAAGGCATGCCCTTAAAGCCTATCCGGGTCTGTTTGAAGAACACCGGGCCTGGCGATACGAGTTTGATGTAAAGCGCGAGCAACAGGAGAACGGGGGAAGTCAGGATCAGCAATAAGGCGGAACCGGTAATATCCAGGGCCCTCTTCCACACCGGAATCCTGTTTACAAACAGCTCCTCGATGCTGCTCTTGATGGTATTCAGCTCGTTCTTTTTTTTGGTGTTGATGATTTCGGCTACCCCATAATTCGAAATCCAGTTTTCCGGGTAGGAATAGATATTGTAGTTCAAGGCTCCGCCCTTGTTTGCCTCGAAGTCGGCAACCAATTTCTTGCCGAAAATGTCAGCGCCCTCTTTCATGGTATCGGGCAACAGGACGGATATGTGTCCACCCTCATCCCAGCCTACGCAGTCTATGGTTCGGGTAAACTTGGCAATTTTTACCAGCTGGTCTTCCAGGCCATCAAGTTCCTCAAGCTGCGTATCGAAAACGATTACCGAGAATACGCTCCCGTTCCGGTCCGATCTGGTCCTTTCGTACTTGACCAGGGCCCTGAATTCCTCCGGGGAGAAAATGTTTTCGTATTTAGCGTACAGCTTCGCGAGTTTGTCCTGTTTTCCGGAGAAAATTGCTTTTAATTTCATGTGCCACCATCCTTCCCATTCCATGGGAAAAAAGCTGCTATTAGTTAGTTCTCCAGTCCGACTGGAGAAATTGAATACGACTTCGCAAATTCTATGATGACCGAATCCTTGAACGATCTGACTACGGAGCCGTCGATCGCCAAGGTTACCTGCTTGGAACAACCAAAAAGTTCCTTCAGCTTTTCTATGCTGAAGGTGACTTCGAGATGGACCTTTTGCATGAAGGGGAGTTGGATGTGGTCGGTATCGATGCACACGCCGGTGGATGAGATGTCCCTGCACTGGGCTTCGTAAGCCACGGCTTTCAGGGCAGAATCATTCTCGTAGCACCTGATTTTGATAGGAGCATTCAGCGTGTATCGTTCCTGTCTTCGCTTCTCGATTACTTTCATATCGTTGATTAAGATTATTCTGGAATATATTTAATGTAAATCAGTATGTTTTATGATTTTACGCGAACTTTTAAGGCTAAAAAGACTAGGACGGTCTAATACATAAGTAGTATACGATAATAATTTTCCATGACGTTCTATAAGTTGGCGGCCGCCCAAAGTGCGGCCTGCAACCGGTTTCCGACGTTGATTTTCTTGAATATATTGTACAGATGGGTCTTTACCGTGTTGGTGCTGACATTGATCTTGTTCGCTATCTCCTCGTTGGTGGATCCCATACCCACCAAGGTGAGTATTTCGATTTCCCGCGGAGTCAGGGTGGTTTTTTCCTCTATGGCTATCTGCTTTTCGTTGAAGCTGTCAAAAACGCATTTAAGCAGTATGTCCTTGGATATCCAGATCTCGCCGTTCAGGATCGATCGTATGCCTTTCAGGAAGACCTCGAAATGGTCTTCCTTATAGAAAAAGCCCCTAATATTGCGAGAAAGGGCCTTCTTCTCTACGCCGGCGCTCTCGTTCAGGTTAAACAGGGCAATATAGCATTCCGAAAGGTATCTGTTGGTTACTATGCTGTTCAGAATCTCCTCAAAACTCTGATGTTCCGTATCGATTAGGATGAGCGCCTTCTTTTTATCGCCATTGTCTCCAATATCATTAGTTTGAGTCATGGAGAAAGCATTCAATTCCCTATCAAAGATGGAACAATCGGGCAGGATTTCTTTTTTTATTACATACAGAAGAAATTCATTTTGCAGGGTCAGGGAGCCGAGTATGTATACTTTTGAACTGCTGATATCAGCAACGTCAATCGCCATCACTACACAACCCTGATGAATAACCTAACAAATCCTTACGCTAAAAAGATTTGATAAAACCCTTCCCTTCCGTCAAACTTTACGCCTATTATTGTATTATGATGCATAAGCGGGATCAATTTCTAGCAGGGAAAGATGAAAATCCACCAATCCCGCAGGACCGGCTCCCACGTTCCCGGCCAGGTAAAAGCCGGCTTGAAGGCACGGTGGATGAAAGGGGTTGGATAGGTGCAAAAATCCGAAATCCTTCGTGACTTCGTGGGCCTGGCAGGTATGAAACCCGGCTGTGTCCGGCTTCTAATACTGGAGCATGAGGATAGCCTGAAGGACCCCCAGCTGGTAACCCTTTTCCCTTGGAGCGGGGCGGACCTCGAACGCATGGCAAAATTCAGGCATCAAGGATCAAAAACATCCTGGTGCTTCAGCCGCTTCCTTTTCCGGCACGCCCTGGCCAGCGCAAGCGGCCTGGAGCTACAGGACCTGAACCTTGATTATGGCCCCTACGGCAAACCCTTCCTGCCCGGAAGCACACTCCGTTTCAACTGGTCCCACACCCCGGGTTGCGTCGTATTGGCCCTATCCCTGTCTGAAGAACTTGGCTGCGATGTGGAGGATGTCCGCCGGCCTGTCACGGACTTTGGCGACATTGCAAAGCAATTTTTCTCGGAAGCCGAACAGGCATGGATCCAGGAGGCGGACACCACATCCGGTGCCTGGGAACGCTTTCTCCAGTTGTTCGTCGAAAAGGAAGCCCGGATCAAGGCTTCCGGCCTGGGGCTCCACGCGGAACTCTCCGACGTAGGTGGCACCCTGCAGGACGCCCCCTTCAGGGAAGGCCCCCTCTGTTGCTTTTGGCAGGGACCGGACGCACGATACCTGGTAGCTCTCTGCGCTCCGTCCTTGACAGCCATGGAGCTGGATATTCGTAGCTACAGCTTTGAATTATGATCAAACCGAGCAGGAGGACCTACCTGAACATGATTAAACGATTACAACATATCCTTGCTGGCGTTCCCTTCGTATTTTCCATCTGTGCCCTTGCAAGTTCCTGTGGAAACCGTACAGCCCCGCAAACACATAATGGCATCATTGCCGCACAGTACGGCCAG
>CAXNJE010000088.1:0-13002 GCA_964202565.1 Breznakiellaceae bacterium | reverse complement strand
GCGCGCGATTCGATGAGCGCGATCGGGGGGCTCCCCGCAAGGATGCGGGGAGAGGCACGCAGGCGGCCTGTAGGGAGGCGACACGACGTCGCCTATAAACACCTCCAGCTACAAAAATGTCAAAGTGAAGGGGAAACTCGTAGGGGGATGTGTTCCAAGTGATCAAAAAATGCCTTGATTGAGAGGATTGATGAAAAAGAGCTCAATTATGTAGCCAACAATATTTAGGTCCTCATAGAGAGATGAGGACCCAGTCCAATTACCCTCCACGGGAGGATAGTTCCAATGATATCGCCGAGGGCGACAATACCCGGGAGAGCCGCACTAAGGCTGTTGACACCACCAGGTCCATACCCATGCATTTCAACTCCCCATCTCCGAGGACGGAGGGGACGTTCTGGCTGGAAAAGCCCTTCGGCCTTCCTCCCAGATTTGCTTCCAGGCCTTTGTCAGGTTGCGCTGGAAATGGATGCCTGGATGATGGAATGGTGGGCACCTGGGACGTAAAACCCCTCCCAGTTATGGGGTGAGGAACTTGGCATCTTGTAGCCTCATCCGCAAGTTGGTGCGCCCTGCAGGACACACCAAAGGGAAAGGGGCTGCCCATGGGGGGGGTAGCCCCTTCGGATCGCCTCGGCGGATACCCATCGGGTATCCGCCGAGGATGGTTCATTCCGGACTAGAAAGTCACCGTGTAGCCGCCAGCGAGGGTGTTGCCGGCTCCGTCGTTTACCGCAACCGGCATGGTGCCGGCGCCAGCCAGGACCTGGCCACTTTTCACGGTCGCGAGAATCCACCAAGTGGTCGCATCGATCTGCCGCATGCCGTCGATCGTAACTATCGTCCCGAGGGCCGCAGTCGTAGGCACCGTGGGTAGGATGATCGGTTCACTGGCCGTCGTGATCCGGTAGAAGATCTTGGTGTCGGACGCGGGGGCACCAGCAGCACTAAAGGTCGTGTACAAAGTACCCGCCGAATGGAGGTAGGGACCCACACTCACGTTAGTGATGATGGCCGTGGTGGGGGCCGTTCCATCAGTAATTGCGAGGGCGTTCGAAGCTGTCTTCTGGGTGCTGCCCTGCGCCTGGGCAAGGATTTTGACCTCGGTGGTCTCGCCGGATATTACACCGCCGGTGACTGTGAGCTCGGCGTAGTTCTGTGTACTGTCATAGCCAGTAGCGTTCAGGGTCGGTCCGGTGGTCCACTCGTCGGTTGTCCGCCTCCTGAAAAGGTATGAATAGGTTGTGTCCACGGCGCCTTTTGTGTACTTGACGTAAACAAGGGTGTTGCCGTTGTTATAACTCGCCGCAGTCTTCACCTGGGTATCAAGGGCGAGGGTCGGTGCGGCCGCAGCGGCTGCCTCGGCGGTGGTGAAGGAGACTCCGGTCGTGGTGTCGGTGGCCTCGGTTACCCCGTCGGTGACGGAATAGAACAGTACATAGCTGGCGTTATTCACTAGGCTGGAGGCCGGGTTGACGATAAGTTTATTGGTCTCGGTGCTGATTGCAGCATGGACGATGAAGTCAGTTCCGGAATTGTAGGCTCCGTTGGAGTTTATGTCACGGAATAGGTAGGTGTCCACGTTGTCGTAGCCGGTGAGGGTGTAGTTGAAGGTGAGCTCGACGTTGTCGATTATCGGAATGCCAGTGAGAGCTGCGGGAGTCTGGGGCCGGTCCACGCTGGTCTTCACGAGGTCCAGGGCGTCCCGTACGAGGAAGTCGAAGGAGGCATCGTAGACACTGCTTACGGTGTTCCAGGCTCCGTACCAGACGCCGTCAGCCGCCCTCAGATTCTCAAAGAGGACCGTGATCGTCTGCCCATTCTCGAAGGGGAATTCCGGGGTGATGGTGAGGGTCATGCCGTTTGTCGACCACACAGCGACGCAATTGTACGCTGTGGTACCGTCATCGACTATGATCGTGCCATTGGTGGTGTCCATAGCCTTGTCGAAAGTGAAGACGAGGGGCGTACGCGAGGTCGTGGTACCCGGATCGAATCCGAGATCAAGACTTGCCAAGGCCGGCGAGGTAGTGATTACCTTTGGAGGCACAGCGGCGACGAAGTACAATGTGCCGAGATCACGGATCTTCCCGGGCAGAGTCATGCCATCATTAGTGAGGGAGGGATACTCGACTGTGTCGGTCGTATTACCGAGACTTCCGTCAATTGTAAAGGTGGTGATCGTCGAGGTACCGCTGGCAGAAACGAGTGTAAGGACAATATCTCCACTCTCGTCGAAAATAGCCGGTACTTTGGTGAGGGTGAAGGCACCACCGGTTCCTACCGTCGCCTCGAAATTGCGGAGTGGCAGACCGCTGTCGTTCCAATCAGTGAAGTCGGCGATAACCCGATAACCGGTAGGTGCGTCAGTCGCATCACTAAAATTTCGGAATCCGTCATTGAAGAGTTTCGCGACCCCCTTGAGGGTGGCCGTGAAGGGATAGACGGTGAAGAGCTCCGGTGAAGCCGAGGAATCGAACCCAGCGCTATTCACATTGACATAGTAGTTGCCTTTGTAGGAATCTATGAGCGAACCATTCGCGACGACCGTTCCCGTGGTGTCCGTGACGACTCCGAGGGCGACCGCAGATGACAACTCATCTATCGTCGGAACGTGGATTAGTAAATTGATACTTGTTGTCGGGACTTTCCCGGTCTCGGAGCCAATGACCACCGTATGGTCACCAGAAGTCATGTCCTTTATCTCGAAGAAACCATTTTCGTTGGTCGTAGTGGAGATGACAGAACGGGCGCCGGTGTTGTAGCTGATGGTCACTCCGGCGATCGGGAAACCGCTGCCGTCTACAACCTTGCCACCCATCGATCCGAAGACCGTCGCCAATAATACGTCCGCATCATCCGAATCCATCGGCAGGGTGCAAGCCGCGATTAGGGTAAAAGCCGCCAACGCTAGGATCATTAGCAAGATGCTCGAAACTTTTCTCATAGCCATCCTCCTGGAACTTGTTTGAATGTAGCCATCAAGAGATGGCTTATGGATTAAGTTTAATACGCGCCATCGCTATAGTCCAGTTTCTTTGCAAAATTACCTTACTTCGTGCAATCTTTATCTTCGATGTTCAGCAAAAAACGTAATCTTGGGTCACTAACCGTGCAGGCGATCGTACAACTTCGCCTGGTCATCCGGTTCCTGACAGTAGGTAGTGGCGATTACTTTCATTCCCGCCGTGATCAGTTTTTCGAAATAGGGGAAGACCTCATCGGCCGGACCCACGCAGCGGGCGTTCACCGCGATGCCGGTATTCCTGAAAACACGTTCGAAATCTTCCGGCTTGTTCGGGCTCGGATCGGTGGCGGGCGAGAACGCGCCGTCCACCATGATGGTGTTGCGGAAATCCCTGACCATCGGGGCCTTTTCGGCCCAATTACCGCAGGAATGGAACAGAATGGAACACAACCCCGCCAAAGACGTCCCCCAGCCTTTCGTGTTCACCCTGGAATATATCCTTGAAATGTTCATCCGAAAATATCAGCACGTTGTCCGTACTCTCGCCGGCGCCCTCGAAGACCCTGCTGCTTGGAAAGCCGTGCCCGGTTTGGCCAGAGCCCCACCTATAAGCGTTTTTTGCACCTGGAGGAACTCTATAAGCAGGCCATTCACCAGGGTGGCCGCCTTTTTGAGTGACTCGATGTCGTCGAACGCCTCCAGGCTCTATCATGAGGGCGGCGTGTATTGGGAATCCCTCAGGGTAATATCAAAAACCTGGGCCATTTTATTCCTTGCCGATGAAAGCCAGTGCATTATTGTAGGAAATATCCTGGACCATCCTGCCAAGGCTTTCCAGGTTTGCCGGATATTCGCCATTCTCCACCAGCTCGCCAAAGAAATTGCAGAGTATGCGCCTGAAATAATCGTGCCGCGTGTAGGAAAGGAAACTGCGGCTATCCGTCAGCATCCCCACGAAACGGGGGAGGACGCCCAGATTGGCGAAAATCTTCAACTGCTCGGTCATGCCGTCGATATGGTCGTTGAACCACCAGGCGCAGCCGAATTGGACGTGGGACCCAAAGGATTCGTGGGATCCCTGGGAGGCCTGCGGGAAATTGCCCATCATGCTGCCAAGGACGTAGTTGTCCTTGGGGTTCAGCGTGTACAGGATGGTTTTGGGCAAGCCTGCATCGTTGGCCTGATCGAGGAAGCGGGACAGCTGAACGGCGACCTGCTGGTCATTCACCGAATCGAAACCAGTATCCGGCCCCAAGGTGTCCTTCATGATGCGGTTGTTGCCGCGCATGGCGCCCATGTGCAGCTGCATCACCCACCCGAGCTGGTGGTAGCGTGCGGCCAGGTGCAGGAGCAACGCCGTCTTGTACTTGGCTTCCTCCAGCAGGCTCAGGGTCCCACCCGCCAGCGCCTTGCGGAAAATAGTATCCACCTCGTCCTTCGAGGATTGGGCATACAGCATGCTTTCCATGCCGTGGTCCGAAATGAGGCAGCCGCAGGAATCGAAGAAATCGATTCGCCGGTCAAGGCAGTCAAGGAAATCAGCGTAATTGGCGATGGAGGTGCCGCACACTTTTGCCAAACCGGCCACCCAGGGGACGAAGGTATCCTTCGCTATTTCCAGTCCCTTATCGGGCCGGAAGGTAGGCAGCACCTGGACTGGGAAGTCAGTATCTTTTTTGAGCGCCAGGTGGTGTTCCAGATTATCCAGAGGATCGTCGGTGGAACAGATTTTGGTCACCCTGGACTGGAGTATCATGTTGCGCACGCCAAAACCGGACAGCAATTTCTTTTTGGTCCTTTCCCAGATTCCGGGAGCGCTGGCCTCGTCCAGGGGTGTGGAAATATCAAAGTAGGTTTTCAGCTCCAGATGGGTCCAGTGGTAAACCGGGTTGCCTATCAATAGCGGCATGACCCTGGCGTAGGCGAGAAATTTTTCATAGTCCTTCGCGTCACCCGTGATGAGGCGCTCGTCGATACCGCAAAGGCGCATGGCCCGCCACTTATAATGGTCGCCGTACAGCCACACCTGGGTGATATTCTCGTAGACGGTGTTGCGGGAAATTTCATCCACCCTGACGTGGCAATGGAAATCGTAGATAGGCATATCTGCGGCGAACTGGTGGTACAGTTTTTTGGCCGTATCGGTCCTCAATAAAAAATCAGCATCCATAAAAGCTTTCATGATCGACTCCTGTTCAAGGGAAAGTACCTGCTATGTAAGGGCTGCGAACTGCGCCTCAGTATTTTCCCTTGAAGGAAGTTATCTCTGTATCCTCAAAGGCCGCGACATCCCGGGTTTTCTCGTTGAAGCGCGGCACGTGCCGCAACAAACCTTCCTTGGTGCAGAAGGGATCGTCCTTCTGCAACGGGAGTTGTACGGTGGAACCGGTGGACGCGGACTTGTACACGGCGGTGATGAACTCCAGCGCCGCCCTTCCGCTCTCGCCGGTAACGAGGGGCAAGGCATTCTGTTCTATGGCTTGCAGAAAATCAGCTATCTGGCCGGTATGGTGCTCAAAAGCCAAAGCGGGCAAAGCCTCGTAGACCGCAAGGAATTGTTTCTCGGCTTCCTCATCCATGAGGGGAAAACCATTGGTCCGCTGCTTGCTGGCGAGGGCGCTGAAAGGAAGGCTCACCCCGATTCTTTCAAGTTGAAAATTGAGCAATTGAGGCTCCCCGTGATGGATGAGGGAGCTGTTGAATTGCCCCAGGCTTCCATCGGGATAGCGCAAGAGCGCCAGGGAAATATCCTCTTCCTCGGAATTGTCGTGGGCGAGGTTTCCCATGATGGCGGTCACCTGGGAAGGGAGTCCCTTGGCCCACAAAAGCAGGTCAATATGGTGGACCGCTTGGTTGAGGGTGCAACCCCCGCCCTCGATACTCCAGCGACCCCGCCAGTCAAGGTCGTGGTAGCTGGAACCCCGCCACCAGAGCGAGTTCACCTGGGCAAACAGGATCCTTCCATACGCGCCCGATTTCATGAGGGTGATGGCATGGTTTATGGAATTGATGAAGCGGCTCTGGGCGACGACGGATAAGACCTTGCCGCTTTTTTTTGCACCTTCCAGGATGGCGTCGCAATCCTCGAGGGTCGGCGCCATGGGCTTTTCCAGCAACACGTGGGCACCGCATGAAAAGGCCGCTTCGGCTATTTCACGGTGGGTCCCGGGCGGCGTGCAGATGGCAACGATATCCGCGCCATCGATGGCATCCCGATAATCGATGACCGCACGAGCATCCAAACCAAAACGTTCAATGAGCTTTCGGGCCCGCTCGACAGAACGGTTTGCCACGGCCGTAATGCGGACCCTATCCCTGAACTGGAGGAAACCTTCCACGTGGGCAGGAGCGATTGCCCCTGCCCCGATAATCGCTGCTTTCAGCATGCCTGATATCCTTTTCCCTTGTCAGCTTCCGTACACAAGGTTGGGCAGGAAGAGTACCACCTGGGGAAGGAAAACGAGTATCAGAACCAACAGGATTATGGCAGCAAAGAAAGGAATGCTTTCCTTGACGTATTCTTCCAAAGGCACGTCCAGAATGCCGCACACGATGTATACGGCGGTACCCACCGGAGGCGTCATGACGCCCATGGTTACGATGGTCATCATCAGTATGCCAAAGTGCACCGGATCGACACCCAGTTTCTTTATGATCGGGAGGAAAATAGGCGTCAGCAACAAGACGATGACGTTGCTGTCTATGAGCATGCCCGCAAAGAACAGGAAAACCACGATGATGATCAGCATGAGTTGGGGATTGCTGGTAAGGGATACCAGGAAGTCCCCGGTGGCTCCGGTGATGTTTTCCATGGACAACGCGTATCCGAAAATACCGGACAGGGCGATAATCAGGATGATGGCACCGTTGTCGATCACCGAATCCCACAGGGCGTCCTTGAATTTTCCCCAAGTAAGTTCCTTGTAGACGAACTTGCCTATGATCAACGCGTAGACCACGGCGAAGGCACCCGCTTCCGAAGGTGTGAAGAGTCCGAACCTGATTCCCGCTATCAGAATGACCGGGAAAATCAAGGCCCAGATGGAATCCTTCAGGTCCGCAAAAATCTCATGCCAGGTAGGCTTCAACGTACCAGGAGTGGGCGGGTCGTAGTGCTTGCGTTTGGCTGTAACGGAAACCGTCAGCATCAGGGCCACCATCATCATCAGACCAGGGATTACCCCGGCTACAAAGAGGCGGCCGATGGAAACCTCGCCGACAAAGCCGAAAAGGATCAAACCCAGACTGGGGGGGATGGTGGCTGTTATGAGCGATGAAAGGCAGGTGATGCCCGCGGTATAGCCTTTGGAATAGCCACGCTTGATCATGGTGGGGCCCAGGACCCGGGCTTCCATGGAAGAGTCCGCCACGGCGGAACCGGAGATTCCACCCATCATGGTGCTCAGCACTACGTTTACCTGGGCGAGTCCGCCGTGCATGCGGCGGGTGAGCAGGGACGCGAAGCGGAGCAAACGGTGGGTGATTCCCGTCCGGTTCATCAGGTTGCCGGCGAAGATGAAAAAAGGCACCGCCAGGAAGGCGATGGACTGGGTTTGCGCGACAACCCGCTGTATGGTAACCGGGAAAGGAATGGCGGCGGTTGTCAGGAAATAGACAGCCCCGGAAATGCCGATGGCGAAGCCAATGGGCATGTTGATTGCAACCAGAATGAGCAACGTTATCGATAAATACAACATATCGCCTTACCTCAATACTTCATAAAACAGACTGGATTCGTTCATCGAATTGTTACCATCAGTCCAGGTGAACATGCTCGGCTTCCACCAGCCTTACGGGAATGTCCTTCTTGACCTGATAGGAGTCGTTCCTGAAATTGGACGCCACCCGAACCAGTTTCGTCGTAGCGCTGATGATCATCAACAACGAAGCCACGGGGAGGGAGATGGTGACCATGGAATAGCTCATGAAGGAGAGGGTCTGGAAATCACGGTCCCAATTCTTGATGCTCAGCTGGGTGCCGAAATACACGAAGGATATGAGAATGACGATCATGATGGAAAAAACGATCAATTCCGTGATTTTCTGGGCTTTGGGCGGGAGCTTGTTTACCAGCATGTCTACGCCAACCAGCCGGGAATGCCGCAGGGCGATATCCGCACCAAGAAACGCGGTCCAGGAAAACAGGAATTTTGCGATATCGTCAGCCCAGACCAGCGGATGGTCGAAGGCGCGGAAAAATGCCGCGCTGAATATAAGGACTACGATGGAAACGAACATGACGGAAGTGATAACTTCTTCCACTTTGCAGAATTTTCGATAAAACGCAAGCATGGACGCTCCTCTGCTCTTAGGATGGCCTCTAGGATGACCTTAAGTATGACATGGCGGATAGCAGATGACAATGCAGAAATAGGTGCCGAATGAATTGAAAAATGCGCCCTAACCTGAATACCCTTTGAGGGGATTGGTTACAGGCGCATTAGTCGTTCAATAAGACCGGGCCGGGTTCACGTCCACCGGCTTCGATCTTTCAAAGTCCGTGCTCTTCTCTTAGAGGCCCATTTCCGCGTAGAGCTGCTTGCGAAGCTCGGTGTAACCAAGCGCCGCATAGACCGGCTGGACCGCGTCAACGAAGGGTTTCTTGTCGATCTTTACGAAGGTTACGCCCTTTCCTTCCATTTCCTTGATGAATTCGGCGGATTTGGTCTTCAGGACATCCTGATTATCCCGGTAGGTCTCGTACGCCTGGGTCATCAGCATGGTCTGATACTTGATGGGGAGGGAATAGAAGAACTTGGTGCCCGTAACCATGCTTCCGATCAGCAGGAAGTGCTCGGAAAGGCTGACGAACTTGGCGATTTCGTAGAAACGCATGGCATAGATGCCGGGGATCTGGGCTTCGGCTCCGTCGACGGCGCGCTGCTCGATGGCCTGGTAGGTCTCGCCCCACGGCACTGCAGTCGCAATGGCGCCCATGGCGTTGATGGACTTGACGAAGAGGTCGCTTCCGATGGTCCGGATTTTCATGCCCTTAAGATCGGCGGGGGTCCTGATGGGCTTGTTGGTGATCCAGCTGCGGGCGCCGGAGAAGCAGTTTGAGGTTACCAGCTTGATGCCTTTGGCCTCGAAATCCTTCTCCCACTTCTTGTAAAGCTGGGTATCCATGACCTTGTTCAGGTAGGTTCCGTCGGGGAAAATATAGGGCATCTGGATGGTGCCGTACTCGGGAACGAAGGACGCGATGCGTCCGGGGTCGGTCGCGTTGAGGACCGGAACGCCTTCGCGGGCTTGTTCGGTCACGTCGTCGGTCTCGCCCATGACAGCGCCGATCTTGACTTCCACGTTGAAGAAACCGGCGGAAGCGGCCTCGAGCCTCTTCTCAAGTTCGAAGTGACCCATGGATTGGGTGTCCGAAGCGCCGCTGGTGCCGGCTATGTACATGGTGACGCTCTTGGGCGCGGCAGCATCCTGCGAGCCTTCCGCATAGACAGCGGTGACTGCAAAGGACAAGGCAACCGTTACAGCCAATGCTTTTTGATAAGTTCTCAATGTATCCCCCTATGGTTGGTAGCTATCCTTGTATACTAGCATGCTAAAACTCGGAACGCAACTGAATTTTCTTGGATTTTCACCCGGCTTTGTGACTCCAATTCTTGGTGTCCGGCTTTGACAGCGCAAGGTGTACCCCACCGGTCTGACGTTTTTGCTTGAAAATTCCAAACTTGCGTACTACAATACTAGCATAAAAGTGGTAATATTTTTACATAAAACCCGCTAAACAGGAGTATACTACCATACCATGCTTAGCGCCTTGAACCTGACAAAACAGTACGGTAACGTACTCTCGGCAGACTCCCTCACCTTTACCATCGAGAAGGGAGAAGTAGTCGGGCTGCTCGGTGCGAACGGTGCCGGAAAATCCACCACCATGAACATGATCACCGGATGCATACCACCCAGCTCGGGTACGGTGATGGTTTTTGGCCACGACCTGCATCAGGATCCCATCCCCGCCAAACGGCATATCGGGTACCTGCCGGAAATACCGCCCCTTTATACCGACATGACCGTGACGGAGCAGCTGCGGTTTGCATGCGCTCTCCGGTCGGTGACAAAATCTGCACGCCGAAGCGAAGTTGATCGGGTATGCGAACTGGTGAACATCGGCGACATGCGCAAGCGGATGATCAGGCAACTTTCCAAGGGGTACCGGCAGCGGGTGGGCATGGCCCAGGCGCTGGTGGGCAGCCCGGAATTGCTCATCTTCGACGAACCCACGGCGGGGCTGGATCCCAAGCAGATCATCGATATCAGACAGCTGATCCTGAAACTCAAGGAAAGTCATACGATCATCCTCAGTTCCCATATCCTTGCCGAGATTACCTCGGTCTGTACCCGCCTGCTCATAATGAAGGGCGGCAAACTGGTGGCGGACAGTACGCCGGAACAGCTGGGCAACGCCCATGCGGGTGGAAACCAGGTGGAACTACGGGTAAAAGGTGGCGAGGAACAAGTACGCCCCCTGCTGGCGGCTATCCCTGGTGTGGCAGAATTCATTCTGGAAGCGAGCCCGGAACCAGGTTGTGTCGACGTCCTGGTTACCGCACAACAAGGGAAGGACTTGCGGGAAGCCATCTTTCTCGCCCTTGCCGCAGCCTCCTGCCCCGCGGTCATGATGAGGCCGGCCAAGCCCACGCTGGAAGAAATATTCATCCGGCTTACCGCGTGAACCAGTGAATATGAACAACGCGAAGGGGTCCTTGTCATGAGTGCGATCTACCTGAAAGAACTGAGGAACTACTTCACTTCCATGATCGGGTACATATATCTGGCCATTTTCCTTCTTATCAGCGCTTTCATTTTTACTACCGGGAACCTGCTGTCCCAAAATGGAGACATCAAAAGCTGGTTTGCCTCGATCTTCTCGGTCCTTATCTTTTTGGTGCCCATACTCACCATGCGGCTTTTTTCCGAAGAACGCAAAATGCGTACCCTGCAACTTCTGTTCACCATGCCTGTCTCGCTGGGAGAAATAGTGCTGGGCAAATTCCTCGCCACCCTTACCGTATTTGGCATCGGGCTTGCCACTACCCTGCTTTATCCCCTGATACTGGCATTTTTCGGGTCCGTGGAAGGCATGGTCGTGGTGGGCAACTACCTCGGGATGACCCTGCTCGTCTCCGCCTGCATCGCGATCGGGCTTTTCATCTCTGCCCTCACCGAAAACCAGATCATCGCGGCGGTGGTCACCTATGCGGTGTTGCTGGGCCTGTGGTTGCTGGATACGGCCGGGCAGAACCTGATCAAGGGCAACCTGGGCAAAATCGTGCGGTACCTGTCCCTGAACACCCATTACAGCGAATTTACCTACGGCATCCTCAATCCGGCTGATCTTATATATTACCTGACGCTCACCTTGTTGTTCCTGTTCTTCGGCGTGCTTGTCCTGGAAGGCAGGAAAACCGCATGAAAAAACAACTGAATAAAAAGCCAAATGAAAAGACAGTATTGTATGCCCTGATTCTTGTTGTCATTGCCCTGGCGGTGGTGGTGAATGCGATTGCCATGCTGACAGTCGGACGCTTTTCCCTGAAACTGGACCTGACAGACAGCAAACTCTACCAGCTATCCCAGGCGAGTTACCGGATGGCAGCCGAGCTGGCGGCTCCTGTGCAGATCACCGTTTTCAGCGCCCAGCAGGATTTTCCCGCCATGCTGCGCGAAATACTAGCGGGCTACGAAAAATTGGATGAATACATTTCGGTGAGCTATGCGGACCCTTTTGGAAACCCCAAACTGGTGGACAGCTTCCTGCAACGCGGCACGCGTATCCTGCAGAACGATATCGTCGTGGAAAGGGGCGATAAGTTCAAACGCTTTACGATAGAAGACTTCTACCTTTTTGACGACGCAAAAACCAAGGTCACCGGCGTCCGGGCGGAACAGCAACTGACAGGGGCAATAATCCAGCTGGGGAGCAGCCGCAAGCCTGCGGTCCGCTTTACAGACGGCCATAACGAAAACCCGTCCAAGGCCCTGATAGAACTGTTCAGCAAAAACAATTACCAGACCGATCGCATTGCCCTGTCCATTTCGCCTTTGGAAGCCGGGACCGATCTTGTGGTCATCGCGGCTCCCACCCGGGACTTTGCCGTGAAGGAGACCAACGCCCTGGAAGTATATCTCAACCAGGGCGGCAGCCTCATGGCATTCCTGGCCCCCTCCGACACCCCACTGCCAAAGCTCGAAGCCTTCCTCGAACGCTGGGGCATAACCTATGGGAGCGGTGTGGTGCTGGAACCCCAGGCCCACATCTCGGACAACCTGGTCAACATAGTTCCCAGGTATGGCCAACACGAGATCAACGTGTACTTCGGGGACAAGCGTTATTTTCTGCTGATGCCCTCCGCCAGGGTCATGGCTCCAGCGGAAAAGCCCAGCTTTGATCTGGATGTGATGACGGTCCTGCTTTCGACGCCGGATGCCTATGCCAAGGCAGAAAGCACCCTCGGTTCCCCGGAAAAGCGGGCCGCTGACCCACAAGGCCCTTTCAGCCTGGCCCTGACGGCATCCAAACCTGTCTCAGGCAAGACTACACCAGAAACAGTAAATCCTACCGAGGGTGGCCCGGCCGGGGGAGCCGAAAAAAAAGCCAGGCTTTTTGCGGCGGGCAGCGTGCTGTTCTACGCCGACGACATTTTGGAAATGTCGACCTTCGCCAATGCGGATTTTCTGACCCAGACCATCAGCTGGCTGAACCCCCAGCAGAACCTGCTTAATATTCCGGCCAAAACCATAGCACCCGCCCCGTTGACCATACTGCCGGGCGAGGCTGCCGCTGCGGGTATCATCCTCATCGGGATCATACCCATATTCATTTTGGCGACAGGCATCTTCGTGGCTATACGAAGGAGACGGGCGTAATGCGTTATAAAAGGATGCTCATCGCCTGTTCCACTGCGCTGTTGGTCTCTTCAGCCCTTCTGATCCTCCTGCTGACGACAGGAACCAGCCCAAAAGACCGCACCGGGAAACCCGTCGAGACGGTATACGGGATCAACTCGCTGAACGTG
>CAXNJE010000087.1:0-13066 GCA_964202565.1 Breznakiellaceae bacterium | reverse complement strand
AGGCAGCCAGTGAGCATATGGATATGCTGAAGAATACCCCATCAAGGATTGAGAAGTATTTCAAGGATCCTGCGATAAGTTATGCCGCTGTGTGAATTATGATTGCCGGGTCAGTAATGATTGTCAAACTGACATGTGCCCCGCTCTGGGCGAAAATCCTGACGTGGATCCATCAGGATTCCCGTCCCCAAAAGAGACTGAAACAACCCTGCCACGACTTCTTCGTCAACCAGCAGGTTAGCCGAATCGCGGACCTCGGCAGCAACCCATGGGGAGTACTCTGACTTTGGAACATTCTGCAGCAGCATTGTTGCCCGGAGCGGCGAGAGCACGCTGCCCGGAAAGGGCGGCTGGGCGAAGGAGCGTCCTGGCCGAGCCAGGCGGCTATATCACGCCGTTTCCATTTGTTGAACCGTTTTATTCTACAGCCTCAAGCTCATCAATTTCTATTTCTACATACCTATTGTCAGGAACATAGCGCATGAACATCAATGTTTCTGATGACATAAACATAAATACCTTATCCATTATAATATTACTCATGAAAGATTCGAACTTGTGTGCAACAGTAATAGCAGAATCCTTCTTAAAATAAAACATTGATGCAACAAATCCATTGCCTTTCACTTTCTTCACTCTCTTGAAATTTGGAAATTTCTTTGCGAAAATCTTCGCCGCTTCTAAATCATCTCCTTTAAGCTCAATCATTGCACAACTAATCTCATTTTCTCTTTGTTTTTGTTTTAAGCCTTCTCCTTCAAGTGGAACCATTTTAACGGATTTGACGTCGATTTTTTCCAGTTTGACACCAAATGTATTTGTCCAATCATCCATTTCGCTCCAATGAATTATACCATCTACATGGGAATCGTCTGAGAAATATATAACATCTTTTTTGATGTTAAATGGAATCCAATTATGATCCCTCAGTGTTTCAGGATATATATAATGTCATTCTCTGAAAGTTTCGTCTTCATATCTATCTCCTCAGAAAAATTATAAATCATTATCAATAATCTCTAAACTTAATTATGGGATTTTATTCTCCAACACTATGCCATTTTCAGAAATTATCAAAGACAGCTGTGGCAACCTTTGCCCGGAATGGTGGCAACTTTGCGACGGGATCCGCACTTGTTCGCGCCGCTGATGGCAGGTTTGGTACAAAAGCAAGCAAAATTTCCAAAAGAGAGGGTGCGGGCCTACCAATAGCGTTGAAGTCTCCTGTTCTGACGACTGCGATGGATAGAGCAGCTTGAAAGGCGCAACGTCCTGCAGCAGATCCTGGGCTGGTGAGGGCTACGGAGGGTACCATGTTCTATTTCAACGCCGATCTCGTCGAGAGGATGGCTATCGCCAGGGATGATCGCCTTGTCCTCGAGGACCGGATCGTGGCCCTGCTCGCGCTGCAGACCAAGGCGCGCGGGGATGGGCTTCTTTCGCTTGATGAAGATATCGAGGATATCAGGGAACCCTTTTTCAAAACCGCCCTGCGGCTCGTCATTGACGGCACCGACAGTTCGATCGTCGAGGGTATTCTTGCGGCTATGATCCTGGCGGAGGCACCGCGAGGAGCAAAGCTGATAGCCATGATCATCGACGCAGAGGCCGCCCTGTCACTGCAGGCAGGAGAAAGTCCACACGGCATGTTCAGGCGGCTCGGAGCCTGGCTTGGCCCCGAGTCCATCGTGCGACTCGAGTCGACGCTCAGGGAACTCGAGGTATGATCATCGCGACGCTGCTCTCCTCATGGCGCGACCTGCCCGGGGACTCGATCGACGAGGGCGCACGCCACCGCCTTGCAATGAGAAGCGACTGCCTGGGACCCATCCTGGACGCCGCACTACGCAATGCCGACATGAACGTGTTGTGGATCAACGAAGGTTTCGGTTCCGCGGCCTTTCGCTGGGCGGCAATCAACTCCGCCTGGCTTTCCCTCAAGGACCCCTATCTTGAGACCGCTTGTTTTGGCTTTCACAGAGACGGTGCCGTCGAAAACCCGCGGGCGCTACAGGGACGTCTTTGGCCAAGAATGGAGTCGATCCCCGGGTTGAAAGCGATGGATGAACTCCTTTGCGGTCAGGCGGAGGCAGCGGTCCGGGCCTGGACAATTTCGGCGCATCCCGACGCTCCCCGGCTAGCCGCCCTCGCCTATGCCGGAGTCGAGCGCTTCAGCAAGGTCTACGACGAGCTTCACGCCATCGCGCCTCCTCCTCCTCCGCCCGAGGTCAAGCGGGAACTCGCGGATCGCTTCGCGTCCCTCGTTCCCCTGCTGTTTTCACCTCCACTGGACGAGCAACCAGTCAGGCTCCTGATGCGGCGCGTCACTCTCCCCGTGATCGCCACCGCCTTGGCGGGAGGTCCCAATTCCATCATCTCCGCCTTCGGCGAGCGCTGTTCCAACTATGGCAGGCGCAGGCTATTCGAGGAGCTCCCACTCCGCGCGGAGGGCCCCGTGGCGGACATCAGGCGGGCACGCAGGGAGGTGGTGGCCAAGTTGCATGATCTGGTGCCGAAGCAAGCAATGTGATCGTTGCACTGGATATCGGATCATTCACTGGGGGAATCGTTGCCAGGGAATTGATCCTGGCCGGAACAGTCCGGGTTTTCGCCGGAGCTGGTTTTATCGAGACCCTGTCAGCGGCAGGCTGCAACCGAAAGGATAGGCCGAATCGGGTAAAGGTGATCTGTCAGTGATGCCGCCGGGAGCCTTGAAGGGTTAACCCGCACGGAAGCCGGAAGCCGGAAGCCCCTTATCTTCCCCTTTGCAAAGTCTTGCAATGGGGAAGGTCGATAAAACCGGCTACTTCGCGTTCCAGCGGAGGGTGAGTGCTACCGGGGGCGTGAAGAATTCAAACACATTGGCCGGTATTCTGGTCACGTGATCCGTATGGGGTTCGCAGGTCAGATTGGGAACGATGTTGGCAAGGCTTTCAGCCTGGCACCGTTCCAGAAAGAAGGTCCAGGGAAAGGACCGTTCAACCGTATCGGGCCTTGGGGCATAGGCCGCCCCCAGCATGGAAGCCAGAAAAGCAGGGCCCCCTTCATCGGTACCGGGGATCTCATCGAAAGGTCCGTTGCTGAGAAACAGGATATCTCCGGGCGATAATTTGAATGATTTGGGTTTGACAGGCTTCATCTGCACTATTTCCTCGGGCATGACCCCGAGCGGGGGAAGATCGGCCAGGCGTATAAGGGCGGTGCCGCCGTTTTGGTGAAGCACGGGGACAGAGCGGTTGCCGCGGGAATCTATCCAAATCTGCCCACTCCGGGTGTCTAGAACTACCAGGGTTAGACAGATTAAACGACCCATCATGCCCTTCCCTTCCATGTCCCGGTTCATCTTGCTGAAAAATGCGCCCAATAGTGCGGCCGATGGCCCTTTTCCCGAACAAGAGACCATCGCGGCGCACACCAGGTTGGGGCCGACGCTGCGGCAGAGGTAAAAATCCCCATGGTGCATATCGTCGTATTCAGCATAACCCTCCACGGTGGCACCACCTCCGCAAAAGGTTTCCGCGAACTTGAAAAAACTGGCTTCCGGGCAATCCGATTCAGTTGCAAGCTGGTTCGGAAGCAACAGGTCCACGGTGATCTGACGCAAATTACTGATCAGGCGATCATATTTTTAGCCATATCCTCGCTGGGGGCATCACCGTTGGATGCGGCTGTGTCCACTGACTTCTTCTTGAAAAAAGCCATTTTTTTCGCCTCCTATTTTTCACATATTGAATATAATAGAGCTTTTTACACCCCAGTCAAATTCCTTTCATGATTTCAGCCACCGTGCGGTACGGGAAGATCCAACCCCCTGTCCGGTCTCATTCCCTGTCGAATACCACCGAAAGATCCAAAACCCAAATGTTTTCACCTAAAATCGTGATCAGGAATCCATCCTCGGTCACTACCGGGTCTCCAGCATAGTTTTCGCTGAATCTGAGAAAAGCGTACCCGTTCAAGGGGCTGTAGATCGCGCCCTTTCCCACCCGGTATCCACGGAAATCCACGGCCTGCTCAAGTGTCAGACCATAACCGCTCCCCCCTGCCTGCATGAACGCACGCAGCGGGATTTCAAGGTCTTCGACGAAAAGGGACCTACCATCCTTTTCAGAACGGATGGAACCGTCATTGAAATAGATCTTTCCGTTATTGATGTGGGAAATACCGTACTCGTGCCTATAGACGTGCCCAGTCAGCTTCTGTTCCCAAAGGCTTTTACCGGTGGCGGCGTCAATGGAGTTGAGCTTCATCGAGCCAAAACTTGATGGCGTCAGGAAATAGAGCCTACCGTTCGTCAAGGCCTCAAGATCGCCTGCGATTTTCCTGGCCCAAACCGTGGTATCCGAAACGAAATCCCATGCCATCAATTTCGGCTGTCGAGAATAATAGGAGCCTGAATAAAAATAGACCCGATTCGCATCGAGGTCGACCGCTTCCACCGACTCCACGCGCTTTTTCAACTGGCCTGTCTTGCCGTCCAAAAGGTACACGTAGGAGCCGGACTGGACGAATACAGTGTCTCCCTTCAAGCTTGCCATGCCGTTTTCATCGGAATTCCAGAGCAGCGTTCCGCGTATAGCGTCCAGACAAACGATCCCGTTGTTCCCGGAATTCTCCATTACAATCCGCGTTGCATCGGCCACAATCCGACTGCCCCTGATGGCCCGGATGTCCGATTTCCAGAGGATCTCACCCGTCCCGGCATCAAGGCAGAAAGTGCCGTTGCCGGTTATAAACACCCTGCCGAAGGCGACTGTCACTGATTCCCCGTCTATACGGAGCGTTTGCTTGCCACCAGTACGGGTAGCATCCCAAATGACACGACCATCCTTTGTGTCCAGACAGGCGCCTCCGGAGGTATAGAGCCTGCCGTTCTCAAGAAAGACAGCAGACACATTGGAATACGCCGGTTCTGATGACTTGGAACCGGATCCGCGCGGATTCCTGGCTGGCCAGGCACGACCCACGGTCATCCGCACATCATGGTTCTTCCTGCCGCCGCCAGTGGAGGCCGTGAAGGTCAAGGGTCCACCCTGCTGCATCGAGGCATCGCCGGGCATGGGGAAATAGAGAACGGTCCCGGGGGAAAAAGCACCCGTCTGGGCTTTGTTTGCGCGGGACGAAGTACCGGCGGTCCACTCGCCCTCGACAGTTGCGGATGCACTGTCTCCGAAGTAGACAATACCGGTCAGTTGGGCGAAAGCGGCGTAGGTCTCCTCGGATGAAAGAACCGGAATGAGCCCGAGTTCCCCGTCATCGGTGGCGAAGAGCGCGTCGGTCACCACCACATCCTTGATGGCGGGACAGGGATCGTCATCGGTGGCTATACGGGTGTACTGCTTCCGGTACGCATGCAGGATCAGGGACTTCCACAGCGCATCATTTTCCATTGGAAAAGTACCGGTCTTCCTGAAACTGTCCTGGTTCAGCACGACCCGAATGCCCGACAACCGCTTCACCTCGCGGGCCTGTATCTCGACGGTCCCATCGTTCCTCAACCGGAACCCGTCCACCGGAAAGGCTTCCTTGTAGGCACCTGTCGAATCGTCACCGAAGGACAAGCGGAACTCATCCAGAACGAAGGTCTTCAGTGGTTCCGAATCAAGTCGGTAGATCAGGTTACCCTTGGAATCTATGAAATCCATTGAATAGCCTATTTCCGCCCCAAGACTGAGCGTGAAAAGGCCGGACAGCGCGAGCCTGGAAAGAAGCGCCCCGGAAGGAGGGGCTTTCCTGAACTCCAGGCCACCGTTGCCCAGGACAGCGATGTCCTGTTCCGAGAAGAGCGTCCGTATCCCGGTTACGGCCGCTGGGTTCAGTTTGATGCCGATTCCTTTGGGGAGCGTGACCATCGCCGATACGTCGCCGATCACGACATCCTCCTTCCGGTCCACCGAAAGAATAAAGGAATCCGCTTTGATTGCGGCCATTGTCCGCTCATATAGCAGCTTCACCGTGGCCCGGTAGAGGCTTAGCGGTTCAGCCTGGGAAACGAGGGTCTCGTTCCGCGCTATCTGTTTTTCGAGCATCCTGGCGTAGAAGGTCTCTCCTTCCATTCGGTTCACCATCTCGAAATACGCAGTCTTCGCCCCGGAGAAGACCGAATAGGAAAGGTTGCTTTCGGAAAGGACCGATTTCAGATACTTGGCCGCCGCCTCGTCGTTCTTCTCGAAAAGTGCCGAAAGGGCCTTGGCATAATCGGCTTGGGTGCCTTCGTCCCTCGCCGTGACCGTCTCGATCCTCGCGAGAGCCGGAATCGTGAGCTTGTACTCCGGCACTCCTGAAAGCAACGAAAAAAGGAAGGCCTTCAACGAAGCCTGGATTCTTCCGGAATCGGGAATATCCGAACTCGCGGAGCTCATGACCTTGCCGGTGGCGACATCGACCAGCCTGCCGTTGAGTGTATATCCTGCGGAATGTTTGACGTAGGAGCCTACGATCATCTGCTGCGCGTTCAGTATGGCCCCAACCTCAACAGCCGAATTCTCATCGGTGATTCCGGAAAGCTGCAACTCCTGCTCGTCCAGTATCCGGGAAAGTTGCTGACGTTCGACGACCTTGATTCCCGGGAACCCCGCCAGCGCGGAACTCACATATTCGGAAATCTGGAACCCGAAGTAATCCTGTGCGGCATCCCCGGTCAGGTTGGAAAAAGGCGACACCGCGATGAGGTATGATTTCCCCGGCAGGTCTGGTGCGCTGATGGCTGAATTGGTTGTCCCGGAACCCGGCGTCATGCAGGAAACAAGAAAAGACGCCAGAATCGAAGCGATGGCAAAAGTTATATTCTTCATCACAAGCTCCCGCAAATTTTAGAATCGAACAGATACGACCATGGTGCATGATACCGCCACATGTTAAATAATTAATAGAATAGAGATTTTCATCCTATAGTCAAGCTACTTCTTGTGGTTCTTGTGTGACAGCTTCACATCGGGGTATCCTTTGTCATGGCCGTAACCACGATGTGCGAAAACCTCATGGAGAGAGCATCCTTGTCCACGATCGACGTAAACTTGCGGCAATCACCATCACACCAAGGCAGGCAATCATGACGGGTTCGGACAGGCTCAAGGCGGCGCTTAATTTTACCGAGGCGGACCGGGTCCCCTTCGATCTGGGCGGAACCACCGTTTCCACAATGACGAAAACCGCGTTCGTTAACGCCATGCGCCACCGCAAGCTAAACGAGAAGGCCCTATCTCCAATCGACGTAGACCCCATCCAGCAGATCGTGTTTCCCGATGACGAGACGATGCGGGTCCTGGACATAGACACCCGGCGCCTGGGGCTGCCCCGCCTGTTCGGCGAAGCCAGCGGACCTGCAAAGGTGGACGGAAAAATGAAAGCCACCGACCAGTTCGGGTGCGATTGGTTATTTGATCCCAGCAAGGATTTCTATTACAACCAGACCTCGGTACCGCTCAAGGATTATGAGACCATTGAGGAAGGTATTCCGGCCTACCGCTTCCCAACCCTGAAAGATAAAAAAGAGGCAACCTACCGCTCGCTGGACGAACAGGTAATTCCCGCCAGCAACGGACAGGGGCTCGTCCTTGACCGGAACTGCGCTGGCCTTACCGAGGTGGCCTTCCGTATCCGCGGTTACGAGCAGTTTTTCCTGGACATGGCGCTGGACCCGGACGGGGCGGAAAAACTCCTGGACGGAATACTGGCGTACAAACTTGAGTACTGGGACATCTTTGGCGCCTACGTGAAGGAACGCGGGCTCGGTGCTTCCTCGGTGGTGGCCGTGGAATGCGACGACCTGGGCACCCAGTATTCCCTGCTATTTTCCCCCGAGATGCTCAAGCGTATCGTCATGCCCCGACAGGCAACCCTCATCAATCACATGAAGAAGGCGATACCGGGCATAAAGATCCTGTACCATTCTGACGGCGCCATTTTCGACCTTATACCGGACCTCATCGACATGGGTGTGGACGCGCTTAACCCCGTCCAGTTTTCCGCCTCCGGCATGGACCTGGTACGGCTGAAAAAGGAATACGGAAAGTCCATAACGTTCTGGGGCGCCGGAGTGGACACGCAGGAAACCCTTCCCCACGGCACACCCCAAAGCATCCGGGACGAGGTAAGACGGACCATCGATACGCTGGCCCCCGGCGGCGGCTTCGTCTGCACCACCATCCACAACGTCCAGGCCGACGTGCCCCCGGAAAACTTCTGGGCCTACAGGGACGCGGTGGCGGAATTCGCGGGTTACTGACTCTTATCGCCTCATTTTGTCTAAAACAACAGGTTGTTATTGCATTTTTTTGTCAGAAACAACAGGTTGTTATTGACAGATAAACGGATATGAATCATCATATTCATGGAATGAAAAGAAACGCATCCAGCTTTCTGGACCAATGGATAAGCGATCCAAACCGCAAACCCCTAGTCCTGCGTGGTGCAAGGCAAGTCGGGAAAACCTGGCTTGTCCGTGACTTCGCACGACGTAACGGGTTAACGCTTGTTGAACTCAACATGGAAAAAAGACCGGAGTTGGCTGATCACTTCCGAATACATGATCCCCAACGTGCGGTTTCCGAACTTGCTATTGATCTTGGCATTCGCATAACCAGCGGAGAATCACTTATATTCATAGATGAAATTCAGGCGAAACCCCACATGCTGTCCTTCCTGAGATGGTTCAAGGAGGAGATGCCGGAACTTCCAGTGATCGCGGCAGGTTCATTGTTGGATTTTTCATTACAGGAGCATGAGTTCAGCATGCCTGTAGGGCGTATCTCGTATTGTTATGTTGAGCCGGTCTCGTTCTACGAATTCCTTGATGCTTCGGGAAACGAGGCATTGAAAACCGCCCTCCTTGCCGCGGCTGAATCCTTGGAGCTCAGCCCCCGCCTGCACCAACGAGCCTTGGAGCTTTTTTCGGAGTACTGCCTGGTCGGCGGGTTGCCGGAGGTGGTGGCGGATTGGCTTTCCACAAAGGACGACGAGCGCAGGTTGCGGCTACAACGCGACCTTATTGCGACCTATCGGGATGACTTCAACAAATACCGCCAGCGTGTTCCTGCAGAGTTGATGCGCCGTGTGATGGACTCGGTGCCGCAACAGATGGGAGGCCGATTCATCTATAGCCATGTCGATATCGATACCGGACAGCGCGAAATAAAACGTTGCTTCGAACTATTGCGACTAGCCCGAATTTGCCACCAAGTAGAACATACGGCAGCCAACGGGTTGCCTTTGGGTGCGGAAACGAAGCAGGGACTCTTCAAGACCATTCTTGTTGACATAGGTTTGGCATCCGTCCAACTCGGCCTATCCAGGCTCGACCTGCGAGAGCCGGAGCTGTTGGTATGGGCCAATAAGGGCGCACTTGCCGAACAATTCGTGGGGCAACAACTGCGTTGCATCACACCGGTTTACGAAGATCCGCGACTTTTTTATTGGCAGCGGACCGAGGGACGCCAGGCAGAAATCGACTACCTTATCCAACTGGGCAACAGTATCCTGCCCATCGAGGTGAAAGCCGGCAATTCCGGTTCGATGAAGTCCCTGCATGCCTTCATGCAGCAAAAAAAATTGAGCCATGCGATCCGTCTGGATACGAATCCCCCATCGGTACAGGATATCGTGGTGAGGACGACTACCGGCGAACCCGTATCGTACAGGTTGCTTTCCCTACCACTGTACATGACCGAGAGCATCACGGCGGGCATGCAAAACCTCTTCAACAATCCAGCGGATTAACGCTCCCCCCTACTCCCTGACGAAGACCAGCACGATGGCGCATCCAATAATGACGGCGACAGCCGAGGTCCAGGCCAGCGCGGCCACGCCCAGATTGACGTACAACCAGGGTCCGGTAAAGCCGGCCAGGGTTCCGGCGATCATCATCATGGCGGAACCCAGGGTCATTACCTGCCCGCGTTGGGTGGGTACCTGCTCGCTGAGCAGGGGGAAGTGGCTGACGATGTTGAACTCGAAACACATCCGCGCCGCGCCCATGATGGCCACTACGGAAACGAGGGCCACATTCAGGACGGGCATCAGGGCATAGCAGATGATCGATCCGACGATGCCGATGATGACGCTCCGCTTTTTACCCAGGCGATCGGTGAAGAGGCTTACCGAGACGCTGGCTATAAGGTCGAAAAAGCCGAAGACCATGGCTACCAGACCCAGGGTCGCTGCGTTTAGGCCGTATTGGTCCACCAGCCAGGCACCGTGGGCGATCATGACCTGCACGGCGGCGAAAAAGCTCAGCGAACCGGCCAGGATGGTGGCCCAGGTTGAGCGACGGTTGGAGGAAACCTTCAACAAGGATGTCAGCTGTAGCCGCCAGGACCCTCGGGACATCTCGCTGGATTCAGATGCGCCCTCCCCATCGGAGGGGAGGCTGCCAAAGACGAAGCTCATGGCCACGAGGGCCGCGGCCAGGAGGACGAAGGGCGTACGCCAGCCGGTGGCCGCGATGAGCAGCCCGATCAGGGAGAGCCCGACGATGCCCGTTATGGCCCAGGAGTACTCGATCATGCCCAGGCCCCTGGCGCGGAGCTTGTACGACAGCTTGCTGCTTACGAAGGCGTGCAGGTTGGGAACGAAGGTTCCCGTCCCCAGGCCCGACAGGATCATCGCAACCACGGCCATCCATAGGGTATTGCTCAGTGAAAGCAGCAGGAACCCGGCTCCCATGAACAGCAAGGCGATGCGGATGACTTTGCGGTAACCGAAGCGGTCGGCCAGGACGCCGCTCACCGGGGCTAATATGCCCATCGAACTCCGCAGACCCACGAGCCTCCCCAGATCTATCACCCCTATGCCCAGACCGGCCGCGATCAGGGGAAGGAAGGGATTGAAAATCTGCGAACCCATATCCACTATGGACTTGGCCGCCATGCTGGTGCCTATCAAACGGGCAAAGGAAAGGGGTTTTTTTTGCGTCTGCACTGGATGTCTCCCGGGGTTACGAGCTTAGCACGTAAGGCGCATGAAGGGAACTCGCCCGCTGGCATCTGCCCCGCTAGCAACCAACACAGGAATCGATCATACTTGGAATATGAACAAGATGCGGAAGATGCTGAAAGCTGTCTCCAGGGTGAACATACGATCCATCTCCAAACCGGAATTGTTCTTTCCCGATAAAAAGAGCGCCAACGGCCAAGCTGCCCTACTGCTGCACGGCTACACTGGCAGCCCCCACGACATGCGATATCTGGGCAACCGGCTTAGGGATGCGGGCTACCTCGTTTCCATCCCCCGCCTGCCGGGGCACGGAACAACCCGGCAGGATTTCAACCAGACCAGGGCCGAAGATTGGCTGCGCAGGTCCCTGGATGCCTGGCTCGAACTGCAGACCTTCGGCCTGGAACAGAATCTGGCGGGCCTTTCCATGGGAGGCATCCTGGCAGCCATCCTGGCCGCAACTTTCACCCCCCACCGCGTCGTGCTGGCCGCGCCGGCCCTTATGGTCAACAACCCGGTACTACCGTGGACGCCTATCCTTAAATACGCCGTGAAGGAACAGAAACACCCCACAGTCCAGGACTATGACGATCCGGACCTGGACTACCTTTCCCATGAATACTGGAGCGTCGACAACATTCAGGGGGCGGCCGAACTGTACAGGCTGCAGCAATTGGGACTATCACTTCTGGGTGATATCCAGTCTCCCCTGCTCACCATCATCAGCGAAAAGGACGCGACGGTACCTGTGGCAGTCGCCCCACTCATTTTAGGCCGCATTGCTTCCACGGAGAAGGAAACCCTGGTACTCAAGGAGAGCAAGCACGTGGTGGTCAACGACTGCGAGAAGGAAGCGGTCGCCGACGCGATAATAGCCTGGTTCGGCAAACCTTTGTCTTGACGGCCCGATTCCCGTTCGTTACCATTACGGTATGGATATACAAGCATTGTCGATGGATATGGCCAGCCAGCGGGTTCGCGATCAGGCGGGCGCCGCTGTCATGAACATGGCTTTTGGCCAGGCCAAGGATCAGGGTGCGGCTGTTGTCGAGCTTATCAATAGCGCCGTCTTGCCCCAGATAACCGATCCCGTTCTCGGGACTCAGGTAGACCTTCTCGCTTAGGCAAGCCCGGGCAAGCCACCCTCGCGGTGGTTCCCGGATCAGCCGTGCACACCCACAAAAACCATGAACAAGACAGCCATCCGCTCTGACGCCCTGCTTCTGCTTACTGCCCTTATCTGGGGTTTCGCCTTTGTCGCCCAGCGTTCCGGCATGGAATTCGTGGGACCCTTCACCTACAACGGTATCCGCTTTGCCTTGGGTAGCCTTTCCCTGCTGCCTCTCATCTTCATCATGGGAAACCTGAATAAAGGGCGTAAGGCAGAAAAAGCCGCTACGCCAAACCGTTCAGACCGGATACTGTTCGTGCTGGGCACCCTGGTGGCGGGTTCGGTGCTGTTCCTGGGGGCTTCGCTCCAGCAGATGGGAATCGTCTACACCACCGCGGGTAAGGCCGGTTTCATCACGGGCCTGTATGTCGTGCTTGTGCCACTCACCGGTATTTTCCTGGGACACAAAACCGGTTTGCCAACATGGCTCGGAGCGGCCGCAGCGGTGGTAGGCTTGTACTTCCTGAGCGGGGCGGGGCAACTGAATCAGGTAAATCCCGGGGATATCCTCGTCGCCCTGAGCGCCCTCTTCTGGACAGCCCACGTCCTCGTCATCGACCACCTGGCCAAGCGCATGGACGCGCTCAAGCTGGCTGCCAGCCAGTTCGCCTGGGTTTCCATCTTCTCACTCGTCGTCGCCATGCTGACCGAACAGATCCAACTGTCATCCATCCTCCAGGCTCTGGCTCCCATCCTGTACGGCGGGCTGGGGTCGGTAGGCATCGCCTACACCCTGCAGGTTGTTGCCCAGAAGGACGCTCCGGCAGCCCATTCCGCCATCATCCTCTGCCTTGAAGGCGTCTTCGCGACGCTGGGCGGCGTCCTGCTCCTTTCGGAACCATTTGGCCTCCGTAGCCTTTTGGGCTCTTTCCTGATGCTGGCCGGCATGATCGCCACCCAATGGGATGTCATAGTTGGGCGGAAGAGGGGCTGACCCCCTGGATACGGCGGGAAACGGAACCT
>CAXNJE010000086.1:0-13076 GCA_964202565.1 Breznakiellaceae bacterium | reverse complement strand
AATAACCTTCCAGGTCCTTTGGCAGGTCCATGTGGACTATCCAGCGCACGTCGCTTTTATCAATGCCCATGCCAAAGGCTATGGTCGCGGCGATTACCTGCACATCGTCCCGGATGAAAGAGCGCTGGTTGGCCTCCCGCACCGACGAGTCCAGCCCGGCGTGGTACGGCAGGGCGGCGATTCCGGCGGCCCGCAGAAGCTCGGCCACATCCTCGGTGCTCTTGCGCGACAGGCAGTAGATTATGCCCGAGGTTCCCGGCCGTTCACGTACAAAGGCCATCAGGCGCTTCTTGGCGCCGTTTTTGGGTTCCACCCGCAAATTGAGGGCGGGCCGGTCGAAACTGGACACCACCACCAAGGGATCCCGCAGTTTGAGGCTGGCACGGATGTCGTCGCGGACAGCGGCGGTGGCGGTGGCCGTAAGTGCAATACAGGCAGCATCGGGGAAGCGGTCACGCAGGACGGCGATGGTCCGGTAATCTGGCCTGAAGTCGTGACCCCAGCGCGAAATACAGTGGGCCTCGTCCACCACCAGGCGATCCGGCGGCCGTTTGGCCAGCAAATTTCCCAGCCGGGCGGAACCCAGGGCTTCGGGGGCCACATACAGGAGTCTGGCCTTTCCCGAGCGGACAGCCTCCTCGGCGGTACGGTAATCTTCCGGCGAGAGCGAACTGTTCAGGGCTACCGCGTCCACGCCCAGCTCCACCAGGGCACTCAGCTGGTCCTGCATCAGTGCAATCAGGGGTGATACCACCAGGGATAGTCCCCCAAGGGTTACCGCTGGAAGCTGGTAGCACAGGCTCTTGCCCCCACCCGTGGGCAACACCGCCAGGACGTCGCGTCCTGCCAGCACGGCCTGTATCACCTCACCCTGTCCCGATCGGTATTCGTCGAAACCGAAAACAGTGCGGAGCAGCCTGTCGGCCTTGTCCTGAATGGTGACGTTCATCCCCACGGAATATGCCTCTCTCAATGTATGATTCGCTGTCTTACAATCCGGACTGCGGCTCAGCGCGGCCGGGCAGGATCTTCCATCAACTTATGGGTAAACAGATACAGCACGGTGCTGGCCAGTGCGAATACGATGAAGGACGCGAAAAGCACCCTATATCCCGCCAATTCCACCACCAAGCCGCTTATGGCACTCCCCACAAAAGTGGGGATGCCGATACAGAAAGCCAGATATAAGGCCATACCCGTGGCACGGCGCTCAGGGGGTACCCGGGCGGAAACGAAGGCTACCGCGGCGGGGTGGAACAAACCGAAACAGAGCGAATGAAGCAACTGGCCGCTTACGGCGCCTGCCGGATTCGGAAATAACGCGTAGACCGCCAGCCGGGCAGCCACTGCCACTACGGAAGCCGCAAGCAAGCGTGGGGCCCCGAACCGACGGATCAGGCGGGACGAAAAAACCATGAAGGGAATTTCCGAGCTGGCGGAGATTGCCCACATGAGGCCAACGGCGTCCCACTGGATCTCCTCTACAAGGAACAAGGAAAAAAAGGAAACGATGGGAGCCATGGCGAGCCTGCCGAGGGCGATAACCACGAAACCGGCCAACAAGCCGGCATCCATGATCTTGCGTTTTCCGTTGCCCCGCTCCGCCGGGTCCTGACATTGCGCACTTCTGGAGCGCGGGCGTGAATCGGGAAGGAAAATAAGGGCCACCATGGAGGCGATCGCGGTGATGACCAGCCATACCCCTATGTTCAGCGGCTTGTCTGGTCTCATGAAGGATACGTATTGGAGACCAAGCGCGACAAGCACAAAACTTACGGATCCCGCAGCCCTAACCAGTCCGTAATTGCCTGTTGATCCGAGGGTTATGGTGGCAGTCGCGTCCATCAGGGGGATAAGTGAGCGAAGCCCCGCAGCGAGGATGATGATGGACAAGGCGCTTATATAGGGATTGTGGACCAGAGAAAGGGGGATGGCCGAACCGGCAACCAGGGCCAGAGCGAAGAAAAGGCTGGGTTTATACCGTCCCAGCCTGTCGGCAAGGCGGCCGAACAGGAAGGGACCTGCGATACCGGCCAGTTCGAACAAGCCCAGGAGTATGCCTACGAGCCCAGCACCGTAACCAAGCCCCCTGACAAGAACGGGTAGATAGGGCGAGGTGACCCCGTACACGGAAAATACGGCAAAAAAGGAAAGAGCGATGGGCATGATGCATTGTACCCGCCGTTTACGGCTTGTTCCAGCTCAAAGGGACCCGTATACTGTTTTTCATGAAGATACCGGTTACCTTGATCACGGGCTTCCTGGGTGCGGGTAAAAGCAGTTTCATCAACCGCATTCTCGACGACAACCCGGGCATACGTTTCGGATTGGTAGTGAACGAATTCGGCGACGTGAACCTTGAAAGCCAGATCGTCGATGCCGGAAAGAACGAGATAACCGAACTGTCCAATGGCTGCATGTGTTGCGTCATGCGCGACGACCTGATCGGCTCGGTCAAAGCCCTGCTGGACAAGGGTCCGGATATCGGCCACATCCTGCTGGAAGCTTCCGGGCTCTCTGACCCTGTACCCATAGCCGCGGCCTTCGTCCTGAACGACCTGGATGGAAGGTTGAGGTTTGACGCCATCGTCTGCATCGTCGATACCGTCAACTATCTGGATTCCATAGAGGATTTTGCCATCGCTACCCAACAGCTTCAGTATTCCGATTTCATCCTTCTGTCCAAGACCGACCTCGCCACTCCGGATGAGAGTTCACGGGTCCGAAAATTCATACTCTCAAGAAAAAAGAACGCCTGTATCCTGGAAATCGACGCTGGTTTTTCCACTGCCCTGGTGGTGGATAGTTCGCCTCTGGACCACGACGACATAGCCGCACTTGAGGTCGAGGATCACCACCACCACGTCCATGAAGAGGTTGAGACCTACTTCCACAAATCCGGAAAACCCCTGGACCTTGACCGGTTTGGCCACTTCCTCACCCTTATGCCGCCAGGGATCGTCCGCGCAAAGGGTTTCCTTCATTTTACCAGCGGAACGAAAGAGGAAAACAGGGAGGACAGGAAATACGTGCTCCAATACGTAGGCGGTCGCCCGATGCTGGAGATGAAGAGCTGGAAAGAGGGCGAGAAGAAACAAAGTGCGCTGGTTTTCATAGGCAGGGGTTTCGACAAGGATGCTCTGCGAGAGAATCTGGCGAACTGCGAAATCTGAAGGACATCAAGGAGGACTACATGACCGAACGCATCAAGTTACTGCACGAACAGGCTGAACGGGAATTCCGAGGGGAAAGTTTCAACGGACATACCCTGATGGAAACCTGCCGCTCACTATCAGTAAAGGACGCGGCCAGAACCGACACCTACGAAAATTACTCGGCCTGGGACAACCTGATCCACTGCGTCTACTACAAGTACGTGATCCTGCGCTTCCTGGGGGCCGAATCCAAGGTAACCGCGTACCCTTGGGAAGAAAAATCCTTCCCCCCCATCAAGGATTCAAGCGAAAAGGAGTGGAATGCAGCCCTGGACTATGCTGAAAAAGTGCACGAAGCCCTGCAGGCCAAGCTAGCCGGTCTGGACCCAAAACGCCTTGAAGAGCGCTTCGAAGCCTGGGATTGCACGCTGGACGCCGCCCTCTGCTGGTTGCCCACCCATGACACCTACCACACCGCCCAGATCCGAAACATGGGCCTTGCCTGCCTCAGAAAACCTAAAAAATGAGGAAACCGAAGAAATTGTGATGGGTCAGAACGCCCTACTCCCCTTCGTGCCCTGCCCCGCGTTCACGATCCCAACTCCAGCCGCCGCCTGAGTTCAGCGATCTGGGCGCGGACGGCATCTGGTGCGGGTCCGCCGGGCAGGGAACGCGCCGCGGCGCAGGAAGCGGGCTCCAAGGCGCGGTACAGGTCGGCCTCGATGAGGGGCGACCGGGAACGCAGCTCTTCCAGGGTGCAATCCCCTATGGTCCGCTTGCCGGAATCGACACAGTCGCGGACGACCAGGGCGGCAACCTCGTGGGCCTTGCGGAAGGGCAGTCCCTTGCGCACCAGGTACTCGGCAAGGTCTGTGGCTTCCAGGAAACCACCCAGGCAGGCGGCCTTCATGCGATCGGTGCGGAATCGGGCAGAGGCCATCATGCCCCGGAACATGCGGAGTGAGGAGGTCGCGGTATCCAGGGTATCGAAAAGGGCTTCCTTGTCTTCCTGCAGGTCCCGGTCGTAGGAATAGGGTAGCCCCTTCATCAACGCAAGCAGTGTTACCAGGTCACCAATGGCCCGCCCTGATTTCCCGCGCACCAGTTCGGCGAAGTCGGGATTTTTCTTCTGCGGCATGATGGAGGATCCGGTACTCCAGGCTTCGGCCAGGTCTATGAAGCCGAATTCCTCGGTCGCCCAGATGACCACATCCTCGCAAAAACGGGAAAGGTGGGTCATCAGGATGGCGCAGGCTGAGGCAAGCTCAAGGGCGAAGTCCCGGTCGGCTACGGTGTCCATGGAGTTGAGGGTGGGGCGCGGGAAACCCAGGGCGACTGCGGTGGCTGCACGGTCCAAGGGCAGGCCTGAACCTGCCAGCGCGCCTGCTCCCAGGGGACATTCATCCAGCCGGGCAAGGGCGTCTGAAAGGCGCCCCGCGTCGCGTTCGAGTCCGGCGCACCAGGCTGTCAGGTGATGTCCCAGGGTTACCGGCTGGGCCCTTTGTAGGTGGGTATAGCCGGGCATGACGTTTTCGGTGTTCTCGGCAGCCCGGTCCAGCAGCACGGCGATGGTGGCGACAAGTTCGGCCCGCAGTTCCGGAACTGTCCTTTTCAGGTACAGGCGCAGGTCTACGGCGACCTGGTCGTTCCGGCTGCGCCCCGCGTGCACCATGCGCCCAAGATCGCCAAGCCGCTCGGTAAGGACACCCTCGATGAAGGAATGGACGTCCTCGGAATCCTGGTCGACCGGCAAGGTACCAGCGCGGAGCTCTGCCCCAATACGCACAAGCTCCTCGTCAAGCTTCAGGGCAGCTTCGGCGGGAATGATCCCCTGGGCGGCCAGCATGGACGCATGGGCGCGACTGCCACGGATGTCATCCTGGGCCAGCCTGGAGTCCACACTTATGGACGATTCAAAGGCGAACGCATCCGCTTCCGGTTTGTCTTTCAGCCTGCCCGTCCATAAAACCTGGGCCATGTTCAGAACTCCTCGAAGTCATCGTCGGATATGGTGGATGGTTCTTTTCTCAGCATGATTCCGGTAGCAACCCGTTGCTTTTCGATTTGAATCCGCTTGGGTGCCGGAGCTGCGGGAGCAAGGGCTTGTTTCGCCTTTTTCGGTGTGTCCTTCACTTTGAAAAACCCGACCGCGCTGAAAAGGCGGTTCGCCTGATCCGAAAGTTCCTCGGCCATGGAAGCAAGTTCCTCGGAGGCGGATGCCGTATGCTGTATTACAGAATCCAGCTGGGTCATCGCCTTTCCAATCTGGTCAGCTCCGGTACTCTGTTCGGCACTGGCCGCCGATATTTCCTGAACGAGTGAGGCCGTACGCTGGATTCCGGGCACTATGCTGGCGATGACGCTGCCCGCCCGTTCCGCGACCGCGATGCTGTTCGAGGACAATTCGGAAATCTCCTTGGCCGCGTTCTGCGCGCGCTCCGCCAATTTGCGCACCTCGCTCGCCACAACGGCAAAACCTTTTCCGGCTTCCCCCGCTCGGGCTGCCTCGATCGCCGCGTTGAGAGCGAGCAGGTTGGTCTGCCTGGCGATTTCTTCAATGATGCCGATCCGGCCTGCAATTTCCTTCATTGCCTGCACGGTCGCAGCCACCGTCTCGCTGCCTTCGACGGCTTCCTCGGAAAGCTTGCGGGCTATACCATCGGTCTCGTGCGAATTTTCCGCGTTCTGCTTGATGGTGGCCGCCATCTCCTCCACCGAGGCGCTCACCTGCTCCGCCGAGGCGGCTTGTTCGGTTGAACCGCTTGAAAGCTGCTGTGCGGTTGATGAAATCTGGCTCGCACTGGAGGTCAGGTTGCCTGAGGAATCCCGGATCGAGTCAACTATTCCCAATAGCGCAGTCGACATGGATGAAAGAGCACGCGCAAGGTCGCCCACCTCGTCACCCCGGTCCAGATGCTGTTTCGCGATGGCTACGTCAAGTTCCCCGTTCGTGATGGCTCCCGCAAAGCCAATAGCCGCAGCCAAGGGTTTGGTTATACCCGAGGCCAGAAGCAGGGAAATGACGATGACGAAAGCCACAGCCAGAACGGACGCGATGATCAGGATAGCCAAAGCTGCCCCGAAAGATTTCCGTGAGGCCTCGCTCAGGCTCGCGGCGTTGGCAAGCACGATTTCTTCAAGGGCGTTGATCTTTTCACGCATGGCGCCGAACAAGTCCGAGGCCTTCCCCAGCGAGAGCGAAAGCGCTGCCTCCCGTTCCTTCGGATCCGCCGAACGCGAACGCTGGAGAACTTCCCGGGAAACGGTTGTCCAGGCATCGCGGGCCTTGACGTATTCGGCATACAAGACCCTCTCGGGTTCGGTCATGGCCAAATCAACATACTTGCCCATCCGCTCGACGGACTGGGCATAATTCTCTTCGTAGGCCTTTACAAGATCGGTGGCACGGGGTCCCGTCGGGCTTACGAGCAACAGTGTCCTCTCGGCTTCAATAAGCTGATACAGATCCCGGTCTGCCTGATCCAGAAAGTCGACAGAGGGCAGCATCCTCGTATAGATACTGTCCAGATCCTGTGTGATGGCGGACATGGTAAGACCGCTAAAAACCGCGATCCCCACCAAAACCAGAACGATAGCCGTAAAACTGAGGAAGAGCCTTGATCCTATCTTCATATCATCTCCTTCCAGTCATCAATTCAGTATAGCGCTTTGGTAGGGATCCGTCCGTTCCAATCACCGGATTTGGTTCAGCCCGCCGCACCCGCAGCTTTGGCGTCGAGTCCGTCGTGGTGGGGAACCGGTGTCCCGTCGGAAACTGCGGGTTTGGAGGCCGCGTTCTTTCGCTCCATCAGTGCCCGCACCAGAATCGGTAATCCGTACAGGCGGATGAAACCCTTGGAATCCGCATGGTTGTACAACTCGCCGGTCTCGAAGCTGGCGATGCTGGTATTGTACATCGAATAGGGTGAGGTGGCACCTGCGGGACTGATCGAACCCTTGTAGAGTTTGAGGCGGACCTTGCCCGTAACCGTTTTCTGCGTAACGTCGACGAAGGCTTCCAGTGCCTCGCGCAGGGGCGTGAACCAAAGTCCGCCATAAATGACCTCGGCCATCTTCTGAGAGACGCCCTGCTTGAAGTTGTAGGTCTGCCGGTCCAGGCAGAGGTGCTCCAACTCTGCATGGGCCGCATACAGTATGGCGCCACCGGGGGTCTCGTATACGCCGCGGCTCTTCATACCCACGACACGGTTCTCCACCAGGTCGACTATGCCCACACCGTGCTTGCCACCTATCTTGTTCAGTTCGTAGATGAGGGATACGCCGTCCATCTTCTTGCCATTAACGGCGACGGGAAGTCCCTTCTCGAACTCAACCTCGACGTACTCGGCCTTGTCAGGGGCCTTTTCCGGGGCTACGGTCATCTTGAGCATGCGGTCCAGGGACGGCTCGTTGGCTGGGTCCTCCAGTTCGAGGCCCTCGTGGGACATGTGCCACAGGTTGTCGTCGCGGCTGTAGGAATCGCTCTTTTTCATAGGTACCGGAATGCCGCGCTTCTCAAGGTAGGCGATCTCGTCTTCCCGGCTACGGAGGTCCCAGGTGCGCCAGGGGGCGATGATCTCAAGGTCGGGAGCGAAGGCCAGTATGCCCAGATCGAAGCGGACCTGATCGTTGCCCTTGCCCGTCGCGCCGTGGGCGATGGCGACGGCCTTTTCCTTGCGCGCCCATTCCACCAGCACCTTCGCGATAAGTGGCCGGGCTGTGGACGTGCCCAGAAGGTATTTGTCCTCGTAGATGGCTCCGGCTTTCAGGGCCGGCCATACGAAATCCTCGACGTACTCTTTCTTGACGTCCGCGATATGGCAGGAAGCCGCGCCCGTATCCAGCGCCCGCTGCTTGATGGTCTTCCAGTCCGCTTCCTGTCCCACATCCACGCAGACGGCGATGATTTCGCAGTCGTAGTTTTCCTTCAGCCAGGGGATGATTACCGTGGTATCGAGCCCGCCGGAATACGCCAATACTATCCGCTTCTTCATCTTGTGCTCCTTTTCTTTGTCCATCATACGTTCTCCATCGTTGATTTCAAGCCGGGAACTACTACTCAACCCGGTCCAATACGCCCTTCAGGATGGCCAGACCCTCGTCCATTTCCGCGTCATCGATCACGTAAGGCGGCAGGAAACGCAGGGTCCTGGTTCCCGCAGAAAGCAGCATGAGTCCTTTGGACAGGGCCGATTCCAGGACCGGCCACGCGTCGGCACCGATATCCACGCCTATCATCAAACCCCTGCCGCGAATTTCCTTCACCTGCGGATGCTTCCACGCGGCTATTGCGGACATCATGCGCTCGCCCTTGCGGGTAATCTCAGCCAGGAACTCCGGTCTATTCACTACCGCCAGCACTGCCCGTCCTGCAGCCGCGGCCAGAGGATTCCCGCCAAAGGTGCTGCCGTGGTCACCCACCACCAGCACGTCCCGGGCCTTTTTCCCGGCCAAAACAGCACCCACCGGCAGGCCACCTGCCAGACCTTTGGCAAGGGTTACGACATCGGGGTATGAGGCATACGCTTGGCAAGCGAGGAAGCTGCCTGTCCTGCCCACTCCGGACTGAATCTCGTCGAACATCAGCAGCACATCCCGCTCGGCACATAGTTTGGCCGCCGCATTCGCATAGGCCGGGTCGAGGGGCCGTATGCCACTTTCGCCCTGTACGGGTTCCATCAACAACCCGCAAACGGTACCGTCCAGCGCCTTTTCCAACACCCGCAAGTCGCCCGCATCCACGTACAGGAATCCCTCGGTGAAGGGGCCAAAATCGGTGTGGAAGCGGTCCTGCCCGGTGGCGGCCAGGGTGGTGATGGTCCTGCCGTGGAAGCTCCCATTCAGGGTGACGATGCGGTGTCGACCGGCGCCGTATTTCTTGAGCGAATACTTGCGCGCGATCTTTACCGCCGCCTCGTTGGCCTCCGCCCCGGAATTGCCCAGGAATACATTTTCCATGCCCACCGGGGAACAGGCCGCCACCAACTCCTCGGCGAAGGCCAGCGCGGTGTCACTGCGGAAATAGTTGGAGGTATGGATGAGCTTGTCAGCCTGGGCCGCTATCGCCGCGGTGAGCGCCGGGTGACCGTGGCCCAGATTATTGACGGCGATGCCGGAGGTGAAATCCAGATACCACTTCCCGTCCACATCGCGGAGCCTCGACCCTTTACCTTCTGTAAAGATGGTCGGCAATCTATGGTACGTGTTCATGAAACAGTCGGTCATGGTATATCCTCCACTTTATCTGCATGGGAAGTCGGGGACAACCCACTTCAGTGCTTCGTGCGAAAATCCATCCTGGATTTTCTTACTGCCTTCGTCCTGCTTCGCCATCCTGGCTTCGCTACGGACTCAGAAGCCGTACTGAGGCGGAACGCCCCTGACGCCCCAGCACGCGTAATTTAGCAAAAACCAAGAACAAGACCAAAGGTCGTGTTAAAGCCCGGTCTAAAGGTCGCTAGTTTCGTTCCTTGGAACGAAACTAGAAGAGTAAAATCCCTAGGGGATTTTAATCAATCATTGTGCCGATTCCTTCATCGGTAAAAAGCTCAACCAGGAGGGCGTGGGGGACGCGGCCGTCGATGATGTGGGCCTTGTTGACGCCGCCGTCGAGGGCCACGCTGCAGCACTCGGTTTTGGGGATCATGCCCTTGCTCACAATGCCGTCCTTGATAAGGGAGGCCAACTCTGCACGCCGGATTTCCTTGATGAGCGATTCGGGGTTGCGCACGTCCCGCAGGATACCGGGGACGTCTGTCATCAGTACGAGTTTCTCGGCACCTAATGCTGCGGCTATTTTTGCGGCTGCGGTATCCGCGTTAACGTTGAGGGTCTCGCCGGAAGCCGGTCCGGTGCCCAGCGCAACAGTCGCGACCACGGGGACGTAGCCCTTTTCCAGGGCATTCAGGAGGGGCGCGGTATCCACCGCCACTACCTCACCCACCTGGCCCAGATCGGCTCCGTCCTTTTTCACCCGTTCGGCCTGCAGCATGCCGCCGTCCAGACCGCACAGGCCCAAGGCCTTTCCACCCGCGCGCTGTATCAGGGCCACTATGTCCTTGTTCACCTTGCCCGCCAACACCATCTGGACTATTTCCATGGTTTCCGCATCGGTGTAGCGCAGGCCGTTTATGAAGGAACTCTCCTTCCCCACCCGCTTGAGCATTCCGTCTATTTCAGGCCCTCCACCGTGGACAAGGACCGTGCGAATGCCCACGCAGGACATCAGCACCAGATCCTGGATGACCGCGGCTTTCAGGTCCTCGTTGATCATGGCATTCCCGCCGTATTTGACGACGATGGTCTTGCCCATGAAGGCCTGAATGTAGGGGAGCGCGTGGACCAGAACGCCAGCTCTCGCTTGGTTTGTTATAGGGATAGCATCCAATTCAGACCTCCTCAGGACCGATAGTCGCCGTTTATTTTGACGTACTCGTAGGTAAGATCGCAACCCCAGGCTGTTGCGGAAGCCTTTCCGCCCTGTAGGGTGATGGCAATCGTGATTTCGGCTTCGGAAAGCACTTTTTTGGCCACCTCTTCCGAAAAGGGGACCGAGGCACCCTTCTCGCACACCAGCACCTCCCCCGCGCTGCTGTGGAAGCGTACGGCGACGGTTTCGGGTTTGAAGTCCGCCCCGGAATAGCCCATGGCACACAGGATGCGTCCCCAGTTGGCGTCGGCGCCAAAGCAGGCGGCTTTTACCAGGCTGGAACCCACGACGGACTTGGCCAGGGTCTCTGCGTCCTTTTCAGATGCCGCACCGCTCACCTCGCAGGCTACCAGCTTGGTGGCGCCCTCCCCGTCCCTGGCGACGCCCTTGGCCAAATCTACGCACACGTATTCGATGGCGTCGGCCAGCACCTTGAAATCTGCGTCGGCCTTTTCAATACGCTTGTTGCCTGCCATCCCGTTTGCCAGCAGCACGACGCAGTCGTTGGTGCTGGTGTCGCCGTCCACGGTAACCCGGTTGAAGGACCTGTTCACTGCCTGCCGCAAGGCCCGGTCCAGCAACGCCGGATCCACTGCGGCGTCGCAGGTTATGAAGCACAACATCGTGGCCATGTTCGGGTGTATCATGCCCGCTCCCTTGGCCATCGCGCCGATGCGTACCTTTTTGCCACCCAGATCGAACTCGACGGCAATTTCCTTCTTTTTGGTGTCGGTGGTCATGATGGCTTCCAGCGCCGCATCGGCACCGGAGGTTTCGGAACTGAGTCCCGCGACCAGGCTGTCGATACCCATTTCGATGGGCTCAATTGGCAAGGGTACCCCGATGACACCGGTGGAACCTACGACCACTTCCGTTGTTTTTATGCCGAGTTTGCCGGCGACGACAGCCGCCATGCGGCGCGCAGCGACCATGCCGGCTTCCCCGGTACACGCGTTCGCGTTGCCCGAATTGCAGACTATGGCGCGGGCGCTGCCATCGGCGAGGTGTTCCCTGGTGACGATGACGCTGGCCGCCTGGACCTTGTTGGTCGTATACAACCCGGCCGCCGAACAGGGCGCGTCAGAAACGATCAGGGCCAGGTCTTTCTTACCCTTGTTCTTCCTGATGCCGCACCAGATGCCGTTCGCCCGGAACCCCTTGGGTGCGCACACCCCGCCTTCCATCCGTTTCATGCCTCTTTCTCCTTTTTCCCTTCTCCGCAAACAGGCCGCATGCGCGGCATCAAAAGGCCGCAGGGACCGCGTCCAAGCCGACGCTCTCTCCAAAGCCCATCACTATATTCATATTCTGGATCGCCTGCCCCGCCGCGCCCTTTATCATGTTGTCGATGGCGGTGACGACGATCAGCATGGTCCCGGTCTGGTCCAGATGGATCGAAATGTCGCAATAATTGGAAAGCCGCACGTTCCGCGTGTTTGCGGTCTGTCCGTACGGAAGTACCCGCACGAAGGGCTCGTCCTTGTAGAAATCCGCCCAGCGGTCGCGCAGCCCCGCAGCCTTTGCTTCCATGTCCTTGGTCGCCGGTCGCGGCGCCGAGGGGTCTGAACCCACCACCTGCCCCGCACCCAGCGAAGTTTTCCCCCCATCCGCCGAAGCCAAAGGCGCATAGATGGTGCTTAGTATCCCCCGGTTCATGGGTGCCAGATGGGGCGTGAACACCATCGGAACCGGCTTGCCGGCCATGATGGAAAAATTGCGCGCGATTTCCGGCACGTGGCGATGGCCGCCGACCTTGTAGGGCGCCATCGAATCGGTGCAATCCGGGTAATGGGTCGTCTGTGAGGGCGATCGTCCGGCTCCGGTCACACCCGATGCGGCGTCGACTATCACCGTACCCTCAGCAAGAAGTCCCTGTTTGAGTGCCGGATACAGCCCGAGCGACGCGCCCGTAGGGTAGCACCCCGGGTTAGCGATGATGAGGGCCTTCCCGATGCGTTCCCTGTTCATTTCGGGCAACCCGTAGATTGAATGGGCGCGAAGTTCCGCGTGCTCGTAGGGTTTTCCGTACCAGGCTGCAAAGGTGGCCTCATCGTCATCGAAGCGGAAATCCGCGGAAAGGTCGATAAAGGGAATCTTCCTTTCGAAGCAGAGGGCAGCGAACTTCTCGCCTACCCCGTGGGGAAGGGCAGAAAATACCACGTCACTCCCTGCGACTACGCTATCGGGGGCGAGCAATTCGGCCGATACCCTTTTCAGCAGGTTGGGATACACCGTTTCGATCCGCCCCCCCTCAAAACTGGTGGATGAAAGGAGCATACACCCCACTTCGGGGTGGGAAGAAAGCAGACGGACGAGCTCGACGCCCGCATAACCGGTTGCGCCTATAATGCCGACGGTGAACATGGCACCTCCTGGATGGCAATTGGACTTGTGGATGGTGATATTGATGTAGTTTAGCGACGACGGAGGCGGATGGAAAGACGGGGGGAGGTCAAAAATAAGGCGGTACCATGGGAAATAGGGGTTGAAAC
>CAXNJE010000085.1:0-13166 GCA_964202565.1 Breznakiellaceae bacterium | reverse complement strand
GACAGGCACGCCCGAACGGAATGGCCCCGTGCGGCAAGCAAGGCGAGGGCTTCACGCAGGCAGGTCGTCTTGCCACTACCGGGAGGACCGCTGATGAGTACGAGCGTATCGGGTTTCAATTCAGGCTACTTCCACTAGCTTGAAAGAACGGACTTCCGTTCCGACACCGGCAACTTCATCGATTTCTCCCACCCGGGAGGTGACAGACTCCAATTCGCCGGAAACCGCGCGATTTTGGCTCTTGAGTTCTTCTACGGCGAACCTCAAACCTTCGGACCGTTCGCGGAGCGATGCCGCCCTGTCGCGGACCTTGTTGGTGGCGTCGTGCATGCCCGACATGGCACCGGAAATCTGGCGCGAACCAGCCGCCTGCTCGGGCATGGCATTCTCAATTTCCGTCATGTAGTCGGCTACCTGCTGGACCCCTTCGAGTGATTCGATGGAGACTCCCACCTCGGCCAGTCTTGTCTTTCCCTCGTCAGAATCGCCCTGCAGTTTTTCGACGCCCGTCTTGGTCTGTTCCACGTGGCGGGAGATGGATGCGATGTTGCCTATCATTTCTTCCGTAGCCGCCGCTGTTTCGCGGATAGCCGCTGCCTGGTCACCTACCAGATTTTCCAGTCCGCCTGCGAAGGCTTCAGGAGCCTCGATAAGCTCCGCCACCTGATTCACCGATGTGCCCTGGTCGGCGACCCGTTGGGTGGATTCATCGGTCAGCGCGACGATATCGCGGATGGCATGGGACGTTTTCTGGATTTCGCCGGCAAGACCCGCACACTGCCCGTCCAGGCTTGCCAGGGACGAGCGCAGGCGTTCAGCAAAAGCCGCATACTTGCGTGTAGCCTCGTCGAAGGCTGACTGCTGGGATTTAAGCAGCCGTCCGATAGTGCGGGGAACCTGCAAAAGGACGATTCCAAAAAACAGCAGGTACATGCTCTTGTAGAATTGCACTATCGGTTTTGCCAAGGGCGCCGCCGCAAACAGTTCCGGGGAAACGGCGGGAAGGGTGAGCCAGTACACCGCGTTGAAGCAGGCTATGGAAAAGAGCGTGGCGTAGACTATTAGCGCGCGGTCATGGCGGAAGGATGCTACCAGAATGACGATGGGATAGATGAAGACTATCGCGCTGGTGGATGCCCCGGAAGGATGAAGGAAGAGCGTAGTCGTCAGTATCGTAAAACTCACCAGGAGAATGTCCACCGAGACCGATACATAGCGCAGTACCTTGAACCCGCTGGTCTGCTTGAGGCGGAACGAAAGGTACAGGTTATAGACCGCCGCCAGGATGATGGTCACCCCAGCCCAGATGCCTGCCCGGCTCTGATCCGGATTCAAGAGCTGTATGACCGCCATTACTGCCATGAATACGATCATCAACCAGCGGATAAAATATGCTGTCCTCTCGCCACGTTCACACTCGGCCTTATAAAGGGAATCGAACAAGCCCATCAACGTTACCCTCTCTGCTCTCCGGATGCAACCGGTGCAAAATGCCATGCGAAACCAGTCGGCATTCGGGAAGTGTAACCCGTAGAGCGTCACCGCGCAATGTACCGCCCATAAGAAGAAGGCAGCGCGGCTGAGCCGGCTGCGGATTTCGGGTGCCAGGGGAATCGATTATACGTATATTTATCAAGCTAAGGTTAGGGAGCAATATGAACAAGCACAAACCATCACTTCTTATGCTTTTTTCAGTGGTTTTCATGGACATGATCGGATTCGGCTTCATCATACCCCTCATTCCCGATTACATTACCCGTTTCGGCGGAGCTCCAGCCCTGGCGGGCGTACTGATGGCTGTGTATGCCATCGGGCAGTTCTTTGCGGCTCCCATAGTCGGCCGGCTTTCGGATAAATACGGGCGCAAGCCCCTCCTGTTATTCTCCATCGGTGGAACATTTCTCTCGCTACTTCTGCTCGGTTTTGCCGGAAGCCTTTCTTTGGTTTTCGCCGCAAGGCTTCTTGATGGACTTACCGGTGGCAACATCACCGTCGCCCAATCCTATATCGTGGATATAACCGATGGGAAAAACAGAGCCAAGGGTTTGGGCATTATCGGGATGGCTTTCGGGTTGGGTTTCATCCTGGGACCGCTTTTTGGCGGCCTGCTCTCTACCTTCGGCCTCTCCGTACCGGCCTTTGCCGCAGCGGGTGTCGCTGGCCTGAACCTTCTGCTTATCACCTTCATCCTACCAGAAAGTCTAACCCAGGAACGTAAGGATATGGCCAAGACCAATCCGCGCCGCGCTTTCTCGCCCCGTCTGCTTCTATCAACCTTGAAACGGCCAGGTACCGGGACCGTGCTGAACCTTACGCTGGTCTATTCCTTCGCTTTCATACTATTTGAAAGCATGTTCGCGCTTTTCGCGGCAGAAGCACTGGGGGTGGATTCCAGGCAGCGTGGTTGGCTGCTCGCCTATGTGGGCATTCTGGTTGCCTTGGTTCAGGGCGGCGGGGTAGCCTTTCTTGCAAAGCGCTTCGACGAACGCAGATTGACTGCGACGGCGTTGGTCGTCGCGGCGGTATCCTTCGTCGGCTTCGCCTTCGCGCCATCGGTACCGCTGCTCATGATAGTGCTGGTTCCGCTTAGTCTATCCTCGGGCGTTACTTCGACCTTGTTGCGCAGCCTTCTTTCGAAAAGCGTTCCGCCCGAATCATCAGGTGGAACCATGGGACTGGCCGCGTCGGCCGAAAGCCTGAACCGCGTGCTTGCCCCTCTGGCGGGTGGGGCCCTGTTTGCTGCCCTCGGACCGTGGGCGCCCGGCCTTCTGGCGGCTTTGCTTGCTGCATGGAGCGCGGTCTTTGCCTGGAAGAAATTGATCAGGGAAGATTGCCTCGTGGAGGGCAAACCCGCGTGCGAGGATGCTGCGTGAATGCACTCCAATCAGAATAAATAGCTATCATGGAATTATTTACCTGACGCTACTCAGCCTTTGGCTTTCGCATCGATAAAGGCCTGCAGGGCTGTTTGTACATATTTTCGTATTTTTGTTCGGGAATCTCCGAAAAGTGGTGGTGTAAAAAGGAATACATACGCGAAAAGGCCTTCCTGTTCACGGGTTCCGAAAACGATGGCGTTCGCGGAAAGCAGCGCGCCCCTCAATTTTAGTTGGATGTCAGAGATCAGTGTGTTCTTTTTTAAACCCGGATTGGAAGGGAATTCGCAGGAAAACCCCACGACACTGATATCCTTTATTTGACCGCTGATTTTTTTCCCATCATGATGAAGATTGATCGAACTGAGCTGGTCGCCCGAACACTCTGCACGGACGTAACGCCGTCTACCCTTGGCTTCGTTGGCGTTCAGGGTGGCCAACAACAGGTGGGTACTCTCGTCGATACCCAGCTTCATATGGATGAGGCCGCACTTCGCACCAACGTCCATAAGGTATTTGCGCCTCAAATCGTCACTGGCGTTATATGTCAGGATACCGATACCTACTTCGGAGGTGGCGGGTTCTGCGAGCACGCCCAAAATCCATATTTCCCATTCAGGCTCCGACATGCCATCATCTATATTCGCGAACAGGAGGGAATCGGGGTAGATGGACAAAAGGCGTTTAGCGGCGGCGGCATCGCGAAGCATGTACACTTCATATTCCTGTTCGAGCAAGCGGAATATCAGTTCCTCCTTGACGACACTTGGAGGGAACAGGAAAAACACTTTCTTTCCATAATCCATCTTTCAACCATAACGTACTACATCTGGCGGCGCAAGATAAGGAAAACTACCGGCTACACTTTTCATCCGCTTGCGATACCCGCAGCGAAAAGGCTATCTTGACTTCATGAATTTTCATCGATCGCCGGTTCTGCCGGCCCTTTTTTTCGCCCTTTACCTAACTTCCTGTGCACAAGCGCTTCCTGTCCAGACTGAATTTGTCCTGGGCACGGTTTGTACCGTGAATTTGTACGAGCGCGGTACCGAAAAGGTCTATCGCGAGATTTTCACCCGCCTGCGGGAGATAGAAGACCGTATGAGCGCCAACAAGGAAGGCACGGAAGTGGACAAGGTGAACCGGAACGCCGGTCAGACCCCTGTCACTGTACACTTTGATGTCATCGAAGTAACACGCTCTGCCCTGTACTACGCAGAACTCTCCCGGGGTGCCTTCGATCCAACCATCGGTTCTCTGGTCAAACTATGGAATATCGGTTCCGACGAAGCCCGGGTACCCTCGGAACAGGAGATACAGGCCGCGATCGCTTTGATCGGCTATCGGGATCTGGTCATAGACGAAAAGGCTGGAACACTCTTCCTTAAACGTCCCGGCATGCGCCTGGATTTGGGGGCGATTGCAAAAGGTTACGCCGCAGATGAGGTAGCCCGCATCATCAAGACCCACCGTATCCCCCGCGCCATGGTGGATCTGGGTGGCAATATCCTGGCCTACGGTTCAAAAAGTGGCGGAGCACCCTGGCGCATAGGCGTCCAGGATCCTGTGAGCGAGCGCGGCAACCACATCGGCATACTTGAAATAATCAACAAGACCCTCGTCACCTCCGGCGTGTACGAGCGCTACCTGGAAGCAGACGGCAAACACTGGCACCATATCCTGAACACCAAAACAGGCTATCCTGTTGAAAACGGGCTGGTATCGGTAACCATCGTCGCCGACCATTCCATCGACGCGGACGGTCTTTCCACGACCGTGTTCGCCTTGGGCTATGAAGCCGGACGGGCGTTGGTGGAATCCTTGCCTGGCATCGATGCGATATTCATCAACAGTGACCTGGAAATACGGGTCACCAAAGGTCTGAAGGGCAAATTCCGGGTGAGCGACGAGCGTTTCCGGCTTATTGAAGCAGATTAGCAGTTCAAGGAATGTAGTTCGGCAAAGCTTGTTGATCAGGCATCACAAGCTTTGCCAAACCGATTAAATCGTCGCGACTCCAACCACTCCCAGAGTCGTTCCCTTGAGGATGTCCCCGGTAAAGTCATCGAAAAGTTCCACTTTCTTGAAACCGGCCTTCTTTGCCAGAGCGGTGATTTCTGTGGGCGTCGCGGGGTACAGAGCCACCTTGTCGCGGAAAGCAGCCTGGCCGCTGGACGAAAAAATGGTGGCTTCGAAGCTCAGGAGCCCATCGTCCCTGCGGCGATATTCCCGTTCGAACCGGGCGCGGGCAGACTCGATGGTGGGCAGGCGCCAGAGGCCTTCGTCCAGGACCCGCTCGTAATTGACAACCTGAAAAACGAAGGCTCCTGTGGGACCTATCAAATCCTTCGCCTGACGCAAAAACTGGAGTATGGAATCCGGACCGTCTAGATGTACCAAGGTATTGCCCAGGCAAAGCACGAGGTCGAAATGATCGTGCTTGAACGAAGTGCCAACCTCGAGCATGTTCATCAGGAAAAACCTGGCATTGGACCGGGGTTCCGGGTTGCGTCTGCACGCGCTCTGGATCATGGCCGAATTGAGGTCGATGCCCGTAACGTCCATACCGCGTCGCATCAGAGCGAGCGAGAAAGTACCCGTGGCGCATCCTACATCCAGCACCTGAAGGGCATAATTGGGTCCGGCCTTGGCTGGTCTGGCTTTTTTGCCCAAATCTTCAATGAAGGCGACCCTGTCTTGGTCGACGGGGAATATTTCATCATAATACTCAAGCAAGTTATCGTACAGGGTCTCCATTGAACCAACCTCTCTTTGATTACGTTATATTCAAGCCATCACTATAACAAAGAATACGACTTCATGGAATCAATTTTCAAATTTCCGGCTTGTCGGAGTGTAAATTCATCCTAACCTGGGACCGAATTTTACCAACCGGCAAACATTCCTATACGATAGACCAGAAAACTCAAGCCCCAACCCAGTCCGAATAGCCAAACGAAGGAGAAAATCAGCCATTGGGAACCCAGTTCCACACGGATGGTGGCCAAAGTGGCAAAACAGGGCGGGATGAGCAACATAAAAAGCATGAGAACGAAACCTTTTAAGGGATTCAAGCCTGGATCCGCTCGCAAGGCGCTGCGCAGGTTCTCGTCGGCCGAATCAGCTTCCTGTCCCACCCGGTACAAGACTCCAAGAGTGGAGACTACGGTTTCCTTGGCTGCAAAACCGGTAATTACAGCTACGCCGATTTTCCAGTCGAAGCCCAGGGGGCTGAAGATGGGTTCGATAATCCGCCCGAGGCGTCCGGCAATGCTGTATTCCAGATTCTGTTCAGGAGCAGCGGATTCGTACCGCGGAAAAGTGGTTACAACCCAAATCAGAAGGGACGTTGCCAGGATGACCGTACCAGCCTTCTTGATATAGAGCCAGGATTTTTCCCCCACATGCCACATAAGGCCCCTGATCGTTGGAGCCCGATACGGGGGAAGTTCCATGACGAAGGGTGTAGGATCGCCTTTCAGGATGGTTTTCTTGAGGAGGAAGGCGGACATCAAGGACAAGGCTACGCCTATGGCATACATGGACATGACCAAATTCGCCGCGTGTTCGGGAAAAAAGGCCGCAGAAAGGAGGACATAGATAGGCAGTTTTGCGCCGCAACTCATGAAGGGGATCACCAGAATGGTTACGATGCGGTCCCGGGGGCTTTTAAGAGTGCGGGCAGCCATGATGGCGGGGACAGAACAGCCAAAGCCCAGCATCATCGGGAAGATGGATTGGCCGTGGAGACCGAAACTATGCAGGAATTTATCGGTGGCAAAGGCCGCACGGGACATGTAGCCTACGTCTTCCAAAAGGGAAAGCAGGAAAAACAGGATGACAATGAGGGGGACGAAGGAAAAAACACCCCCCACGCCGCCGATTATGCCGTCCACTACCAGGGATCGTAAGAATCCGGCAGGAATGAGGTCCTGGAACCCCCCACCCAGCCAGGAAAAAAAGGTTTCCAGCCAAGCCATGGGATATTCGCCAAGAACGAACGTGGTCTGAAAAACACCATAAAGGACGGCGACGAAGATGGGCAAGGCCAGAAAGCGGTTCATGATCACCTTGTCTATCATTTCGGTGACAGAAAAATCAGGTTTGCGTACGATGCTGACCGCTTCTTTCACAGCACCCCGGATGTACCCGTACCGTTGTTCGGAAACAACAATTTCCGCGTCCTTGCGGTAATGCCGTTCTACCCACAATACCGCTTCTTTGGCCAGTTGTTCCGCCACAACGAAGTCGGAATGGCTTTTTAGCGCTTCGTAGGCATGGGCGTCCTTTTCCAGAAGCTTTACCGCCAACCAGCGGGCAGGGAAGCGCGCGCAGAACGCCACATCGCCGGAAAGGACTTTTTCCAGCGGATCCAGGCGCTCTTCCAACTCGGTTCCGTACAGGATGGAACGTCGGGGTCCACCCATTCCGGCGCTCATTTTAAAAAGCCCGGCGGATTCGGCAGCCGGAACGCTTAAGGATGGGCCATAAGCTACCGCATCGGCCAGATCGAGCAGGGCCTCGACGCCCCCTCCATGGGTTCCGACAGTTTTTGTCATCGGGACGCCCAGTATCGCGGAAAGGGCTTTTTCATCCACCCGGATACCCTTGGCGTCAGCTTCGTCACTCATATTGAGGGCACCCACCACAGGGATTCCCAATTCCTGGAACTGCAGGCAGAGGTATAGATGCCGTTCAAGATTGGTGGAATCGAGGACATCCATTATCAGGTCCGGCCGCTCATCCAGGAGAAAATCGCGGGTCACCACCTCGTCCATGGAGTAGGCGGTAAGGCTGTAAATTCCGGGTAGGTCGATAAAACGGTATTCACGACCGGCCCTAAACCGGGAACCTTCCCTTTTTTCCACCGTGACGCCGGGATAATTACCCACCTTGTGGTGGGCTCCGGTAAGGGCGTTGAAGAGTGTCGTCTTTCCGGAATTCGGATTTCCAGCCAAGGCAATCCGCAAAATCTTCTTGGGTTCCCCACTCATTCCATACCCCTTCGGAAACCCTTTCCATGCCGCCCGAAGTGTCCGAAGTGTCCAAAGGGGCCGCGCCTGAAGGGAGGGGCAATGGGTGTCCAATCGCCAATCGGTTCGATTTCGATGCCGGCAGCCTCATTGCGCCGTATGAGTATATCGTAGCCCCGGATGCGTACCTGGAGCGGTCCGCGCAAAAACCCGCTCCGGATCACGACACCTTCGGCTCCTTCCGTAAAACCCATATCTGCCAAACGCCGGCCGACTTCCTTTCCAAAGGTTACACGCAGAATCCTGAATGAGGCTCCAACCGGAGCATCTGAAACGAACATGACCACCCCTCAGCGCAGGTCCGGCACGGGGATGCCTGCACTTTTGTTAGCCAAGTATAACATAAAGGGCCAAACCGCGTCAAGGGGATCAGCGTCCACGATTTAGCCATGCAGTAGAAAAATCAGAGGATGCCGGACTTCCTCAAAGGCTTCCAAGCAAGCTTACTCAGCCCGCCTGAATTCCACCACCACGGGTAGGTGATCGCTATAACCGTTACCTGTACGCGCATTGTAGGTTTTCGGAAAACCATCGGCATCCAGCAGTATGGGAGAATCCAAGACCGCGAATGAACCATATTCCCAGCCTTTTGAGTCAAAGAGGGCCAGGTTCAGCAAGGCATGGTCTATGGTCTCCCAAGCTCCGCGATACGCGTAGGAACCAGGCCAAGCCGAGCTTGGCCATGGACTATACAGGGCGACAGCACCCTGAATGAATCCGGCTTGCGGAGGTTTTTCCGTACTCAGCACCAGGAGGTTTTCAACCTGCGACTGCGCTGGGGCTGCAGCGCCCGCGACAAAAGCCGCCCGGGAATTGTCAGGCAGGAGGGCTGTAGCTAACATGCCGCCCTGCCGTTCGAATTCATCCCAGTTCTCATTCAGATCGCCCAGGACGATGATGTCGGTGGCGGGTTCTTCCCGGGCAAGTTCTGCGATACGACGGGCCAGAACCCTCGCCGAAGCAGTCCGTACAGCTTCTGTCAGTTCCGCATCGCCCAGTTTGGATTTCCAGTGGCAGACAAAAATCACAACCGGGCCAAGGGCGGTTTCCAGCCTTGCCTCCAGCATGGGCCTGGGTGTCTCACCGCCCGGTACGCTGGCCTGATGCGCCTTAATTTGCGAAAGGGGGAACCGGCTAAGCAGCGCGATACCCAAGGCTGCTCCCGGCAACGCCGCCTTGGCTGTGTACCCGTAGCCGTATTTTTTCAACGGACCTTTCGCGAGCCCTTCCAGCACCCTGCCGTTCTCAATTTCCTGCAAGGCCAGCACATCCGGACCACCAGGCGTCATCAGGGCGACGACCTCGTCAATCCGTTCAAGCCGGACACGGTACTTTTCGTCCGACCATCCGCTCGCAGCCCCGTAGTCGTCGTATTCCGTACCATCCTCGACCCCGTCAAAGAGGGCCTGGACATTCCAGCTTGCCGCTGTCAATCGGGTCGCGGAACCGGCGGCAAGCTGTGTCCCAGGATCCCTGCCGGTAACCAACCCACAACCCGCACAGGCCATGAGCAGGGGACAAGCAAGGGCCAAGGCCACAAGCCGGACCGGGAAGCGTGTGATTCGGAATGGATCATACAAATTCTTGATTTCCAAGGCCATGGTTTCCCTCCACCCCTAGTACGGGTGAAGGAAAGCCTTTGCTTGCTTTATCAAAGAGAAATCGTAAGGAAAATCGCGATAAAAGTTGCGGAAAGACCTACAATTCGCTGCGTTTGGAAACAACCCGGGAGATCAGGCCATATTTTACCGCTTCTTCGGCATTCATCCAGAAATCGCGGTCCGTGTCCTTTTCGACCTGCTTGAATTTAACGCCCGTCTCGTCTGCGATAAGCTTGTTGATGCGTTCCTTCAGCTTATCCAGCTCCTTGGCGTGTATTTCTATATCCGTTGCCACCCCACGAATGCCCGAGAGGGGTTGATGGATGAGATAATGGCTGTTCGGAAGCCCGACGCGCCGTTCCTTTGGAGCCGCGAGTTGGATGATGGCCGCTGCGCTGGCCACCAAGCCCATGCCGATGGTCCAGACGTCGGGCTTGACGAAACGGATCATGTCAAAAATAGCGTAACCCGCATCGGCATCACCACCGGGGGAATCGATGAAAATACGGATAGGATCATCACCCATATCTTCAAGCAACAAGAGTTGCCGCACGGTTTTTTCCGCCAAATCCTTGTCTATTTCACCGGACAACAAGATGGTTCGGGTCTTGAGCATTTTCTGTAACAGGGGATCCGGACCCTCCCGGGCTTCTTTCGGTTCCTTATCCTCTTCCTGATCCTGTTCCTCTTCACCTACACGCACACTACCAAGGTGCATACTATTTATGCGCACACTGCCAACACGCGCACTGTAATTGTCCAATGATATCATCAAGGGCTCCTGCGCCGGCGGTTCCGTGGGGAAGCCTGCCGCTTTCGATTTGACCTTCAATATACGGAGACAGCGTTTCTACGTCAATCTTTATGGCGAAACGGGCGGTTTCGCTTCCCCTTTTACGTTAAATACGTATGATATCCGCGAGCATCCCATGAAAACCTGGAGAAGCACCTTCACAGCCATCGTCGCCGCCGAGACCCTCGCTGTCGCCGGTTTTGCGACCTCCATTCCCATCATTCCCCTGTACTTGCAGGATTTAGGCATAAACGATCCCGTAAAACTCAAGTACTGGACCGGACTCATCCAGTCGGCCACTGCCATTTCCCTGGCGGTGTTCGCACCTATTTGGGGTTCTTTGGCAGATTCCTATGGTAAGCGCCTAATGCTTTTAAGGGCAATGATGGGTGGTGCTTTCGTCGTGGGGCTCATGGCTTTCGTCACCAACCCCTGGCAATTGCTCGCCTTGCGGGTCCTCCAGGGTTGCCTTACGGGTACTGTGGCCGCCGCGACCGTTTTGGTTGCCGGCTTGGTACCCGCAGTCAGCGTGGGCTTCGCGTTGGGACTTCTTCAAACCGGGGTTTCCATCGGAAATTCCCTGGGTCCCCTCATCGGCGGCGTGGTTTCGGATTTTATGGGACGCCGGACGGTATTCTTCGCGACATCCCTGCTCTTGCTGGCGGCTGGGCTTATAACCATGCTCGGGGTGGAAAACGACAGGAAAGACCTGCCGTCAAAGCTTGAGATGAAGGCGCGGATACCCTTTGATTACTCGGTCGTTTTCAGGTCACCGGTACTCTTCTCGCTCCTGGCAGTGATTTTCACCCTGCAGATGGCCAATTCGGTGGCTTCGCCCATGTTGCCGCTATTTATTCAACAAATGACTGTGGATCCGGGTCGAGTGGGTTCAACCACCGGTATCGTTTTGGGTGCCGGTGCCGCAGCGGCCGCAGTGGCCGCGACCTTGGTTGGACGTTTTTCTGGTAAGCTCGGTTATACCCGGACGCTCCTGCTCTGCCTTGCGGGTGGAGCCCTGTTTACCCTACCCCAAGCCTTCGCCGCCACACCTGTCCAATTGGTCGTTTTCCGGGTCCTTTCCATGCTGTTCCTGGGCGGGGCGATGCCTGCGGTCAACGCCCTCATCGCTGTACATGCGGATAGGAACAGGCAGGGGGGTATTTTTGGCCTGAGTTCTTCCATCGCCTCGATAGGTCTGGCCTTGGGTCCGGCCATAGGTTCCCTCGTTGCGGCCGCCTTCGATTATCGGGCTGTCTTCGTGGTCACATCCATCATTCTGGCGCTCACCGTGGCGGGCATGCGTTTTGCGGCTCCCGCCCTGGTGGTAAGAACCCCGGCTGGACCACCCCCGCCCTTAAACTGAAAAATCAACGTCCATGGCCGCGGGCAGACGCTTGGTGTACATCTCCAACTTGGGAAAGAGTTCCTCTATTGTAGCCAAATCGCCCTTGAGTCCGGCAGCTTCGATATCCCCGGCTATCTTGGCAAGTGCAAGGGCACTCATGTTGCCGGCCGACCCCTTTATCTTATGAGCCTGCTGCCCTGAAGCCTTGGCATCCTTCTCCCCGAGCCTTGCCCTCAATTGCTCGACCTGCAGCGGCAGATCCTGAAGAAAGGTATTGATAAGCGACCTCGCCAGTTCCTCGTCGCGCATCATGCGGTCGAGGAAGGAAGCATAGTCGAAATCAACCATGGCTCCTGCCGAATCCTGCCCGATGGATTCGGGGAAGGCCTTGATGGGTTCAGGCTCGGCGTGCCCAGGTGCGGGGCTGTCCGGCTCGGCGCGTTCAGGCTCGGTGCTGTCCAGCTCGGTTAGGGATTCCTTCGTACCGCGAGTGCTTTTTTTGAGCAAGAGCCATTTTTCCAGTGTTTCGGCAAGCTCGGACGAATTCACCGGCTTGGTGAGATAGTCGTCCATGCCGGCTTCGATGCATTTTTCGCGGTCACCCATCAAGGCATTTGCGGTCATGGCTACGATGGGAACATCCGTTTTTCGTACGCCCGCTCCGCCGGAACGGATTACCCGGGTAGTGTCAAAGCCGTCCAATTCGGGCATCTGGCAATCCATCAGGATCAGGTCGTAGTCTTTTTCTGCCAAAATATTCAGAGCCTTGCGCCCATCGTCCACCGCTTCTGCCCGGTAGGACAATTTTTCCAAAATCTTCATCAACACCAATTGGTTGGTTGGATTGTCTTCCACGAGAAGTATACGGAAACGGTGCCGTTGAGCCTCATTGATCGTGTGCCGGGTGACAAGATCCGCAGCCCTGGCCGAAGAACCCGACTCCCCGCCCTTGACCTTCTTGCCCAGAACCATTTCCAGACATTCGCGGGTTTGGGTACTGCGCAGGGGTTTGGTCAGATAACCGGAAAAACCCAAAGCCGCGAAGCGCGTCGCGTCCCCCCGGGCACCCAAGGATGTAAGCATCACCAGGATCGTTGAGTTCAGGAGCGGGTCCTTCTTGATGATGGAACCCAATTCGGCACCATCCATATCCGGCATCTGCATATCCAGCAACGCCATCCTGAAAGGGTCGCCCTCCTCGAAGGCTTCCCGCAGCAGCTTCAACGCGGTAACCGCGTCGGGCGCGTCTGCGAAGCGGCATTTCCAACTTCGAAGCAAGGAATCGAGCAGGAGCCTGTTGTTTTCGTGATCGTCGACTACCAGAACCCGTACGCCTACGAGCGAGCCCGTTTCATAGGATTCAGCCACTTGCTCGCCGGTCTGTTTCTCAAAAATTGCGGTGAACCAGAAAGTTGAACCCTTTCCTTCCTCGCTTAGAAGACCGATAGAACCACCCATCAACTCGGCCAGTTGTTTGGAGATAGCCAAACCAAGCCCGGTTCCTCCGAATTTTCGTGT
>CAXNJE010000084.1:0-13234 GCA_964202565.1 Breznakiellaceae bacterium | reverse complement strand
CTCAAATCGAAGGACCTGTTCGGCCTGCAGGCTCTCGCGGAAACACGCAGGCATGTGTCGGAAAAAAAGGAGGACGGAAAATGACCGTCGTCAACACCAATAATCTGGTCAAAAACTATGGTCTGAATGGCACGACCGTAAACGCGCTGCGGGGGGTAAGCCTTTCCTTCGTGGCGGGTGAGTTCACCGCTGTGGCGGGGCCTTCGGGTAGCGGCAAGTCCACCTTCCTGCACCTTGTCGGTTGCCTGGACTTACCCACCAGCGGCAGCGTCTTTATAAACGATGTGGACGCAGCGAGCCTGTCGCGCAAGCAACTGGCCTTGCTCCGACGCCGTAAGATCGGCTTCATCTTCCAGGCCTACAACCTGATCCCGGTCCTGACCGCCCTGGAAAACGTATCGCTACCGCTGACCCTGCTGGGAGCCGGAGCCGCCGAAGCCCGTTCGCTGGCGGAACAAGCCCTCGCCGACGTGGGGCTGGCCGATTTTGGAGGCAGGCGGCCCAAGGAAATGTCCGGCGGCCAGCAACAGAGGGTGGCCATCGCCCGGGCCCTGGTCAAGAAACCCGCGCTCATCCTGGCCGACGAGCCCACGGCCAACCTGGACTCAAAAACCGGCAAGGAAATCCTGGAACTCATGCTCAACCTGAACCGTATCGTCGGAACGACCTTCATCTTTTCCACCCACGACAGCATGGTCATGGAATACGCCAGGCGCCTCGTCCTGCTGCGGGACGGACTCGTGGAATCCGATACCCGGCGTGAATCGGCGGCCCCAACTGGTTCGGAATCCGTTGCGGAGGTGGCGTCATGACCTGGGCGGGTTTCCGTGACCTGGCGCATATGTCGCTGCGCAACCTGTCGCGGCACCGGGTAAAGACAATCATCACGACGATCGCGGTGGCGATAAGCGTTACCCTTTATATTTTTGTCGACGCATGGCTGTTGGGCATGAACCTTGACTCCCGGCGAAATATTGTCAGCTACGAGATGGGGGCAGCCAAGATTCAGACAGCCGGGTACTTCGCCAAAAAGGACGAACTGCCCATGTACGAAAGTTTTGGTGGTTGGGAACGGATAGCCGCTAGCCTGGAAGCGGAGGGCTACGACTCGGCACCGCGTTTCGTCTTTTCGGGAACCCTGCATTCACGCTCCGGCGCGGCTCCGATGATATTCAACGCCGTGGATGTCGGACGCGAGGCACGGTTGCTTCGTTATACAACGTATCTTGAATCCGGACACTTTCCGCAAAAGGGTTCCTTCGGCATCGCCATCGGAACCCTGGCGGCGGAAAAGTTGCGGGTCGGCATCCCGTTGAGGGCGACCAAGGAAGAGGTCGAGGAACTCGCGTCGGCCGCCACCAACGAGACCGACTCCGCCTTCGTGCGCAAGCTGTACGGTCCCGCTCCTGCAAAGAAAAAAGGCAAGGGCGTGTTCACGAACAACGACCCCGCCAGGCTTGCACTTGAGGCCTCGAAGCTGGTACTCAAGTCCGACGCCGGTCCTGCGGAGATCAGTCGCCTATGGTCCCTGCTTGCCGCATCGGGCCGTATGGACGTCCGTATCTCCACGACGATTGACATGAAGGCCGCCCCGGAGACCGTACGCAAGGATAAGTTTGAGGCCGCCATCCTGCCCCTGCTGGATGGCGCGGCGCGCTCCCGCGTGCTGGCTGCTTACGCAGAGGACCCGCTTACCGGCGACTACCAGTTGGCCATAACAGATGCGGCCGCGATCGACGCCGTCCTGGCGGACCTGGTGGCGATAAATTTTGCGGGAGCCGTCAGGCATGTGAACCAGCTTATCGACGCAGTCGTCACGGGTGTCATCAATTCGCCGAATCCCAAGACCAACGGCAACATCGCCTTCATCCCGCTGGATGACCTGCAGGACGAGGCCGGACTGATGCTTCAAGGCCAGGTGACTGAAATCCTGGTACGCAAGACCGGGGCCGACGATTCCGCCCTACCCGGCAAGGACGAAAGTCCGGTTGCCATCACCGCAGCGCTCGGGAAACAAGTACCGGAAGGAATGGCAGTGCACGCCTGGACAGACTACGTGGCCGACTACTTCGCAGCCTCCAACGGCGACAACGTCAGCACCAGGATCATGATCTTTTTCCTGTTCCTGCTTTCCTTCATCGGGATCGCCAACACCATGCTCATGGCGATAATGGAACGGACGAAGGAAACCGGGATGTTGCGGGCCTTGGGCATGACCGACGGGCAGGTGCTCCTTGCGTATGTGATCGAGGCGGGACTCATCGGCGCCATAGGATCGGCCGTCGGCGTTATCGCCGGTTGCCTGATCAACATACCCATGGTCGCGTACGGCTTCGACTATTCAGAAGTCGCCGCGGAAATGGGAGGGGACTTCGGCTACCGCATCGCGACCCTTTTCAAATCTGCCTGGAACCCGGTATCGATCGCTCTTACCGGAGTTTTTGCCACCCTGCTTTCGGCGGCAGCGGCGATACTTCCCAGCCTGCGGGCGCTGCGGATGCCCGTGACCGAAAGCCTGCGTTTCGAATGAGTGGAGGCAAAATGAGTACCGACAGGTTTAATACCGGGGGGCTGGGTGCCCTCGCGACGATAGCGTACCGCAACATCTGGAGGAACGGACGCCGCACCGCCCTGTGCGTGGTGGCCGTCGCGATTGCCGTGTTCTTCAACATCTTCATGCAGAGCTGGATCGACGGCATGATGGACGGCATCGAGGTGGTGGTGCGCACCTTCGAGACGGGTCACGTAAATGTAGTCTCCACCGGCTTCGAAGCGGAGAAGGAATATTTTCCTGTCCAATACCCCCTGGCCGACGGTAGGAGCGCCAAGGAACTGGTAGCGGAAATAGAGGCCCTTCCCGGAGTGAGGGCGGCCCTGCCGCGCATACTGGCCTACGCGACGCTGTTTGACAGCACCATGAAGCACGCCCTGCTCTGGGGTGTCGATGCGGCGCGGGAAACGGAGATCAACAGCCTCAACCTGACCAAGCGCAGCGACGGACTCGTGGAAGGCAGGTACCCCGCGAACGGTGCCAATGAGTGCGCAATAGGAACCGTGACCGCCAGGAAGACCGGTCTCAGGATCGGCGACAAGTTGCCGTTCAAGACCGTCTCCGCACAATTCTCCGACAAGTACTGGAACCCGGTGGTGGTGGGCATCTTCGAATTCGATTACGCCAAATACGACGAGGGTCTGGTGATCGTTCCCCTCGACCGGCTCCAGCGCATACTCGTACTGGGGGAAGGAACCCAGCAGCTTTTCGTCTACGCCGACGATGCAGATTTATCCCCTCTGATCAAGGCCGAAGTTTCGCGAGTGCTGGGTGAAGGCCACGTCGTCCGCGAGTGGACGGAAAATTATTGGGTAGCCATCATGCGCCAAAGCAGCTTTGTGTACGTCATCGTGTTCGGCGTCTTCCAGATCGTGGCGAGCTTCCTCATCATCAACACCGTGCTCATGGTCATCCACGAACGCATCAAGGAAATCGGCATGATGGGAGCCCTGGGCATGACGCGGCGGGAAATCGTGTCGGTATTCTTTTTCGAGGCCATCTTTTTGAGTGTGTTCGGCGCTCTCGCCGGTTGTCTGGTGGGTGGCATCGTAACGGCCATCGGTTCCCGGTTCCCCATAGACATGGAACTGTTCACCGGTGGCGGCATGAAGGAAATGCCCGTCTCGGGCACCATCTTCCTGGTATTCTCGCCAATGGTCATCGCGGGGGGCTTCATCTTTGGCGTCGTTGTCTCCGCCTGCTGCACGCTGCTGCCCTCGCTTAAAAGCGCCTTCATCGAGCCCGTCGAGGCTCTCCGGCGCTGACCGGGGTCTGACCCCAAGGAGTCTTGCATGAAAAATCTACGTACCGCACGTCTCATCTTTGTCACGCTTTCCATGTTGGGCATGACGCTTCCGGTTTTCGCAGCAGATCCTACCGCGTTGGAATTGCTTGCGCGGGTAGACTCAAATGAAACCTATTCGTCCATCCGCTACTCGGGAGAGATGGTAATCGAGTACCAGGGAAAGCGCTATGTCAAAAAGTTCGAAGCCTCCGCAGCCAACAGCGACAGCTTCATCGAGTTCACCAATTCCGAGGACAAGGGCACCAAATACCTTAAGAAGGAAGGCCGCCTGTATGTGTACTCCCCCGACACGGAGGAGGTCATGCCGATCTCCGGCCATCTCCTGAAAGAGTCGATGATGGGGTCCGACCTCTCCTACGAGGACACCATCGAAAACGAAAAACTATCTGCCAGGTATACCCCTGCCATCTCGGGCAAGGCGGATGCCGGCGGCCGCGCGGCCTGGGTTCTGGAACTCACCGCCAAGAAAAAAACGGAAAGCTACCCCAAGCAGAGGCTCTGGATAGACATCGAGAACGGTGATTTGCTGCGCTCCGAGCAGTACGCGCTGTCGGGTGCCAAGCTCAAGGAATACGCGCTGATCAAGGCCGAGAAGATCGGTGCCCGCCGCTTCCCGGTGGAGTCGGAGATGCGCGACCTCCTGCGCAAGGGCAGCCGCACTGTTTTCCGCATGTCCCGGATCGAGCTGGACGCGAAGGTCCCCGATTCGGTCTTCAGCATGAGGAACCTGGAAAAATGAAGTACTACGCTTATAGCAGCCCCGTATTTTTCAGCCAGGTCCACGACCAGGTCTGCGGACTGGCTTCACTTGCCGGGACCTTGTTTGCCGTCGCAATGTTCGCAGCAATGTTCATCACCACCTTCCCTGCCTCCGCAGATGAGTGGGACTTCACCGGTTCCATCCAATCGAGCCTGTCCCTGCGCGCGCTTGAGGAAACCGCCGGGGGAGACCTATTCTCTACTGGCTCGGAGCAGTACGCGAACCTGCGACTTAAGGCAGCGGCTGGCGAACGGGGAACGGTCTACGCCGCCTCCAATTTCGTGGCCGCTTCGGGCAGCTTGGTTCCGTTGGTACTTGGTGAATCGGAAGCAGATACCCCTGCGGATGCCGCCTTTACTGCAGTCTCCCCCTTTGTGGTCGGCGCGGGCTATGCGGCGGCGATCGAGCTGGAACGGCTTTACTACCGGCTGGCTGGGGATGACTTCGATGTCGAGGCGGGGCTGTTGAGGCCCGCTTTCGGGTATGGCCAAGCCTGGAGCCCCTCGGATTTCCTGAGCGCCCGGAACCCGCTCCTGCCAGACGCGAGGCCCAGGGGCGTGCTTGCCGCGACAGGTTCCGTCTATCCCGGGGATGACGTCAAACTGAAAGCCTTCGCGGTGGCAGGCGGCGACCCGTTAAAAACCAACGGCGACGGGTCTATCTTCGGACTTGCGGGGGACTGGCACGCGAAAAGGGGCAGCGTCCAGGGCTTGTACGCCCTTGAGTCGGCTGCCGGGGGATGGGATGAAAAGGTGCATAATTTTGGGCTATCCATCAAGGTCGAGGCCGGTGCGGCCCTCGTCGTGGACGCCCTTTACCAATCGGACGCTGGAAAATGGAACGGCCTGCAGGGTCTCCGCGCGGGCGCGGGCATCGACTATTCCTTTTTGGACGGCGATCTGTACGCTGTCTGCCAATACCTTTATTCGGGAGACGGTGAGCTGGAATTGGACGACGGACTGGCCAGGCACAACTACCTGTACACCGCGCTTTCCTACCGTATCGACGACTACACAAATGCAAGCCTGGCCTGCGTGGCGGGCCTGGACGACATGTCTGCATTGCCCTCGCTTTCCATCGAACACGAGCCCTTCCAGGGTCTGACCCTGCACCTTTCCAGCCGCGTTCCCCTGGACAAGCCGGTGCTCGGCCTTGGCGGTGACGACGGCGAACTCGGGCCGGGGCTCACGGGCATGCGTGGGGAGCTGATGGTAAAGGCTAGGGTCAGGTTCTAAAAACCCATTTCAGCCATCATTCGCACAATGGATTAATTACCGGCCTTGGTGTATGATCGGCCCATCATGAAAACAAACATTGAATCGAGTAAGATTGATCAATTAGCTACGGTGGCCATGCTGAAGTACAAGATGGATTATTCCCAGGCCCGGATAGCCGAAATACTCGGGGTCTCGTCCATGACAGTTTCCCGGATGCTCGAATCCGCGATCGATGAAGGCATCGTGGAAATAACGATCAAGACTACCGTAGACGACGATAAGGAGCTCTCAAGGGAGCTTAAGGACCGCTACAAGCTTCATGACGCCCTCATCGTCAAGAACAACCTCTATGAAGATGAGGTCACTACCGTGGCCAAGGCGGCGGCCTTCTACCTGGATTTGGCCATCTGTCCCGGGGACGTGTTGGGGGTCTCCGCCGGCAGGACCCTTTCGCAGCTAATGCCCTACATGAGCCTACCCCTGATCGGAAGGAACAAGGACCAGTTCAGGGTTGTCCAGCTACAGGGCGGGTACGCGGCGTTGGGAGACAGGAATCCCACCTTATCGATCATAAATTTTGCCAATCGCTTTGGTATCAAGGGTCAAATACTTCAGCATCCCATGTATGCCCCAACGATGCAATCAGCCAAACACATCTACGAGCAATATGGGGAGTTCCTCGAAAAAATGTGGAAAAAATGCACACTACTGGTGTGTGGCGTAGGCATACGTGGTTCCGGCAATCTCCTTCAGGAAGAAAAACTAATTACCGAAGCGGATTTGCAGGAATTGGATGAAGCCGAAGCCGTAGGAGACCTCTTTGGCCGCTGGTTTGACGCGAATGGCCGCGAAATTGCCTGTTCCTGCAATCGCAGGCTGATATCGGTCTTACCGCATTTGCTTCAGGATATTCCCAGGCGCATCCTAGTCGCTTCGGGGGAGGAAAAAGTCCTTTCGATACGCGTCTTGCTTGAAAAATCCATGATGAATATCCTTATCAGCGACGAACAGACCGCAAAAAAGCTCCTTCAGACGTACTGATCGAGCCGGGCAAGGCCGGGCTTCAATCCCGGCTCCCATCAAGGCGAGTTGTCCGGCAAAAACCCGCCCTCTCCCCGGCACCATACCGCGACAACGTTAGACTCACCGTCCAGCAACACGAGATCCGCGTCGTAACCGGGGGAAAGGCTGCCTTTACGGTGGGCGACGCCAATGGCGGCGGCAGGAACGGCAGAAGCGGCGTAGAGGGCTTCGTGGACCGGTAAATGCGCGTCCCGGACAAGGACGCGGACCATGCCGTCCAGAGCGGTGGCGGAAGAGGCCAGGCTGGACCGGTCCTTGAGCATGGCGACGCCCCCTTCGACGATAACCTCCTGACCGCAGACGTAATAAGGCCCTTCGCCGCTCATTCCTGCAGCCCGGCTCGCGTCGGAACACACGAGGAAGCGGTCCAGACCCTTGCACCTGCGGGCGATGGTGATCAATTCGGGCGGTACGTGCCTGCCGTCGCAGATTACTTCGGTGAACAGGCGATCGTCGGTGAGGGCGGCTTCCAGGAACCCGGGCACCCGGAAAGGACCGGTCTTATGTACCGAGGACATGGCATTGTACAGATGGGTAACCAGCGTCATGCCGCGGTCGGCGGCGGAATGGACTGTCACCGCGTCGGCGTCGGAATGGCCACCGGAAATCACCAAGCCCCAGGAGCGCAGCAGGGGTATCGCCTCCATGACTCCGGGAAGCTCGGGAGCCACGGTGATGCGCGCGATCGTATCGGCGTTGGACCTTATCAGGGCCAGGGCGTTGGCGTCAAAAGGCAGAAGCCGTTCCTCGGCCTGGCAGCCCTTATAGCGCGGGTTTATCCAAGGGCTTTCAAAGTGGGCTCCCAAAATCTCGGGCCTACCGGCCTGCCAGGTCTTTTTGGCGCTGCGTACGATCTCCAAGGCCTTTTCCAGTACCGGGACGGGATCTACCGAAAGGCTGGGCGTAAAGGCGGTAATGCCGTGGCTCCGGTGAAACGCCCCTACCATCTCGAGGGCTTCTTCGGAACCATCGTTGGTGTCGGCGTTCGCGCCCCCATGGCAGTGCAGGTCGATGAAGCCGCTGGACAGGATGAGGCCCCTCGCATCCACCACCCTGACGCCATCAGGCTGGCCACTCCAAGTCGGGGAGCCAAAAGCAGGGGAACCGCCCGATCCAGCCCCACGGATGACTTCGACAATACGCTGGCCGACGACACGGACACGCCCCGGAAACAGGCCGTCCCTGAACGCCAGCAAGGCGCCTTCTATGATGAATTCCATACGTATAGCCTACACCTTCGATAGGGACTGATTCCAGGATGGGCGGGCGCAAGCCAGCAGGGCCTGTATATTTTCACCCGGTGTCGTGGACGGGAGCGCGCAACCCGCGTTCAGTATGAAACGGGGGTTGCCCGCAAACACCTGCAGAAGCTTTTCCGTCTCGCTACGTACCAGGGAGGGGGTTCCCATGGCGAGTACGGCGCTGGGATCGATGTTGCCGATGAAGGTACAGCGGCCGCGCAGGGTTGCCTCTGCCAGGGCTATATCAGTCTTGAAGTCCAGTTCCAAGCCATCGGCACCGGTATCCACCATGTCGGCCAGTATCACATCGGTCTTGCCACAGATATGGAGGATATAGGGTTTTCCCAGTTCGTGGCTGAGAGCGGCAGCCTTCCGCTCATAGGGGAAGGCGTAACGGCGATAATAGGCTGGCGAGACGATTTCAGGACCCGCGGGGCTGTCCCCGTTGGAAAGGATATCCGCACCGGTTTGGGACATGAGGGTCATGAGTTGCCGGAGCGCTTCCCAGCAATAATCGAGCAAGGCGAAGATTTGGCTGTCGTCGCCCTCCTCGTTCGCATCCGCCAGGTCCATAAAAAAGCGGGCCGGTGTGCGGAGCGCGCAGGCGAGGGAAAAGGGCAGTTGGTCGCAGTTCCCGCGAACCGCCACTTCGTCGCCAAAATGTTTCTTGATAAGGCGCACCGCCTCCAGCAGGTTCCTGATGTACGTATAATCGCCCACCTTTGGTAAAGGCAGGTTCCGAAAATCCCCCAGTTCGAAGGGCGCCGGAAAGTGTGAGCGGGCCGGTTCGCCCTCGGGAAAATCGACAGGTACGCCCAGAGCTCCCGCGAGGGTCACCGTATCCATATCCACAAGGACGCAGTCATAACCATAGCGTTCCGTGGCCTCGATCAGGGCTTTTGCCATCAGCGAGGGGTCTTCCCGATATTGATGCATCGAAATACCGGCTTCCACCGCTGCGGGCATGAAATTGTGCAGGGTCGTGGCGATCCTGTCTGTTTGACTGCCCGCGAGGGCTTCCAGAAAGCGTATCCTTTGTTTCATGGGGTAAATGATAGCACACCTTTACTGGCCCCGATGCGACGGATTGAGTATTATTTGACCATGAATGGATTGGAATCCAATAAGGGCGGCATCGCGATAGTGACGGGCGCTTCCTCAGGTATAGGCGCGTCTTTCGCCCGGCGCCTGAACGCGGCTATCCTGGGAACGGAGAAATATCCTGGCCTGCCGGCTTTTGACGAACTCTGGCTGGTGGCCCGCAGGGGCGACAGGCTTGAAACCCTGGCAGGGGAACTCCGTAGCCTGCACGACACAGCCAAAATGAAAACAGCCGGGTCTGCCCTCACGATCAGGACCTTCCCGGCAGATCTGGTGTCCGATGGGGCGCTTGTGGCCCTGACAAGTGCCGCAAAAAGCACGGGCAAACCGGTCCGTATCCTGGTGAACAATGCGGGTTATGGTACCTACGGCCCCTTTTCCGAAACCGGCTTGAACCGTCAACTGGGGCAGATCGACCTGAATTGCCGATCCCTGACCGAAGCCTGTGGCCTCTTCGACCCTCTGCTGGGGCCAGGATCGCTGGTAATAAATGTGGCGAGCCTGGCCGCCTTCGCGCCCTTGGGGGGCTTCGCGGTGTACGCAGCCTCGAAAGCCTATGTCCTGTCCTTCTCGGTGGCGTTGGCCTCGGAATGGAAAGCCCGTGGCATCAGGGTCCAGGCGCTCTGCCCCGGATCGGTGGACAGCGAATTCGCGCTGGTAGCCTCTGAAGGTACCCGAACAAAGGTCCTCCATGGCTGGAGCGCGGACCATACCACGGCGATTTCGCTCCGGCATGCGGGCAGGGGCAAGATAATCAGCCTGCCTCGCTTTTCATGGCAGGCACAAAGATTAGCCGCAGCCCTGGTGGGTCCCATTATCAGCGCGGCATTCGCCCAACGCTTCCTTCAACGCCCGCATAAAGGTAAAATCGATGCCTGAGGCTGTGTTGAACCGGGACCAATTTTGCGTGACGTGAAGCTTGACCCCGGCGGGAGGGGCCACCTATACTCAAGCAGGGAGAAATAGGATGTCTCAGGCGGAAACGAAAATGAATGAACTTGAAACAATACTCCGCCTCTCCGATTTATTTTCCAATTTGTCTTCCGAAGACTTGTCGTATGTAGCGTCCAGGACATCAGAGCTTTCTTCTCCCATGGGAACGCGCCTATTCGATTCCGGGGATAGGGCAGCCCGTTTTTATATCATAAAGTCCGGTTCCGTAAGGGTTTTCCGCACCCGCGAGGACGGCGGCCAGGAAGATATGGCTCTTTTCGCGTCAGGAGATACCCTGGGCGATTTCGACTTTGCCCGGGGTGCGGTGTTCGACGCGGCCGCCGAAAGTGCCGAAGATTCAGTCCTCCTCGTTTTTCCCGGTTCGGATTGGGAAATGGCCGGCCTTTTGCGGGAAAAACCCGATATTGGCGCGAGGGTCAAACTGCGTTCCCTGGCCATGCTTGCCGGGCGCCTCCGCTCGACGAACCAACTCATATCCCGAAACGCACCTTGGGTTCGGGAACTCCAGCGCAGGGCTTACGAAGATCCGGGCACCGGACTGTGGTCCAAAACCTTCCTGGACGAGGAAGTATCCCGTTCTCCCGAAAACCCCTGCACCATGGTGGTGCTCAAGCCCGATCGTTTTAAACTCCTGGTAGACGCCCGCGGGCATTCCGCAGGGGACGTGGCCATGAACAGCATCGCCTTGGTACTAAAATCCCTGGTTCGCGAATACAGTCGCGGATGGGGAATCCGCATCAAAAGCAACGAAACGGCGATAATCGTGCCCGGCCTCAAGCCAAAGGAAGCCCAGAAACTGGCAGAACGTGTTGGCGCTGATATAGCTAAAATTCCGCAGGTGCCTGCGGAAGGGGATATACCCGCCTACATTTTTTCCGCCAGCGTAACTTGGGCTGTTTGGCCCAATGACGGAGAGGATTTTTCTGAACTTTTCAAGTGTTGCCATGCTGATATGCTTGAAGTCTGGGGAAACGGCGGAGCCCGTGTAACCCGGATAAGGACTCAAACATGAGCCTGCACTCTTCCATCCCAGTACAGTCACCTCTATTTGAGGGCCTATCCGGAGACGAAATAGCTATTGTGTACGGATTCCTCAAACAACGCAGGTACCCCAAAGGCAGCGTCGTTTTCGAAGAAGGTGACAAGGGCGAAGAAATCTTCATAGTCCGCACCGGACGCATTGGGTCCAGTGTGGCCCAGACCGACGGAACCCGCAGGACGATCTACGAATTTAGTCCCGGCCGCTTTTTCGGGGAGATGGCAGTTATCGAGGGTGCGCCGCGCTCCGCCCAGTGCAGGGCTGAAGAGGATTCGGAACTCCTTGTTCTGGAAGGAACCGATTTCTATCACCTGGTTTTCGAACACAGTGCGATTGGACATAAAATGCTCACCTCCATCGGCCGCGTGATGGTGTCCTGGCTCGACGAGTCCTCCCACTTCCTTAACGACCTGGTAAGGTGGGGTGAAACCGCCAGGCGCCGTGCGGTAGAGGATGCACTTACCGGCCTGTTCAACCGCCGCTTCCTGGAAGAATCGCTGGGCAACCGTTTCTCCGCCATTTCTTCGGGAGGCCACCGTTTCGCACTCGTAATGATGGATCTGGACCGTTTCCACGAGATAAACAGCGCCTGTGGTGCCCGCGGCGGGGACCTGGTCATCCAGGCCGCAGCCGCAGCCTTCAAACCCGCCCTTCGCGAAGGCGATGTGGCCGCCCGGCTGGCTGGCGACGAATTCGCATTCCTATTACCGGACACCGGAAAGGAAGACGCATTCTTGGTCGCCGACCGCTTGCGTCGCTGTGTGGAAAGCCTTCACCCTGCAATCGTGCCGGAATCGGGCGGGGTTCCCGTGCCCTTCAACATGAGCGCCAGCCTGGGAGTCGCCGTCGCACCGGACCAAGCCTCCGATACGGCCGCCCTCACCGCTGCGGCCGATAAGGCCCTCTTCGCCGCCAAGGAAGCCGGCCGCAACCGGGTGGTCGCCGCAGAGTAGCAGGCAGCATTATTTACCAGTCGATACGCCTCGTCCTGCTGTCGTTTGGCTTCTGCGATGAGTTCGAGGTCCTTCTTGCAGCGGATCTTGTCCATGCGGCTGTTGTAGTCCAGACGCTGTTCCAGGGTGTCGTTTATGCGCTTCATTTCTTTTACGGCTTTCACGAAAACCTCGCTTGGGAGTTGCGGAGGCAGGTCGTCGGCCAGGGACAGTTCCGCGCCATGGGCGAAAAAAATAGAGCCACCGCTCCAGTTCCTCCTTGAAATTGCGCTTTCGATCCAGTTTTGCAATTCGATCACGGCGATCAACGGGTACCCGTGCAGGACGTTGCCGTCGGCGTCACGGTCACGGTACTCGCTTACAGGACGCGGCGGTGCCGGATTGTGGGGGATACGGTCCCGCAACACCCGGATTGCGACCACCGGCTTGAGCTCCGAGTACCCCGAATTTCTCACACCTTGCCGCACCTGAATGTGAAAATGTGTACAAAAACACGGGATGCGACAAGGCCCGCGCTATCGCCCTGATATCTGCGTCGCTCCTCGGCTCGGTGCCTAACAGGATCTTGAAGACCATGTCGATCAGGGGATTGATAGCTATGGGCGGCAGCAGGATTGGGTAGTTCATGCCTTTAGTACGGGCGAAATATGCACGACGCTTGCGGTGGAAGGAGCAAATCGGTGGAAATATGGGGAAATCGGTGATTATTTTTGAGATCAACCCCGGCAGTCGCAGAACCAGGGTAATTTCAAGCGGTGAGCACTTCCACCTTTGGAAATAATCCGCCAGGAATGTTCTTGGATATTTCCAGCAACCCGACAGCCAGCAACTTGCCCGACTGATCGAAATCGAGGATCACACCGTATCCCACATCTTCCGGTTCGAAAGAGTATCCCTCTGCCAGCCTGATATAAGCGGCATCCGCCTGTTTTCCATGTGTATAGCCATCAGTTCCCCTCAAACGCCTATCAAAGTCAATCGTCACCAAAAATCGTGAAAATTGAACCCATCAAAATATATAGCTGCTTC
>CAXNJE010000083.1:0-13371 GCA_964202565.1 Breznakiellaceae bacterium | reverse complement strand
GGGAAAATCGGGATGGGCGGATTCGAACCGCCGATTTCTTGCTCCCAAAGCAAGCGCCTTAGCCACTAGGCAACATCCCGTAGAAGGGGAGTGTACTGAAAGTGGGCCCTCCCGTCAAGAAAGGGGTATCGGGAAAGCATCGGTCAATCGTCCTGTTCGACTTCGGGAGGGAACAGGTACAGGTCGCCTATGTGATGGGTCCTCTGCTTGCTGTAGGAAGCGGTCGCATCGCGCTCACTCGTCAGGCTGAATTCAAAGTGGTGGTTAAGGTCCTCAAGCCCAGGGGCGGAAGCCCTGATGCACAGGGAGAATCTTTTCTCCTCCCCCAGCGAGTTGGCCTTGATGGGAAGGGGCCGGAAACTGAAGGCCCCGGCAGTATTGGGAACAAGCAGGTAGGGGTTTTGCCAGTTGGGATCGATCATGGTGGAAACCACGCCGTCCAGCAACAGGGTCACGTCTATTCCATTCAGTGGTTCGAAATTTTGCCCATTGAACAGGCGTCCGACGATGGTGGGGAAATTGAAAACCGGTCCTTCCACGCCTGCGGGGCCTTCCCGCTTGTTCGAATGCTCGAAATGGGGGCGTTTGGTCCTGGCGACCCGGTGGATGCCCTCATACACCAGGGCGACCAGATCGGCCCCTTCCTGCTGGTGTTCTATGCTGTCCTCTTCCACCCGGGCTACGCCCCTGCTGGATACGACATACTGGGGCGTACTGCGGTTGAGTACGTAGCAGGCGGTGTCAAGGCGGCACTGATAACACGTACAAGGGTTGTCTGCCTTGTGTGTACGCTCGATCTCGTCGAAAATCTCATTGACGGTATCGAGTACGCTGTCTTCCGTGACATTATGTATATCCATGCAAGCTCCTATCTATTTCGCAACCCGTTTCTTCAAAGCCCCATTTTCATTGTAGCCATTTTCAGGACGGAAGCAAGACGCGGGTAAAAACCGCAGCCGCTTTAACGGCCGAAAGCCTGAGCGCGGCGGCGGTATCCCTGGGCGCGCACACCCGGATTATCCTGAGGGAACGGGTAAAGGACGAGACTACTTCGGGTTTGAAAACAGTGCTGCTCAGGGAAAACGGGCAATTCTCGTCACGGACAAACAAATCCGTTTCGAAGGATACGGGTTCGGGCAGGTCGATGATGAGCTCATGGGGTTGGATGGTCCTGCCAGCGATAGGTGAAAGCCCATCCGCCAAGGCCTGCTCCTTTTCCCCCCTCGTTTCAAGTTTTTCAAGTTCGAGATGGGCTTTTTGTGACGGATCAAAGGGCAATTCATGTATGGGATCGAAGAACCTGGCTTCGCGCACCCAAGCTGCCAGGGCGAAGGCGGGGTTGCTCCGTGAGGCGAGCAGGGAGAAAAGCCCCTCATCGTCCAGGCCGTACAATTCCCCACCCCGTATCGTACCGGTTTCCAGGCCGGTGATTACCGCTTTCTTGACCATTGCGGTGGCGACCCGTACCGTCCTGTGCCAGTAAACCGATCGGTACATCAGGTATTTCGCGAAAAGCACGGCTTCCACGCTCTGGGTACCCCGGGAATCTATCTCAACCCCGCGGGTAGGGTGGGGATACAAGCGGCTGAAGGTAAAGTCCACATCCTGGGCGCCATACGGCACGCCGCAGTTCCGTGCGTCCCTGTTCAGGTAATCGAGTTTGTCCGGGTCCAGCACGCCGGACAGCAGCTGCCGGAAAAAGCCCACCTCCACATCATCACCTGCGGAGCTGCTGCGGTCCACAATCGCTGCACACAGGTGGGGATCGGCTCCCGTTTTGGCCACCAAGGGCTTGAGGGCATCCGAGAGGATGATCTTGCCCGTAAGCGCCTCATGATCCTCCAAAGGCAATCCTTTCAGGCTATGGGCGTAAGGGAAATGGCCCAGGTCGTGCAGCAGGGCGGCCACCAGGAAGGACTTGACCCCAGTGCTGCTGGTCCACTCATCGGCCCCGCGTTCCAGGAGCGATCTCAACAGGCGGCGGGAAAGGTGGTAGACACCAATGGAATGGGCTGCCCGCGTATGGGTGGCTCCAGGATATACCGCCGCCGCTGGTCCCAGCTGACGGATTCTCGTCAATTTCTGGAAGGCCGCACTCGATATAAGATCGACAAAAGCACCGGTAAGGTACACGTGTCCCCAGAGGGGGTCACGTATTGCTTCGGTGAAATGATCGTCCAACGCGCTGAATGAATCGGTGCCCATGTTGTGCCTTGGAGAATACTAGCGTCGGTGTTGCGATATGTCCATACGCCCTTTGACGTTCTTCCGAGCGCGCGCTAGAATCAAAGCCAATGAAAGCGCAGAAGCGAAACCGGAAAAACCATGATTCCACTCCCCTATGTAAGCGCATCGTCCTTTCATTTATGCTATGCTCACTTTTTTCGTTCTCTCTTTTTCCCTTTTACTCCTGCTCCTCGTCCGCTGCGGGCGACAAGGGCCAAGGTACGGTTTCGGGCATCTCGGGGATGATTGGTGGCTTGTTTGCCCGAATCCGGGGCGTCCCGCCCGCACCCGATCCAAAGCCTGGCGCTACGAACCCTGTCGCAGCGCCAGGCTCGCCAGCGCCGCAGGCAATTCCGGCCAAACCGGAGTTGGAGGCCCCCAGCCGTAGTGCCCCCATAGAAACGCCCCGGATTGTCATGCGTTCCCTCGTGGATGAATCGGCGCCTGTCAAAAAACCTGTGGGGGACCGCGTCGATCTGCGGGTACCGAACAATACAGAAGCCCTGCGGATGCCAGCGGATTACGAGATAGGCCTGCTCGGCTGGGGCGATGCCGACCGATCGGCCTACAATACCGCGATGGCCGCCCTGAACAGGGCCGCAAACTCCGGAAAAACAGAAAAGGCGGCGGATGTAGCCATCGATGAACAGTCGCTCCGTAATCTCAAAGCCCTCGGTTCGGACCCGCAGGTGCATATCGGTAGCCCCCTGGTGCAGGTTGAAGGAACCATATCTTTCCTGGTCAGGTTGATCGGAAAGGAACTTACCTGCGCAGGCGAGATTCATCTTTCAGCTGCAGGCGGCGGAGACTGGACGGTGGATACGGTTTTGCTCGACCTACCCGTCCTGAAGGTACAGGAAGGCGACAAGGGTGAGCTTTCCTTCGACCCTTTGACATACAAGCGCTTTTTTTAGGAGCCCACATGGCCACGCCGATCAAACGCATTGAAAAAGATTTCCTCCTGAAAGTGCTGTATGACGAACAGTCGCCCATCTCGCTCCGTTACGGTAGGGGTGAATATGTCCTGAAGGTCGAGCAGCCTCCAAAGATCGAACTGCGGCTTAAGTCAAACCGCGCGGTTTCGGGAGCCCAAAAGGGCTCGAAACTTGAGTTGGTGTTCGATTATCGGGGGCAGGCTATCAGCTTTACCGCGATCGTGCTGGAGGTGAAGGATACCCTGGTGGTCACCGAGGCTCCGGAGTTCCTGTACAAGAACCTGACCAGGGCCTTTTCCCGGGTAAGTTCCCCCCTGGACTTGAAGGTTGTATTTTCCTTTCATGGCGACCGCTACGATCTTGCCTTTCCCAAAACCCTTGATTTTGAACCCGCCGACCTTCCCGAGTATTCAGAGGTCTTCAATCCTGCGGATATAAAGGAACTGGTGGCCCAATTGTCGAGCTGGTCCCATGAGAGCGCTACGGGGCATAAATTGGTAATGTTCAAGGATGCCAAACCTAAATCCATAGAAGAACGGCTGATTGCCCAAACGGGAAAAGCCCTTTTCATCCCCTCCACCCAGAACGAAATTCCTCTGGTGGACACTGCGCCCAAACCGCGGCTTATAACTTTGGACATGTTCAAGCGGTTTATTGAAAGTTCCGGTACCGACAAGGCCTACGTGGACGACGCGACCGAACGTTTCATGAAGTCAAAACGGGACGCGGGAATCTACTCGGAGCTTTGGTCACCCATCCAGTTTCAGGAATATGTGATCGGCTATATTCACCTATGGATCGACGCTGCCGGAAAGCCACCCTTCGATCTGGCCATAGTGGATACCCTGCATCAATTCGCGAAAGTCCTGGCCTATTCACTCAAGATGAACAGTTATTTCAAGTCGGCAACGCTCAAGAACGAACCCTTCCCGGGCAAGGTCATAGATATAAGCGCCTCGGGCATGCTTTTTGCCAATTCCTCGACGACCCTATCCGGTTCATTGTTGCTGGATTCGGAAATAGACATCCAGCTCACCATCAGCAAACGGGTCGTAAAAACCACAGCCAGGATAGTACGGCGTTACCGGGATGCGTCCATGCATTATTATGGATGCCGCTACCTGGATATCGCGCCCGAGGACCTGCGCTTCATGTTTGAGTACCTGTACGGCAAGGCACTCACCGACGCGGATGCCAGTTTTAAGGAAAACAAAGCCTGATCCGAGCTAGCGGAAGGTTCTTTTCATGGCGACGCCGGTACGCGCTTCGTCGAAACAGAAACCCCCGTTCCAGTATTCCAGGGCGGCAAAGAGCGCGTTTCCACCATCCGCCTCATCGCTGTCGTCCGTGCGGAAGGATACATAATCGCCTAATTTTTCGTAATTCTGCTCGTGCAGGCATTCCAGCCGCTTCCGGTTGAAACGGTTCCACTCTTCCAGACTGCGGAAACCTTTGCCCTCGTCGCGCACGATGAGCCTGGCGCTGTCCTGGTCGAATCCGTACCAGACCCGGACCTTCTTGGACGGATCGTTATTGTTTCCGTGCTTGACGGCATTTTTGATAAGTTCGCTTATCTGCTGTTCCAGAAGGTTGAATTCCTTGAATTCCGGTGGAGCGTTCTGGACTATAAGCAATGCGAAGTACCGGATGTTCCGGTAGTCCGAAGGAAATTCCGAGAAGGTCAGCCCCTCCGTGTCGAATAGGATCGAGGTGCCATCGATTCCGATATCCTTCACACTGTCCATATTCATTCCTGCACCAATTTCAGCGCGTCGTCCATGGTCGCACTGATGGGAAAGTATGAGGTCAACTTGGTCAGTTCTATAACTTTTTTTACCGACCCGTGGATATTGGTCAGCGCGAGTTTGAGATTCTGTTTTTTCATGGTTGAACAAATGAAGATCAACGCGCCAATACCGCTGGAATCCATATAGTCCACATCCTGCAAATTGATGATGAACCGGGAAATATCCTTTTCCAGCAAACTTATTGAAAGTTCCTTGAGCTTGTACGCGTTGTACAAATCCATCTCGCCTTCCACATCGATGATATACACTTCGCCAGCTTTGCGAACCTTCAATTCCATGGGTCAATACTACACTTTTTCCCAGATTATTGCCAGAAGCAGGGAATGAAAACGGGCGTGCTCCGGTTTTTCACCAAAGGCACGCCCAAAACCATCAAGGCTGACCGGAACTTATTTAACCGTTACTCCCATAAAAGGCTCGAAGGTGTAGGCTTTTCCCGCCTGGAAATCCACCATACTCTGAACCTGCATGCCACCGGCGGTGATCTTGACCATTTTCTTGCCGGGACTCACCTGGCCACTCTGGCTCTTCTGCAATACGCCATCTATGTACACCTGGATCTGGCTCCAATGACCGCCTTTGACATCCGTATTGATGTTGGCGGCGGGGAGTGTCACCTGGAAGGTGGCGATTTGCGGTTGCAGCGTCGCGTTGATCTCCTTCGCACCGGTAAGCTGGAAGCTTTCGGCGTAGTCGAAGAAACCCGGTGCTTTTATCGTCACCGAATAGGACCCGATCGCCAATTGCGTGGCAAAGGGCGTCTGACCGGCGGCATTGCCGTTTATCAGTACCTGAGCGCCCTTCACGTTGGCGGAATTGACCGTCAGCTGGAAGGTCTGTGGTTGGAGGCTGATGTTGACCGACTTGGGTCCGTTCAGCGCGAAGTTTTCCGCATAATCCACAAAGCCCGGTGCCCTGATGATGAGCGAATAGGATCCGGGGGCAAGATTCGCGTTGAAGGGAGTCTGACCTGCGGGGTTGTTGTTGATGAGCACCTGGGCACCCTGGACGTTCGCCGCATTCACCGACAGCTGGAAGGTGAGGGGCTGCAGGGTGACGCTCATCGCCTTTGGACCGTTCAGCGCGAAATTTTCGACGTAATCCACGAAACCGGGTGCCCGTACAGTCACCGAGTAGGATCCGGGTGCGAGCTGCGCGTTGAAAGGCGTCTGCCCCGCCGGATTGTTGTTGATGAGTACCTGGGCACCCTTGACGTTGGCCGCGTTTACGGACAGCTGGAAGTTGAGGGGCTGCAGGGTGACGTTCACCGCTTTGGGTGCGTTGAACGAGAAGTTTTCAACATAATCCATAAAACCGGGGGCCCTGATGATGAGCGAATAGGATCCCGGTGGCAGTTGCGTGCTGAAAGGCGTCTGCCCCGCCGGGTTGTTGTTGATGAGTACCTGGGCACCCTTGACGTTGCCCGCGTTCACCGACAGCAGGAAATTCATTGGCTGCAGATTGACCGGAATGGTCATATCCCCCGACAGGTTCACCGTCGTGTTGAAATCCACGAAACCCGGAGCTTTCACCGACACCGTATAGGAACCCGCAGCCAAGGCCGGCGCCTTATTTCCCTTGATCTGATCACCATTGACGAAAATCGCCGCGTTCGGCGGATTCACCTGGAAGGTAAGGGTAAAGGTCTTGGGTGTTCCCGTCGTTCGTTGCGCGAAGAGGGTGGAGGGGAGGGTGAGGCAAAGCAAGGAAAGCACTACCAATAAAGACTTTCTCATCGTTACTCCTTGAAGCGCACCCGTTTTTAAGATTGGGCACGCTCCCGCTGTTTTATCTAGACTTACTGACCAAGCTCTACAGGAATACCGGTTCCTTCCATGGCGCTGAGGGAACGGCCATCCACACTCGTTGTAACACCATCCCCACCATCCCAAGACGATGGTGCGATGGTCAATTCTCCGTTACTATCGGCTCGAATCTTCAAAAATAGTTCCCAAGTCGAATTGGTATTCAATGAAGGCCAGAATGTTCCGAAATGAGCACCGTTGTACATCACGTATACCACCGCGTTCGCAGGTTGAATGACTTCCGGATTATCCACGCCGGAAATGGAACCATCAAATGCGTGTGCGTAGAAGCGGAGGTAGCTCGCATCATCGGTTCCAGAATTGCCGGATTGCTCAACAATCGTGGTCTCGACCGGGTACCAAGTTCCATTTTTCATTGGAGTGCCAGTAACATCACGTTCCAGGGTGGCCTTTATCCGTCCGCTGGATTGGGTTCTATAATTAATTGGAATCGCAGGATAGTAAGCATGTATGGTGGACGGACCATTCACACCACCACCCAAGTAAGAATGAGAGTCCAAGTCAGGTGTATTATTTTCTTCAAAATCCCAAGTTAAAATGATGAGCGCCTTGTCTTCCAAGTCGGTACCGGTGTATGCAAAAACACCTTTATCCGCCACATCACCACCGGCTACTTCAACGGAAACAGGTACGCCTACCCAAGTAACACTATTTAGCACTGCATTTTTAACTTTAACAACATATTCACCGGAAGGAAGGTCCTTCACAGAGTATGTTCCAGTCGAACTGATTGTGGAACTTCCCAAGACAGTGGACTCTCCGAACTTGGTTACTTCGACTTTTCCACCCGCAGGAATCGAATAACCCGTGGCGTCTTCGACTTCCCGCACATTGATGACTTTTCCGCTGATGTCGTATACGGCGTCTTTGTATTCGATTAGGAATTCCAGACCGTCGCAGCCCGTCAGACCGATGAGCAAGGTTGCGCTGATCAGGGTGGCCAGTAGAGCCGCTGTTTTTCTCAGGTTCTTCATGATACCTCCAGGATTGAATGGATACACACTGTATAATTGTAACTCCAAATACCCGTATTTCCTAGTCCGGGAATTGGCAACTTTTTCATTCATTTCCATAAAAACGGATACGGATGCTTGTTCCGATGCTGGCTGATGGCTAGAATCGGGTTCGATGAAGAAGCATCCCTTACGAAACTGCGGGTTTTATTCGTTGCTGGTCGCATCCGCCCTATTGGCTTGCGCTTGCGGGTCTGGAGTGGCGCTTTTGGGATCTTCCCGCGCGGGGCGTTATGGTGATGCGGCGCTTTCAACGGTGGGGGCTTTGGCTGGGTCGGGAGTGCGCCGGCAACCGGCAAGACTGGTCCATGAGCTGAGGTTCCGGGCGCGGAGCGTGTTCGCTGACCAACGTGCCGGGGTGTATGTGGCGGCCATGAGTCGTAAGACCATAGCTGCCCAGGTCCTGCTGACGGGTCTGAGCGGTACGGAAGGGTTGCCGGCTGATACCAAAGCCCTGTTAACGGAGCTTCCGGCCGGTGGCGCGATGCTTTTCAAGTATAACCTGGGTTACGGTGCCCGCTCGGCACGTATTTTTGCCGGTACTATACACGCGGCGATAGGCTCCGGTGCCAAGGATGTCGGAAAATTTGCGGACGGCAGCCTTTTCGTGCCTCCCCTCATCGCGGCGGATCAGGAAGGCGGCCTGGTGCATAGGTACGGCAACGACGCTACCCGCTTGCCTGCGGCCGCCGTCTTTGGCAAGTGGTCCGAAAGTTTTGCGAACCCAGTAGAAGGCCGTGCGCGCCTGAGGGCATTGGTTGAGGGAGCCGCGTACCGGTCCGGCCGGGAATTGGGCTTGCTGGGCATGAACCTGAACCTGGCCCCGGTGGCGGAAACCCTCGATGACAGGTCCCTGGCTTTTCTGGACACCAGGGCGTACAGCCGGGACGGCGAAACGGCGGGAATCGCCGCGGGGGCCTTTGTCCGGGGCATGCGCAGGGCCGGGATAGCCTGCGTCGTCAAGCATTTTCCGGGGAACGCTTCTGTCGATCCCCACCTCGGCATGCCCGTCCTGGACTTGGATAAGGCCGCCCTGGACGACTTGTTCGTGTCCTTCGGCTTGGCCATCCGGCAGGGAAATCCGGCGGCGCTCATGGTCTCGCACATAATGGTGCCGGCTTTGGACCCGGAGCGGCCGGCAAGCCTGTCGCCGGTCATCATCGACAGGGTACTGCGAAAGGGGCTACAGTACGGGGGGCTTGTGGTGTGCGATGACCTGCGCATGGGCGCCATCCGGGCGACAGGCCGCGAGCCCGCACAGGCTGCGGTGGAAGCCCTGGCTGCGGGGGTCGATCTGGTACTCACCTGGAAAGAGGACCTTGCCTTGTTGCGGAACGCCTTGGTATCCGCGATGGAGAAGGGCGACTTGGACGAGGCCCGGGTGCGCGACGCTGCCCGGCGGGTGGTTGCGGTAAAGCTTGCGTACGGTATCTACGACAGGCAAGTTTCGGAAACCCCTGCCTCCATCGAAGCCGAACTCGCAAGCTTGAGGTCCGAGACCGAACGATTTTTGAAGGAGCACGGCCTGTGATGACCAAGGAAAACATACTGTACCGGGACCAGAACTGCATCATCGTCAACAAGCGCATAGGCGAGGCCGTGGAAGGCGCGAGTGGCGGCATGGTCGACTTGCGCGCAGAAACCGCCCGATATATCGCCGGACCCGCTGCCTTGGCGGAGGAAGGGACCGTTCTGCCAAATGTCGCCGTCGTCCACCGCCTGGACGTGCCGGTGAGCGGTTGCGTCGTCTTCGCCCTGAATGAAAATGCGACACAGGTGCTGAACGCGGCTTTCGCGGAAACCCGGGTGCGCAAGCTTTACTGGGCCATTGTCGAAGCTCCGGATGGAGGGGACGAAGTGCCCCTGTCGACTACCCGCTGGGAACTGAACCATTACCTGGAATTCGACAGCAAGTCCAACAAGAGCAAGGCCTGGACCGAAAAGGGGCCGGGACGCCGGAGAGCCACCCTCTTTTATACCATAATTGGCAAGGGAGACCGGTACCGGTTTCTGGAAATCGAGCTGGTCACCGGCCGTCACCATCAGATACGCGCCCAATTGGCTGCCGCCGGGCTGCATATAAAGGGAGACCTTAAATACGGGTCCCGCAGGAGCGAGAAGGGAGGCGGCATCCGTCTGCATTGCCGTGCCCTCTCCATTCCCAACCCGGCGGACCCCAAAAAAAGGATAGAAGCGTTGGCCCCCGTTCCGGAGGCCGACGCGCTCTGGCTGGCCTTCGAGGCGGCTTACCAGGCCTGATCCGGAACCGGAGCCGGGTCCGGATCATGCCTATCTGTCAGCGTGTGCCCTTTTCCAGCCCTTTCAGCTTGGCAAAGGCGGTGTCGGCCGCAATTTTTACGGTCTTGGACGAACCGGCCAGTACCAGCTTGTTCTTTTCAGCCTGCACCGATACGAGCCCGTTATCCAGCGAGCCCCCCGCATAGGGAGCGAAAAGTGTCCCGTAACGGAGTACCTTCCTGCCCTTGGCCGGGATGCGGACCGTGGTGGGGGAACCCAGCAATTCCTTCTTGGCCTTGGAATATTTAACACCGTTTGCGTAGGCACCGATCGAATTTTCCGTGCCCAGGCAGAAGGTCCTGTCCATGCCGCCGTCGTAGGCCGCCCAGGGGGTAAAGCGCCGTCCACCGTATTGCATCCACAAATCGTTGAAGGACAACACTATATCATCTTCCGCTGCATGGGCGGGACCGGGGAACCAGCACAGGTACACGAGGCCGAGCACCGGGTTGCTGACCGCACTCCAACCGATGGGCGCCTTCTGCGGAACCGGGCCGGTGACGAAATCGCTATAACCTATCATGCCAGGAACCAGGCTGATATCGCAGGTCTTGCCGGACCTCATGGGCGCCTTTTTCAGGTTCTTGAACTCCGCACCGACGGTGAGCCGGCCGGTATCGTCGAATTCTCCACCCTTTGGTGGCGTGACAAAACGATCGGCAGAAAGCGAAATGCGGCAACCTGCCTGGAGGAAGGGGGCCCCGACAGTGTTGTGCTGGGCGACGTTGATGTCGGCATCCGTGGTGCCGTTGTTGATTATTTCGAGTGATTCATAATGGACAGGTGAATCCGGAAAAACCGCGTCTATCTTGCGGAAACGCAAGGGTAGGGCTTTTTCGGGGCTGTTCATGGACGAGATGGCCCAGGCTGCGCCGGTTTCCTTATCGACACCGGATTTTTCGAATTTCCATACCAGGTTGGCGGACCAGCCATGGGGAGGGTGTGCAATGCCTCCATCCTCGCCGCCGCCGAAACTGGGAACACAGGGGAAATTCCCCGCCAGTGAATGAAGCAGATCCACTTTCCAGAAAGCCGCATCGTCCTTTTCGGAAAATTTCTTTCCCGAGTTGGACCGGAATTCGGGTAACCAGTGGGCATTGAGAAATCCGTTCGCCACCTTGGCGCCCAACTCCGGAATCATCCCGCCCTTGTCGGTCACCATGACCCGGATCTGGCCGTTGTCCAATACCGACGCCTCACGTTTGCCGCTCTCGATAACTCGGCGAACACTCGCCGCAGAAGTTTCTTTCATTTCGTTGAATCCTCCGTGAAAAAGTATATACCCACAGGCTTGTGGACGTTAAGGCATTTTTGCGTTTTTTTCCCTGATGGGTATAAAATGCGCAGCCATGACCCGATAGCAATAAATCGTTCAGGGGCTTTTATAAATAAATGCATTCCTGGCAATAGAATACTATTCTATAACATGTTGGCATGAATACTGCTATATACTATGAAGAGGTGAATAAGATGAAAAGAATTTCCAGTTCAGGTACTTTGCGGGTTTCCCTCCTGCTGACTCTGGCCCTTGCGTTTTCCAGCGTGGCCTTTGCCGAATCGGGCGCCAATTATGGAGCTCCGGGTGCGGCGGCAACCGCCTCGTCCTGGAGCGTGGAACAGATGCTCCGTTACGCGGTGGAGGATGAATATTTTGCCCGTGCCGAATACGTCGCGGTGATGAAGAAATTCGGCACCATCCGTCCCTTCTCCAACATCAAGACCGTCGAGGACCAGCACATCGAATGGCTTGCGGAGGTGTACGCAACACGAAAAATGACCATGCCTGTGGACGATGCCGCTTCGCGGGTTCCCGTTCCCGCCACGCTGACCGAGGCCTACAAAACGGGCGAGAAAGCCGAGATCGACAATATCGCCATGTACGAGGCTTTCCTGAAAAGTCCTCTCCTCTCGAAAAGCGAGAATGCGGACCTCCGCAAGGTATTCGAATACCTTCGGAACGGCTCTGAAAATCACCTGAGGGCTTTCCGGAACCAGTTGAGTCGCTGATTGGAATGAGCAATGCGACTAAGTAACAAGCGCCCTTACCCGGACGCTTTTGCCCTTGATCCTGCCCGCATCCAGCCTGCGAGCGGCCTCAAGGGCTATATTGCGGTCTACCGCCACGTAGGTGCAGATTTCGCTTACCTTGATCTTGCCCACCTGTTCCTTGGCATAGCCGGCATCCCCGGTAAGGGCCCCAAGGACGTCGCCGGGGCGGATCTTGTCCTTGCGGCCACCCTGAATCTGCAAGGTGATCATGGGGGCCTGCAGCGGGCTGGATTCCGTCTCGTCCAGGGCAGGTAGTTCCCCGCGCGGGATTTCCCGGTTGTTGTAGGTTTCGATGCGCCTGACGAGGGCAAGTTCGCCGACGTCGAAAAGGCTGAGGGCGAGCCCCGTTTCCCCGGCCCGCGCGGTGCGGCCTATGCGGTGGGTGTAGACTTCGGGATCAGCGGGGATGTCCACGCTGATCACCGCTTCCAGCTTGTCGATGTCCAGGCCGCGGGAGGCTACGTCGGTGGCCACCAGGACCGAGACGCTCTTGCCCGCGAAACGCGCCAACACCTGGTCGCGCTCCCATTGTTCCAATTCCCCGTGCAGCTCCAGGGCGTCGAAGCCCTGATCCTTCAGCCAGGCGGTCAGTTCGCGGCAGGCCACCCGGGTATTGCAGAAGGCCAGCGAGCTGCCGGGCCGGAAGTGCCTGAGGAGCAGGGCAACGGTTTCAAAGCGGGTTTTATTATCAAGCTCGCGACGAACCTCGTAGGCGATCTCCCTGATCGCGTCATCGGTGCGCCGGGTTTGTGCCTGGATGCGTATGGGCCTGTTCTGGAAACGCCCGGCGAGCCTTTCGATGCTCTCGGGGTAGGTGGCTGAAAAAAGCAGGGTTTGCCTGTCTTTGGGGCAGGTTTCGGCTATCCGGATTATGTCGTCCAGGAAACCCATATCCAGCATGCGGTCCGCCTCGTCCAGTACGAGGGTGTTGATGGAGTCCAGCTGGAGGGAGCCACGATCGAGGTGGTCTATGAGCCGGCCGGGTGTTCCCACCACGATGTGCGCCCCGTGTTCAAGGCTTGAGCCCTGTCCCCGCAGGGGCACGCCACCGCACAGGACTATCACCTTTATATTGTCATCTCCCCGGGCAATACGCCGGATTTCTGCCGCAACCTGGTCCGCCAGCTCCCTGGTGGGACATATTACCAGGCTCTGCACCGCGAAACGCCGCTGGTTCAGGTTTGCCAGCAAGGCCAGCGCGAATACCGCAGTCTTT
>CAXNJE010000082.1:0-13593 GCA_964202565.1 Breznakiellaceae bacterium | reverse complement strand
GCAAAGTTGATCATCTGCTTGCGTCGCGGATCGTCCTTTGAAAAGAGGGGATCCCAGAAGAAGTATTCAGCATCCCCGTTCCCCAGGGCTTGCCTGACCATGATGCCCACCCAGTGGACAAAGAGTTCGGCGTCGAAGGTGAACCACTGGAAGTAATGCCGCCAATTGAGGACTTCCCGTACAGGACCCAGTACGACTTCCTTGTCCAGTCCGCGGTGGACAGTCAATTGGTGGTGGAAGGTATGGCTGGCACGGAAATGAACCGGATTGTTCCAGGTGAGGAAGCAGAACAGGTTGTAGAAGAATTCGTTGTAGGCCTTGGTCCTGAAGGCGGTACCGTGGCTGAGTTCATGAACCGCGGCCGCCATGCTCACAAAAAAGGTGAACATGGAGAAAACGTAGCAGGCGATGATCATGGGAATCCAAAGCCTGGCGGTAAAAAACCAGAAAGCCAGGGCGCCCAGGCCCAGATACACCAGCAGAAAACCGCCGGCCTGTAAAAACCCTTTCGCATCGCTTTTGGCGGTAAGGCCTTTCAGCGTCTCCCGGTCTATAGGAGTGCGGTACCAGTCTATCTTGTTGGTTGTTTCCATGCCCGCCATTCTCGCCGCGCTATCCGGTGCAGTCAATAGCATTTAATAATGATTACCAGTATTATCCTTCCCCATGAACCTCATGCGCGTCAGAAAAACAAGTTTCGTCCTGGTCCGTTGGGCAGTGCTCCTTGGAGTGCTCGGTTTCGTAACGTGGGAATTCTTCGCCCACATGTTCGTGAGCAAGACCCATGCGTCGGTGCACGCGCTCTGTCCGCTCGGGGGGCTCGAATCGCTATTGCGCTGGATAACGGCGGACGGAGCGACGCTGGGAAAGATCTTTTCAGGCACCATGGGACTGTTTTTCGTCTCCGTGGGCATCGCCCTGCTGTTCAAACGGGCCTTCTGCGGAATGATCTGTCCACTCGGAACCCTGCAGGAGCTATCCGGAAATCTGGGCAGGAAACTGCTGGGTCCCAAGCGCTTCGTGGTGCCGGTCCGTGCCGACCGAATCCTGCGGTACGCGAAATACGCCATCCTGGCCCTAACCATTTATATGGCCTGGGCTACCGGCACCCTCTGGATACAAAGCTTCGACCCTTGGCCTGCCTACGCCCACCTGTTCAACCCGGCCGAGCTATTTCCCGGCTACGCCATCGGCTTCATCATCCTTGTGGTCTCCCTGATCGCGTCCTTCTTTTATGAACGCTTTTTCTGCAAGTACCTGTGCGCCATGGGGGCCATGGTCGCGCTGGTCGGCCTGATTTCCCCCTTCAAGGTACGGCGTGACGCCGAAACCTGCATAGACTGCGGACTCTGCGATAGGGCCTGCCCCGCCAACATCACGGTATCGAAGATAACCGCCATATTGGACGCCGAATGCATCACTTGCGCCAAATGCGCCGCCGTATGTCCCGTTCAGGGAACCCTGGATATGGGCCTGGCGAAAAGCACCCGCATCAGCCCTTCCGCAGCCGTCGCACTCGCTGCCGGTACCTTCTTCCTGGCGATCTTCGGCCTCCAGACCCTGGGTTTCGACCGTACCAGCGGTATGCAGGAACCCAGCCTGAGGGAACTGGTAAAAAGTTCCGGCACCTCCATGGAGGAATTCAAGAACCGTTACGGCCTTCCCAAAAACCTGTCCGCCGGAACCCGGGCCAGCAAGATCGAGGAAGCCATTCCCCTGGCCAAGATGGCGGAAATGAGCGGAACCAATGCAACGGAACTCAAGGCATCGCTGGGTCTGGACCCCGCGCTGAGCGACGATACACCCTGGGGTGAAGCCTACGGGCTGGTGACTCTGGCCCGCATTGCCGAACTGAACGGCACTACTTTCGACCAGATGAAAGTGCTATTCTCGCTTCCCGACTCAATTGGCCCGGACAGCCCATGGAAGGACGCTAAAGTCCTGGTCGAAAAGGCGATCAAACGGATGGGCGGAAGCGGTGAGGGCGGGCATTAGGCCTGGGGACAATACGTGGCATAAGCCAGTGCCGGGCTTTGAAAAAGATGGCTTCAATAGTATATATTAGATGTATGAAGGCAGGAAAAACTGCAATCCTCCTTATGATGGCATTCCTGTTCATGGTCGTTGCTGCCGGAGCCGATGATCTACTGATAAATTCGAATGATGGGTTCCCCCGATCCAACCCTGACCGGTCGGGTTTCGAGGATCGCATATTCGACGAGGCTTTCCGGCGGCTTGGCCATACCTGGGAACTCATCCGTGTCCCTTCGGAGCGGGCCCTCGCCTCGTTTAACCGGGGGGAAATCGGCGGAGATTATGTCCGCATGGCAGGTCTTGAAAAGACCTATCCAAACCTCGTCCAAGTGGGGGAACCCTTCTCGAGTATGGATTTTGGGGCTTGCACCCTATCAGGAAAGCTTCGGTTTTCCTCCTGGGAAGGACTGCGGAACAGGCCTATCGCCATGATCATAAGGTGGAAGATCGTGGAGGAACGGACCAGGGATTTCACCTGCGTTACCGCCGATTTCACGACCAAAGCGGAACGATGAAACAAGTACCCTTCTCCCATTCGCTTAACCGCAGGCTTTTCACCGCAGCGTTTGTAATAGGCCTTTCCGTAATGTCCCTCATCGTAGGGATGCAGACTTGGATGAATGCACGGGCGGGAGAAGCCAAGTTGCAATACGAGCTTCAGCATCAAAGCGATATTCATCTGGATGCCATCTCGGAGGCCTTACGGATCTACGATAAGGTTCTTTTATACGCATTGCTGGAGGGAATCACCGCCTCTCCCCATATCAAGTATGCGGTGGTCCTGGACCAGGACAACACGAACCAGGTAAGCAGTGCGGGTACCCGCACGGACAGCCTGGAGTATCAGAGGGAAAGCCCCATCACAATACTGGATAGAGGTCAGACGAAGCGCATCGGATACCTGGTGCTACAGGGAGATCCGGAATCCATAGGGAAAGACTGGATATCCACCGTACGCGACGATTTTCTGCCCATAGCCTTGGGCACCGGTTTGGTGGCACTTTTTCTATCCCTGTACTTCCAGAGCCGCTTTACCCGACGCCTGATGGGCGATACAGCCAGACTCGCTTCCTTCGACTTGATGGATCGGGACCTACCTTTCCAGTTTGCCCAAAAAAGAAAGGCTGGTTTCGACGAAATCGACGCTCTGGAAGCGAATTTCAACGACCAGGCAGAGAAACTGCGGAACACCTACCTGGAAGCCAAAGCTGCCAGGAAGGCTGCGGAAGAAAGCGAAAAACGCTACCAAGCCCTATTCCAGCAATCTCCGGTCTCCCTTTGGCTGGAAGATTTTTCCCTGGTAAGGAAGCGCCTGGAAGAGCTGGGCTTGTGCGGTGACAACCGGCAGGAAAACATAAACCTTGAAACCTGGTTTTCAGCCAGGCCCGAGGAGGTAACCCACTGCGCAAGCCTGGTACGCATCATCAGCGCGAATCGGGCGAGCATGACCTTACACCAGGCCGCGGATCTACCGGACTTGGTTGCATCGCTGGATAAAATCCTAATCCCCGAGTCCTGGCCCATCTTCGCCCGGGAGTTGACCGCCATAGCCGAGGGTAAAACGAGCCTGGTCATAGAAGGTACACTCGGCACACTGAAAGGCGAGCGGCGACGCATCGAGGCGAGCTGGGAAGTCCTACCCGGACACGAAACCCTGTACGATAGGGTCGTAGTGGCTGCGGTGGACATTACAGAGCGTGCCGCAGCCCAGGAAAGCCTTCGCACCAGCCTGAATGAGAAAGAAGTCCTGATAAGGGAACTATTCCACCGAACCAGAAATAACATGCAATCCATCATTGGACTGCTCTCCTTCGAAACGGAGAAACTTGAGGATGAAAACTTTCGCCCTATCCTCAAGACCCTGGAGGCGAAGGTTTATTCCATGTCCCTGGTCCACCAGATGCTGTACGAATACCGCGATCTTTCCCGACTGCCCCTCGCGGAGTACCTCAGGAAATTCATCGCCTATATCGCGGATACGAACCGGGCTTCAACGCGGGGTATACGGCTCGAGCTGGAATTGACCGAGCTGGAAGTGACGGTAGATTTTGCCATGCCCATAGGACTGATAGTCGCGGAATTGCTGGATAATTCATTCCGACATGCCTTTGGTGGCAGGAATGTGGGAACCATCACCGTTGGCCTTCGAAAATCGGGGGACCGTGGGATTGATCTCTGGATAAAGGACAACGGATTGGGTATAGCCTCGGAAAATCAGGGGTGGATGGACAAGAGAATGGGTCTCCAGCTAGTCAAATCTTTGGTGGAATACCAGCTGGACGGCACCTTGGAGTATGAAACAGGGACCGACAAGGGTTTCTCGTGCAAAATCAACGCTTTTCCGGATGTTTTTGCCGCCAGAATATAAGATACTGGGTGCATGCGTATACGATTCATCATCCATGCCACGATCCTGGCGCTTCTTGCGGCTCCCTACGGGTTTTCAGCTGATAATAAGGGTGCCGAATTACCGCAAGCCGGCAACTACAGCGACACTATCAAAGCTGCCGCAAAACCTGAACTGGTTGTCATCGAACCGGTGTGGGACTACCTGGACAAGCAGTCGGCGGCTTCCATCCGCAAGGCTTGGGATTCCGCGCTCGTGCTTTTGGCTGCAGAAACCGGGGCCGTACGCTTCCGGGTAGTGAAATCGAACTCGCCACTTCCACCGGATGGAACCCCCTTGGTCCGCGTCACGATAACCGGGGAACCTGGCTCGTTCAACGGCATTTTCCAGCTTGCCGGGGTGGCGTCCGCGCCCAACGCGATGAAATACACCGCCTTCCCCAGTGTCGGCGAAACACTCTATCTGGAATTTGCCCGTATGCTGCAATCCCTGTCGCGCTATCTGGAGACAGGGAATAAAGCCGCCAGGCCCGTTCTTATCGACAGTTTCTCCCCCGCCGACCTGATAGGCGTGGATTTTCCGGTTAACCGCTCCGTTCTATACCCCTACGGTCTTGCCGTTGCCACTGACGGAACCCTGATCGTGGCCTGCGGGTCCCTGGTGCTCGCCATGGACCGGCGCTGGCAGGTGACGGGGCTTCCGGCAAAAAAACTTTCGGACGAGGGCAACTTCAACTTTGCCCATTCGGTCGCGCTTACCCCGGCGGGGACCCTGTATCTGCGCAGCGCCGATGGTTCGGGGCTTTGGGCCTTCCCCGATGGGGGCGAGGACTACCGCAAGCTCCGGGTGGACAGTCAGGCCGGAGGTGGTTTCGGAATCATGGACGACGGTTCGCCCTTCCTGGTGGACGCCGAGTCTGTACGTATCTACCGGGGAAGGATGCCGGTCAGGTTCAAGCTGCCCGCAGGAATATCAGCCCCCGCCGCGGCTTCGGGTCCGGACGATACTATCTGGGTTTCAGACGCTTCCCGGGGTGCCATCTACGTCATGACCGCGGATGGCAAGGTCCGCAACCTGGTCTACCCCGATTTGCCCCTTGGGACCATGATCATGAAAATGAGGATCTTCGCCGACGGGGGCTTCCTCGCCGTAACCAACACCGACATCCGTCGTTTTGATCCGTCCGGCCGCATGCTCTGGAATTGGGACGGAAAGGCGGAAGGCTTTGCCGTCCTGTTCTCAACCTTTACCGATGCGGCAGTCCAGGATGACGGTATCGTGTATGTGAACGATTTCATGGGCAAGCGGATACTGCGCCTGGCCGAGCGCCCCGGAGAAATTCCGGCAGACCTGGCGTCGGTGGCTGCGGCGGGGAAAGCCCTGCGGGCCGATGCCAACCGGGCGGAACTCACCCTGGCCCTGGCTGACGCGTACGACGCGATGGGTGCCTCCGAGGCCGCGCGGACCGCCCTCGAACGCTACCTGGAAGACCGTCCGGCCGACGGGAAGGCGCTGGACAGGAAACTCCGCCTGGAAATCGGCCTGCTCAAAACCAAGGCTAAAGCTGCGGAGAGGGACGTCCTCAAGCTTTTGGATCAGCTTGGAGCCGAAAGCGCCAGGGATGCCTACGGCAGGGCCATGCGGACCTACGAAAGCATTCTGTCCATGGCGGGCGAGGACCGTGAAGTTCGGGAAGCGACGGCCGCGCTGAGACGTGTGTTCCAGGAGCGTGAACGGGGTACCGAAACCGCCCTGCCGTCTCCGGAAGTGGTCTCCACGGAGTTGGCCGCCCTCTTTCCCGCGCTCCTGCAGGCCTACCGGACCAAGGCGGCCGGTTCGGTGGTCCTGAAAAATACACTGGATGCGCCCATCCGCAACGTGCGGGCCGGACTGTTCATCAAGAAATACATGGACTTTCCTTCTACCGGCAAGGAAATTGCCGTTCTGGAACCGGGAAGTGAAGTGCGTCTGGACTTACCTGCCCTACTCAATCAGGAAGTACTGGAAGTGCAGGAAGACATACCCCTGCAGGCCTTGGTGAGCGTCCAGTTTACGGATAAGCACGGCGCCCAGTCCATCGAATTCTCGCGCCCCGTAACCCTGTACCGGAAAACGGCCATCACCTGGGAGGACACGGGCAAGCTGGCGGCCTTCATCACACCCAACGAGGAAACCGTCGCGCGACTGGCCTTTGATTTTCTCTCCGAAACCGGGAATTCCAATCTGGTATCCCGCACCTTCCGGCGGGCCATGCTCATCTGCGACGCCCTCGGCTCGCTTCCCATGACCTATGTGGTGGACCCCCAATCGCCCATAACCGAGGTTTTGGGCAAAAGCGGCTCGGTGGACACGGTACGCTTCCCTCGTACTACCCTGGCCTACAAGGGCGGTGATTGCGACGACAGTACGGCCATGCTGGCCTCCCTGCTCGAGGCCGCCGGTATCAAGACCGCCATACTTACCTCGCCCGGGCACGTGTTCCTGGCCTTCGATACGGGGGAACGGGAAGACAGCGGCTGGCTCTTCGCGGCCGACGGGCTCAAGACCATCAGGCACGGGGGAACCCTGTGGATTCCTCTGGAAACCACCGTGCTCGCCGAAGGTTTTCCGAACGTCTGGAAGAAGGCTTCCGCCCTGGTTGACCTTTATGAAGGCAGCACCGATTTCGAGTTCCTCGCCGTGGCGGACCTGCGTGCATCCTACCCGGCCCTCCCCCTGCCGCCGTCAACCATCCCGGTCCTGGGACCGGATCCGGCTGCACGGACACAACTGGCAGCCAAAAGCACGAGGACCGTCGAAAGCGATTGGTACCCACAAATCGGCGCCAAGCTGGAAAAGGAAATTGTAAGGTTGACCGGCAGGGACTGGAGCAAGGCGAGCAACCGGCTGGCCCAGCTGCACACCCGCTACGGCCGTTACGACAAGGCCCTGCCCCTTTTGGCAGACATCGTCCGACGCGATCCCGATTGGCTGGCCGCACGGCTTAATCTGGCAAACCTGAGCCTCCAGGCGGGTAAAAAAGAAGAAGCCCTCGTACACCTGCGAAACGCTGCCCAGGCTTTCCCCGGAAACGTCACCGTAGCGGATTTCTCCCGCAAGCTGGGACTGGCGCTGGACAGCTCCTCCAAACACGTCGAACTGGCCGGCACCCAGACAAATTCCTCCGTCACCAGGGCTTCGACCCAGGAAGCGCCTCTTTGGGTGGACGAATAGGGTCCGGGTTCCGTCAGGCACGACCAGGTCTGTCCAAGCCAGACGGCCAGGGCAGGCTAGGCCAGCCTGGTCTTTTCATGCTAGTTTTCCGGAGCGTGGCCAGCAGCCTGCCGCGCGCCTTGCCCTGCTATTCAGGCCATAGATACCGGCTGCGGCGGTCCCTACGCAACCCGCCTTACCAAAACGAGAGGTTCTCCCCATGCACCTTGCCCCGCGACAGTCAACCCCGGATTCCGATATACGGCCGATGTATCGCTATCTGGATATCATCACCGCGACCTTCGTCACCGTCCTTGTGGTCAGCAACATTGCATCCTCCGCCAAGATCGTGGACCTGGGCTTCTCGCTTTATGGCGTTTCCATGGCCTTCGACGGCGGCACCCTGCTGTTTCCGGTGAGCTACATATTCGGGGACATACTCACCGAAGTGTACGGGCTCAAGGCCGCCAGGCGGGTCATCTGGACCGGCTTTGTCACCCTGGCGGCTACCAGTCTGGTACTCTTCATACTCAAGCTGATGCCCGGGGAAGCCGCGTGGGAAAGCACCACCGGCCAAAAAGCCTACGACGCGATCCTGGGCGGTATCAGTTCCGGCGGCATCGCAGCCGCAAGCCTGGTGGCCTACCTGGCCGGCTCCCTCTCCAACGCCTTCAGCCTGACCTCGATCAAGAAGATGACCGGCGAACGCCTGCTCTGGGTGCGTACCATGGGCAGCACCCTGTTGGGCGAACTGGTGGATACGCTGCTGTTTGTTTTGGTGGCCAGTGTCTTCGGCGTCTTCCCCTGGGAAATTTTCATCTCCCTGGTGCTTACCAACTACCTGTTCAAATGCGCGGTGGAAGCCGTGATGACTCCCTTTACCTATGCGGCTGTCGGCATCCTCAAGCGTAGGGAATCTGCAGCACCGCCGGTGTGGCCGGACACTGGAACTACAAGCGGGATTTGAACCCCAGCCCCAGCACCTCATGGGCGTCGATGATGACGACGAAGGCCGAGGGGTCGACTTCCCTGACCGCGGCTTTGAAGGGTACGATTTTCGAGGGATCCATGACGACCATGAGCACGGGACGGTCCTTTCCGGTAAAACCGCCACGGGCACCCACAATCGTCATACCCCGGTCCAGGTCCCCCAAAATGATTTTGCCGAGTTCCTCGTGCTTTTCGGATACCACCAAGGCCAGTTTGGAACCGCCCAGCCCCACGCGGACCAGATCTATGACACGGCCCATGACAAACACCACGACAAAGGCGTAAAGCGCGGCTTCCAGGCCAAGGACAAAGGCGGCCGCGGCCAGCACGATCCCGTCCTGGATGGCCAATACGGTTCCCATCGCCATTCCAGTGCGCTCGGAAATGACCCGGGCGCTCACCGTAAGACCTCCGATCGAACCCTTGCCCCTGAACACCAGTCCAAGACCCAATCCCAGGCTGACTCCTCCGAATACGGAGGCCAACAGGGGATCCCGGGTCGCTTCGGGCAAGAAGCGCAGATTAAGGATGAGGAGGGGAAAAAGGAAGGAGCCAAAGGCCGTCTTGAGCCCGTATTCCTTGCCGAAGACGAACAGGCCCAAAAGCAGGAGCGGCAGGTTCAGGGCCCACTGAATGTAGGCAGGTTCCATGCCGGTGAGGGTGCGCACCAGTACCGAGATGCCCACGATTCCACCGGACGCCAGGCCCGACGGACGCATGAAAAGGTTGAAACCCGCTGCGGCTACGGCACAACCGAGGGTGATCATTCCGAATTCAACAAAGGCCTGGAATGCGGGATGGGCCGGACCCCTTCTCTCCGATCGTTTACTCATCCAGATTGTATACCTAGGCTTCCTGGGTCGACTTGCGTTCCTCATTCAGGAGCTTGTCGATGGCCTGATTCACCGCGACGCTCTCGTCCTTTGCGACAGAGGCCTGGGAGATGATGCCGGCGGATTGGGCGTTGTATTCCTTGAGCTCCGAAATACCGTCCGACATGACGGAGACGCTGCGTTTGAGGGATTCGAAGGTTTCGGCGAAGGACGAGGAGATGCTGCGTTCCTTTTCGGCATTTTCCTTGATGGAATTGGCGAGTTCGGCTATCGAGTGCACGCCGTTCAGCATCTCGCGGTTCTCCCTGACGAATTCGTCCATGGTCCGGGCTATGTTGGAGATCAGCTGGTAGGCGTTGGCGGTCTCCTCAATCATCTGATACAACGAGGCGGCCACTGCCTGGATACGTTCGGTACTGCCCTCGATCTCGCCGTTCATGGTCCTGACTATGCCCGCGATTTCCTTGGTCCTGACACCGGAGGAGTCGGCCAGATCCCGCACGGATTCCGCGACAACCGCAAAACCCGAACCGGCCGCTCCCGCGTGGGCAGCCTCGATGGCGGCGTTCATGGCCAGAAGATTGGTCTGGTTGGAAATCTTGGCCAAGGTTCCCACTATCTCCAGGGTTTTAGCCTGGTACTCCGCCAGGCCCTTGACGCCGGCAATGGTCTTTTCCAGGATACCACGTCCGTTTTCCGCCAGCGAGTTCAGCCTGCGGGTGGTCTCATCGGCCAAGCCTATGTCGGACCTGATGGATTCCACCGCCTTTACCATGCGGCCCTGGGAACTGGAATGTGAATCGACCAGTTCCTTCTGCCTGCTGGATGCGTCGGTAATCGAATCGACCGAGTCAAGCAGGGATGCGAGATTTCGCTGCGCCGCGTCGGAAGCCTCGCCCAGTACACGGGATGCCTGATACAGGTCCTCGTTCTTGCGTACGAAGGAACCCATGATGCCGCCGATGGAATCAAAGGAATTCGCAACTGACTCGGTGCTGGAGTCCGCTTCCTTTTTCAATACCGCCACCTTGGACATCATCCTGGAAACAGAAGCCAGTGCCTGGGAGCTTTTTTCCCACTCGCCTATCGAGCGCTTGAGCAAGGTATTCTGCAGGCTGGTCAGGTACCACATGACCGAAGCCCCAACGAGATAGACAACCAGGACGATGGCGCGACGCCCCATAGCCAGGGGGTCACCGCTGATGGTGGTGCACACGTTTATGCCTATAGCGAAGAATATTCCCAGACCTGCCGCATAACGCGCACCAACCATGATACCGGCGGGCATCATGACGATCAGTCCAAGTCCTACTATCGAGGTAAGGATGGTGATGTACTCTCCCTCATGCGATAGGGCTGGTTTTATGAGGATCCCCATAAAAACAAGGGAAATAGTGGAAAGCAGGATGGCACTTCCCAGTTGGTCCCTGCCTTTGAGCACCAAGACGACGCTGAACAAGGACAGGAGACCGATAAAGGCACTGCCGAACCCCGCGATGGGATTATGGATGACGAGGAAGGTAATAGGAACAAGCGCGAGTATCGCCAGCAGGATAATCATGAGGAAGGACAGGCTTACACGTTTGCGCCTTAGCTCAAAGTACTCGTTCATGTGGAGTCCGGCGTCGGACTTGGATAATAATCGCCGTAATTCTTTCAGCATGGTATTACATTCGGCCAAAACAGCTGATTTGTCAAAACCCAGGTGGCTAAAAATTGCATGCGCATTCTCCTGCTATTGATACATCACGAGATATGGCTTCGGCTCCAGGGCTACGACCTCTTCCGGACGCATCAGGGGCTCGTCGTAGCCGGTTCCAGGAATGCCGGAATTGAAGAAAAGCTTGAATCCCTTTACCGGTATGTTGGGAGCCTGGGCATTGAAATTGTAGGCGATCCTCTTGATGGCCGGCGGTCCAAAACCATCGGCGCAGTGGATAAGGCGTACCCTGGGATAGGTAGCCTGAACCCTCTCCCGTCCACCGATCATCTTGTAATGGAATTGGTGTATGACCAGCATCCTCTCACCGGGATACCCGTATTCTTCCAGGTAATCCTGCATCATATGTTGGGCGTCGTTGATCTCTTCGGCTGTTACCGAACCGATTTCCACCATGGGCCTTATGGTACGCCACTCGGGGTCCAGGGCGAGGTGGACGTTGGGATACCGCAAGAATGGCAAAAGACGTTTGACAGCCTCAGCCACCGGATACTTGCCAATCTGGTGATCCACGAAAACCAGGATGTCATTGGCCGCCGCATACTCTATATATTCAATCAGGCGTGACTCGCCCAGCAAACCGATCTCCCCCTCCGGCCACGCCATTCCATATATTATATAGAAGGCCTTGCGTACGCCCCGGTCGCCGTTGACTTGGTTATATTTGACGGCCCACTCATTCAGGATGCGGTCCAACTCGATGATGGAATGCACCCCCAGGATGCCCATGCGCTTGGATAGGGGCGAACCGTAGAAGGCAAGTACATCATCGTTCAGAAGGACCGAGGAGAAGTCGTTCTCGCGTCGCTTTTGGAGCAAGGTTTCAATCTCTGTCTTGACCCCGTACGGTTCGGCCCGTTCTGCCCGGACTTCCTCTTCATAACGGTCCACAAAGTATGCCCCCGACAAAAAGGGTTCAACCTTCCTTTGTTCCCGTTCCAAAGGTATAGTATTGGGCGGCAAGATCGTTGAGGCGTCGGCGGAAAACAACAAAAAGGAAGCTGCCAAGGTGGCTAGCGGGAAAAGGACGCGGTGATAGACACGGCGAGAATCCATTGCATACTCCGTATAGGGGCTCTCCTCCTATATCGGCAGACGCGCCGGATTATTTACCCTTCCAGTTCGCGCTCCACTTCCTCCAGACGCCGCGAAAGCGATTCAATGGTGCGTTCCAGGCGGATTTTCTCCTTTTCCAGCCGGGTACGGGGATCGGCGGGTTCGGGTTTGCGGATGATCGCCGCACGGACCTCGTCGGGGCTCTTGCCGGATAGCAGGGCGCCCTCGGCCGCGGTGCGCACTTCCTCGTTGCCGATGCCGGCGACGATTTTCATGTTGTCCGCGCCCATGGAAGGATTCACGTTGAACTGGTACATCTTCATGGCGGTTTTGGCCGCAATCCGGGGGATGCGCAGGACCCGGTCCACATAATCCTCGAAACGGGCGCCGATAGTGGCGCACAGTTCGTTGGCCTGCATCAGCAGCTTGCCCAGTTCCTTTACCAGGTTGCCGTTTTCGTACAGGTAGCGCTTGCGGATGGTCTCCGTCAGGGCTTCCAGTTCGGGGGAGTCGGCAAACACGTTCCGGTACACCCCCTTGTCCTCGGCCTTCTGGAGCAGACCGTGCAGGATGGACCAGAATTCCGCCGTATGGGAGCGGGCCGACAACTTTCCACCCCTTGCGCAACAGTGCAGATGATGGGCGTATTCGTGCACCGCCGTATACATCAGCATGTTGTCATCCTTGAAATTATGGTTGTGGATGAGTATCTCGTGGGTTTCGGGCTTGTAAAGCCCGTTCACTTTCTTGCTTTTTTTCCCGGAAAACACCACGGAAAAATCGAGCGGGGCATCCTCTACGGAGAGGAGCAGTTCCTTGACGCGGTCCTGATTCATGGGTGCGGATTCTAGCCGAAGGCTCCGATCTTTTCCAGAGCCAGGACCACCGCCGCGATGCAGGCCGTCTCGGTCCTTAAGGCCCTCTCTCCCATGGACGCCCTGATAAAACCGCCTTGTTCGAGTTGTTCCCGTTCCCTGTCGGACCAGCCCCGTTCGGACCCCACCGCCAGCACGACGGGTCCGGTTGTCGGCTCAAAGGACAGACTAGCAAAAGCTGCAGACGGCCGGACGTTGTCGGGCGCGAGGAGAACTTGCGGGGCCTGACCCCAGGGGGCTTCGCGTAACCAGGCCGAAAGGCTCGCGTAGGTGGCCAGAACGGGAAGGCGGGTGTCCCTGGCCTGGACCGCGCCTTCGATCAGCGCGGACCGTGCCCCTCCGTCTGTCAGCAAAGTTGTATCCCGGTAGGATTTTTCGCCAAGTTCCGTCCCCACCAGGTCGATGGCAGCAACACCCAGGTTGGAAAGGTCACGGAGCAGGCGGCGAAGCTGGATAGGCCGGGGGAAGCCCACCGCCACCCGGATCGGGTAGAGGGAACGGGGTTCCTCGTTCAGCTTGAGGCTGAAGTCCACGTCCCCGTTCGCC